>CAIUUO010000083.1 GCA_903902325.1 uncultured Bacteroidia bacterium
CCATTTCATGGCAATGGATTTCAGGAAATTTGTTTTTCAATTCGGTATACCATTTGACAACCATTTGACCGGCATCATTCAATATCATTTTGTTCGAATCAATTTTCCCAAGTAAGCAATCCCGGTTTTGGACACTAATGGTAATAAAATAGAATCCATCAGCGGAATAATCATATCCATTGGACCTCATGGATTTACGGTGATGAAAAATTGAATTGAAATCTGACATTATTCCTGGATTACTTGATAAATATCCTTTGATCAGAAATGAGCCACCTAATCAGTTGAAGTAAAAAACTAATCAAACATCGCATCTTTCGCGGTTTTCAGTTCTTTCAGGAAAGCCGGAACCAAAACAAAGGGATCGTAGGGTTTGTCCTTCATCTTGAGTGTCTCGATGGGAAGGTATCCGCGGTAGCCACTTTTCCTGATAATTTTCATCAGGCGCGGTAAATCTGTTTTGATTGTGCTGGCATTGCCGAATACACTGGTTTTTACCTGCCAGTTAACGGTGTAGGGGATGATGGTTTCAATATCAGTATAAGGATCGTTTACCTTGAAATTGCCTGTATCGAGTATAATTCCGGCCCACTTTGAATTGACAGCCTTTACCACTCTGATACACTGATCCGCCGTTTGCAGCATATCGCCATGATTCTGGATGCCAATCACGACACCATGCTGTTCCCCGAATGCAGCACATTCCTTGTAGCATTCTATCATCCAACCGGCTACTTCATCCCATTTGTTCTCGTATCCTGCAGGAACCGGACCGGCGAAAAGCCTGATCACCGGGGCACCGAGTTTTGAAGCGACAATGATCCACTTTTTTGCCAGTTCGACATCCGCCTTACGAACTGCAGGGTCGGGGGAGGCAAAATTGTTTCGGATGCCAGTACCGCTAATCTCTATCCCCAGTTGGAATGCCTTGCGTTTGATCTGATAAACATACTCGTCAGAAGGTACTTCCGGGTAACCGGGAAAATAGTAGCCAGTCAGGTCAACCGCCTCAATGTTTTGCACGGCACACCAGTCGAGAAGATCCAGCAAAGTAAATGCAGTCTGGCCAGAAGTTGGTTTTTCCAATAGCAAATCATTGAATGAAAATGCATTAAGCGTAAATTTAATGTGTGTTTGCGGCTTTTCTGATACCTTATTTTGTGGGAATGCTTGGAGGCATACCAATAATGTCAGCAATAAGAATGCAATTCTGTTTTTCATTTTGTTGGCTATTTAAATAGGTTAGAAATTTCCATTGCTCACGAAGGCAATTCTCCTGCTGTCGGGCGACCAGCTTGGCACATTCATGGTTCCCTGGCCTCCGTACAGATATCCAATCACTTTGACTTCGCCTCCGGCTACCGGCATCAACCGCAGGTAAACCCTTTGGTAGAACGGATGGCTGTCGGCAGGTACTTCCTTTGGGAAGGTGATGAAGACAATCCATTTGTTGTCGGGCGAAACATGGGGAAACCAGTTGTTCAATGCATCAAAGGTCAGTTGCGTCTGGTTTTTGCCATCCGGATCCATCCGCCATACCTGCATTTTGCCGGTACGGGTCGAACAAAAATAGATAAACTTCCCATCCGGGGAATATTCAGGACCATCATCCAATCCTTTGGCGTCAGTCAGTCGGATCTCCTTGCCCCCATCTTTTGAAATTTTGTAAATGTCGAAATCGCCATTGCGCTGACCTGTAAACAGGAGGAACTGGCTGTCGGGCGACCATCCATGGAAATAGGACGGGCTTTCAGCAGTGATTTTTTTCGGAATGCCGCCTGTGACCGGAACTGAATAAACTACGGATTGCCCCTTGTTTTCGTCTGCAGAGCTGCTGATGCCCAATTGTTTTCCGTCAAAGGTTAACACATGGTCATTGTTGTTTTTGCTTACAAAATCAGTATTCAATAGGGTGGATTCCCTCGTGGCAAGGTCGAAATTGTAAAGTTTCCCGGAGCTGTTGTAGATGAGTGTTTTGCCATCGGGAGTCCAGTTGGGGGCCTGCCATGATCCGTCAGATGATGCAAGCACACTGCGTTGTCCGGTGGCAATATCCATCACTTCCAGCAGACTGCCCAGGTAGGTTTTGTATTGGACAAGTTCTGCCGGGGCAGTGTTGAATACACGGGTGTTTGTAAATTCAACCTCCTCCGAAAACTTATTGTTGTGTGAGCAAATAAATAATCCGGATAGCAAATCAGTTCCCAGATTCATGTTTTCGATTTTCTGAACTTCATAAACCTCTCCGAAATGGGCGACAGACATGGTAAAGGTAGTTCCTTTTTTCTCCAGTTGAAGTACATTCGGACCTTTTATGGTAAACTTGATCTCTTTCATCGTATCGCCCGGTGCAATCCGGTACTGAAGAGATGTCAGACCATCTCCGTGAATGGTACAGGCAACAACAGGAGAGTTTGAACTCTTTGATTGACGAATCATTAGTCCGGTTTTGCGATGCAGTTCATGCCCTTCCCCGATAAAGCGGACACGAGTTTGCAGGATAAAGTCGCCATTCATTTTCTTCGAAAGGAAGGAAAAACTGTCTTTCCCGAACCAGATATTTGAGCCGGAACCAGTTAGATGGTACATCTGAGATGGCTCTCCGTAGCTGGCTGTTCCGGGAATCTCCGGAGCGCCGACATCTGAAAAGAGGTCAAAGGAACCGATTTTTGCACCAGGCATTTGTGCCCGTAGATTGAAGTTATAAAGGCAAATCAGGATGATCAGAATTCCTGTCAACGCTTGTTTATTTTTCATTTTGGGGGAGTTAATGGATGCTTAAAGTTGGACATTTTCCTTCAGTAATGAATGGCCAAAATCAGAATATTTTTTGGAGCAAAAAACAAAAGGAAATTGTTATCCTATTGCTTCCTTTGATACCGTCCTGTCGATCTCATTCTCCCATTTGGCCACCACGACCGTGGCAACGGAATTGCCGATCAGGTTAGTGATAGCTCTTGCCTCGCTCATGAACCGGTCGATACCCAAAATCAGGGCCAGGGCAGCGACCGGAACTGTTCCGACAACGGGTAAAACGGCTGCCAGGGTGATGAAGCCGCTTCCTGTTACGCCTGCTGCTCCCTTGGAGGTAATCAGAAGTACCAGCAAAAGGGTGATCTGGTGAGACAAATCAAGCGGAGTGCCTGTTGCCTGGGCCAGGAAAACGGCTGCCATGGTCAGATAGATGGAGGTGCCATCCAGATTAAAGGAATAGCCTGTCGGAACTACCAACCCAACGACAGAGCGGGAGCATCCGATCTTTTCCATTTTTTCCATCAATCCCGGAAGTGCTGCTTCGGAAGAGGATGTTCCCAATACGATGAGTATCTCTTCCCTGATTACTTTCAATAAACGGAAAAGGCTATATCCGGTAATTTTCATAACACTTCCTAATACGATGACAATGAAGAGTATGCAGGTTGTGTAGAATGATAGCATCAACTGACCCAACGAAGCAAGTGAGCCCACTCCGTATTTCCCGATGGTGAAGCTCATGGCTCCGAAGGCGCCGATGGGTGCAACTTTCATGATAATTTTAATGACTCCGAACAATCCGGCCTCCAGTGATTTGATGCCTCTTAAAATTGGAGCCGCCCTGTCGCCTACTTTGGACAGTGCGAATCCAAACAGTACAGAGAAAAGCAATACCTGAAGAATATTTCCCTCAGCAAGGGCGCTGACAATGTTCTCAGGAATGATATTCATGAAAAATTCAACTACACCATGTCCGCCTTTTGCAGTTGTAACATACTTTGCTACAGCAGATTGATCTAACGTGAGCGGATCTACATGCATCCCTGCACCTGGTTGAAACAGGTTCACCACGATCAGCCCGATGATCAGGGCAAGTGTAGAGATAACCTCAAAATACAAAATGGCTTTGATCCCGACCCTTCCCACTTTTTTGGTATCCTCCATCCCGGCAATTCCGGTGACGATGGTGGCAAAGATGATGGGAGCGATCATCATTTTAACCAGTTTGATGAAGCCATCGCCCAGCGGTTTCATCGATTCGGCAAAAGCAGGCTGGTAAATTCCCAGGATAACTCCCAGGATGATGGCAACGATAACCTGAAAATAGAGACCCTTGTGGATATTTCTCATATGTTAAAGATAGTCAGTTGATTTATTTCAATCAAGGAATTTTCCCTTTTTCCAGCCTGTAAAATGGAAGTTCCTTTCCCAAGGCTGTTTTGGTTATCGCCATGTTTACAAATCCGTTTTCAGACTCTGGCTCCAACAAAATTACAGCATAATTGGCATTCTTTTGGTCAAGTTTTACGACAAAGCTGCCGGCAGGGAAAGTTATCCTGGCAGCAGATAGTTTTGACTGCACATTTACCGGATAAATCCCTTCCCATTCGATTTTCGCTTCGTCGTAACTGCTTATTACATAGCGATCCACCGAAAGTATCATTGGGTTTTTTGTTTTAGTAACCCTAATCCCCAAAATTTCCATTTTTTCGGCTTCTTTTTTGCAGTCAGGTGTCAGAATATAGGCAACAGGACGTTCCCGTTTAAGGGTCGCGATTGGAAGCAGGGCATCGGATACCTTCATGTCCAATGTTACCACCTCATTTTTATTCACATCGATGAACTTCACCGGATATTTTGTCATGGTCTCGTCAGCGGTTACTACGATCTCATTCTTCCGGGACACAGTCTCCTTAATGGCTTTTTTTACCACTTTTTTCACCTCCCTGAAATTTGCAGATGCTGTTTCCAGCATACTCTTTGCTACCAGAAAAGAACAGTAGGTTCTTCTGGCATAGGAGGTGCGGCCAAGTCCGATGCCCCTGATTTCGATCAATAATGAAATTGAATTGGAGAGCGCGTAATTGGATGAACTGGACCTCGGATTGTTGCCACCCTTCGCCAGGACAACATCTCCAGATTTTTCAGATGGCGTAAAATAGAAGTTGTGGGAATATCCTTTTTCTTCGAGTGCTTTTTCTGCATTAACCTCAAAAAGGTCGGCTGACATTTTGCGCAGTCCTTCCGGAACGTTCAAATTTCCTGAAGGAAGGAAAAGAACATCGTAATAACCAGCGGAGTTTCCTTCCAGGATTCCTTTTGTCCCTTTCTTTTCCAAAGGAGTATATTCGTGAAAATCAAAAGAGACTTCCGGATTCCAACGGATAAAAGCACCTTTAATGATTGGACTCACAGGATCGGCAAATTTGGTCTGGTCCCGATTTAAATCGAATCCAGTTGCAGAAGTTCTTTTTTGGGCCATATATCCATCAACATTGGCCACCGGCAACAAGGCGATATCTAATTTTGTCAGCAAAATTGCACCTTCCGGGGTATCCAGCAGATGATTGATAAGCATTAAAAGCCCTTCCGCACCGGCAGGCTCATTCCCATGAATGCCTCCCTGCAACCACACTTTTAATTTTTTTGGGTTTGTACCATCTCCAAAATAGAGGATCGGGATCTCCTTCCCGGTAGGAGTTTTACCCAGCGATTCCATCCGAAGAAGATCCGGATGGGACTTTACCCTGGATTGAAGAAAACTCATCAACTCTTCGTACGTGCACAGCCCCTGTTCGAAAGGCTTCTGATTGGTGGGTGTCTGTATAGAAAATGAAGGCTCAGGAAAGAATTTTAAGGTCATTTTATCGGATTGTTTCTGAGCCGACAAGGTTATGCTAAGCAGCAGAAATAGCGCAGTCTGAAGATACTTTTTCATATTCATTTATTTGTAAAGGTAACTAAGTCCAATTTTTCCCATTCGTTTAGAATCGTGCGGCACATCTGGAGTCTCAACTTTCGTCCATTTGAATTTCCATTTATTTTTTACCGCTAAATTTTGCAAGTAGAGATAGTAGTTTTCTCCTCGCTGATATCTGTTTTTACCTTGCTTTTCGGTCTCGGGAGTCACTCGAAGAAAGGATTCCCTGATGGTATCTTTCGTTCCAAGGTGGAGGATGATCCGCTTGGACAAATATTCGCGGATGGTTTTCTCATTGGCAAATGGAGTGTTTTTGATGCCATAGGGATAGACCATAGTTGTATCGGGGAACGTATACCAACCCGGACTTCCAACCATTGCCCTGTTGACATAGGGACTGTTGTGGAAAAGCATAAACCGGTGAACAAACTGACCACCTGCAGAGTGCCCGTATAGATCATATTTCCTGGCTTTCGACGCTGAATGGGCCACAATGAATTCGAAAATAGGATCAATAACCTGTACAGTCCATTCACTCTCCTTCCTGAGAACCCGGTTTTCTGTTACAATCCCAACCTCTTGGTATTCAGGTATTGAATAGTATTTCAGTGAAAACTCAGGTGCAAACACCATTACTTTTTTTTCTCTGGCCTCTTTTGACATCGCTTCCATCAGTTCTTTTGCATCCCTTGCGCCTCCGTGCATAGCCAGAAGTACAGGCATAGTCCGGATCTCTCCATCTTCCGGGATGTAGTAATATATGGCGATGGGCTTGTCTTTCAATGGAGCATAACCTGTAAAGGTAACCACACCAAATCCTTTTTTGAAAAGAATCTCCTTTTTGGTTGTTATAGCCTCCAGCCGGGTAGCACCCTGAAGTATAAACAGCAAGGAAAATAGCCAGAACAGTCTCATTTTATTTGTTGTATCGTGCTTTTTTTAAATTTCATCCGATTATTATTTATTTTTCAATGGCCGTATGGAACTCGCATATTGGAATTATCATCTTCCTGGATGTAACTGATTTACATGCTCGTTTCATACTTACCCTTGCGGATTACCTGCTGCCCTTCCATCATCAAAGTTCCCCTTGAAAATACCTCCGTCAGGTTCAAATCCTGATCCATGACGCAAAAATCCGCATCGAAACCTTCCCGGATAAAACCTTTGTTATTGATCTTCAGGTTCTTTGCCGGACTGGAAGTAATTAGTCGGATCGCCTCTTCCAGTGGTAGACCACCTTCCTTGACAAGCCTAACAGTTTCGGAAAAATTGCGGTGGAGTGGAGCAGGGCGATAAGTTACCTCTCCGGTTTTCGGATCAGTCCGTTTCACTCCGCCCCGGCCATCACTTGAAAATGTCATTGAATCGACCGAAATACCCTGGTTAATAGCTTCCAGAACACATTTGTACGGTTCATCATATTGAGTACCACCTGTGGAAACATCAATCATCCCGCCAAGTTTTGCAAACCGGATCGCCTGTTCAAAGAGCGCTTTCGTCCGGATGACATGGGTAGGCGAGATGTGCTGGATAAGGGTTGGATATTTACGTGCTATTTCTAGCAGGACCTCAATACCGCTTTCAAGGGCACCGACATGAACATGAAGAATACCGGTTTTATTGGAAGTAAATCCGCCTAGCCTAACCTGGTTGATCAGTCGGAGGATTTCAATTTCAGAGGGAAAAGAACTGCGGTCGTCGCTGATAGCGAGTTTGCAACCGATGACCTTGTCGATAAAAATAAGGTCGTTGGCCACTGAAGATAGAATGGTTTTTTCGGGTAATCCATAATAGCTGGTATGCATGTAGGCAGTTATTCCATCCATATCCAGTGCTTTGCATTTGGCATAGAGCGTCGTCAGTTCTTTGACAAATCCATCGGTCCCTAGCATCCCCACAACCGTGGTGGTGCCGCAGGCAATCAGTTCGCTCATCTGTACTTCGGGCACCATGGACGAATAACCGGCCTGACCGCCGCCACCAGTGATATGTACATGTTGATCAATGAAACCTGGGGTCACAATTTTTCCGTCAAAGTCAAATTCCGAAACTTCAAGGCCTGAGATGGAAAGATTTTCCCCGATCTTCACGATCTTTTCTTCGGCAATGAGAATATCTTTTTTCCCCAGTTTGTCAGGCGAATAAACCAGACCATTCCTGATAAGTTTAAGCATACTTTTTCTTTAGATGGTTAAAAAATGATAGGACAACAAAAAGAGCATTCCTCCGATCAGCGGGATTGTATTCCGCTTGGCAAGTTCCATTGGAGAAACCCCTGCCACCCCTGAGATTGCGACAATGATTCCAGCAATTGGGGATGTGGCCCTACCCATGCTTGCGCATAACTGCATGGGTAGTACCATGGAAACAGCACTCAACCCCAGCTGAGGTGCCAGCTTTGGTGCCAGTGGGCCAAAAGAAAAGAAGGCAGCATTTCCGCTTCCCATCAGCATCGCGGCAAAGAACAACAAAAGTGCAATAAATATGGATATTCCGACTCCATTTAGCCCCAAGTGTGTGGAAACATCTACCAATGCATCAATGAATCCAAGATTGATCAACCCTTTTGAGAATATTTCAGCGGCCACAATCAGGGTGACAACGCTGGTGAAGACCTCGCCCATGCCTTTCCAGAATGCGGTGATACTTTCAAATACTGCTTTCAGACTTTTTTTATAGATCCCGACAAACAATAGGGATAAGAACACCGAGGCCATCATAGCTGTAGTGGTATCGATCGTTATTGGCGGATCAAAAATTTTAAGATAGGGAGAAAACACAATCAGCATGATCAATGGAACTACCGGAAGAATGGCGAAAATCAGTGGCACATCTACCTTGAAATCGGAGTTGATCAAATGCTCATCCGTAAGCTTTCCTTTGATTTTATCCCGGTTGTCAAAATACCGGTTGTTGAAATAGTAGAGAATCATTACAAAAACTGTGGTGGGTATGACCAGTGGAATCTGATAGGTAAGAAAATAGAAGACATTGGTTTTTCCTATCAACTGTGCTGCTAAGGCCGTGTTGGCAGAGCCCGGTCCCTGATCGAATATGGTTGAAGCGGCAATCACTGAAAGTGCTGTCAGCCGGCTGACGCCCAGGTTGACAAGCACGGGATAGATCGAGGCCACAAGCAGCAACCCCAATCCGGCAGCGGAAGGTGTAGTGATAAACAATAACTGCCCAATGGGAATAGCTATGGTTGCGGCGAGATAAGGATATTTGCGGAAGAATCCGAGCGGTTTCATGGAGACAAATACCAGGGCATTTGTAGCCTTAATTTGATTCATATAGGCAACATAGCCACCGATGGTCATGATCATGAATCCGGCACGCATCAGGTTACTCGTGAAATTTTCGTCGATTGCCTTGAACAAATCGAAAAAAGTGGTTCCGGTGGGTTTGGTCAGTTCAAGTGTATGTGTTCCTAGTAACAGTGCTAGAAAGAACATTGCAACACCTGAAAAAATCAGAACTCCCTGTGGATTGTATTTCCTGTAAAGCAAATAAGCCGTCAACCCAATAAACAGCAGCGAAAGTAGGGCAGCCAGATTCGTCATGGTCGATCAATAAAGGTAGAGACGTTGCATGCAACGTCTCTACATGCAACATCTCTACAAGTGAATATAAATTTAATACCCGGGATTTTGGGTGATAGTCCTGCCGGTATTCGAATCAATAAATATCTGAGGTATTGGGAAGAGTACGGGAATCGAAGCATCGGCCATTCCCCTGGCCGGACGACCGCATATTTCGTTGTATGCACGGACGCGTTTTTTGAAATAATTGTTGACATCCCGTTCATCACCGCCATTCTCCTGGCTGACACGGATCAATGTATGACGACGTTCTTCCTCTGAAAGAAGTTCGCGGCTTCTTTCGTCCAGAATCAGGTCAAGACCGAGGGCATTAAGGTCATTGGCTGTTATACTAACTGCCTGGGACCTGTTGCGCACTTTGTTGATCCAGTCAACAGCAGTGGCATTTTTCAGCTTATACAAAGCTTCTGCATACAGCAAATAAGTGTCTGCAAGTCTCAGGTAGACCTGATCATTGTAGGATTCATCCGCATCGCCGTTAGCAGCGACAGTTTGTACATAATCCCATTTTTTAGTACAAGGCCATTTGTAATTTTGGATGGTTGTTTTGCTGTCATCGACCATTCCGGCTGAAACTGTTGTGTCGATTACACTTTTCCCATTTTTCAGAAACTCCACGATGGCGCCTGCCGCATTTTTTTCGTAGATTTTCCACACCATTGCGTTGTTTGAGATGCGATCGTCAATTGCACCCTGATTTTTGTAATTGTACAAACGCAGGGAGCCCAGTGAAACGGATGCCCTTGCTGCGCCTTTGCCTCCATTGACCAGCCAAAGCATCTTGATGTTATTGATCGTTCCGGCAACGACCTCTGGGGCTAACAGGTTACTTTTCTTGATGTCCACATCATTGGAATAGTAGTTTTTCCAGGTACTTTTCTGATAAACCGGTGCAGAACCTGTAGAAGCAGCTTCGGGAGGGGTATTAAGAAATGTATACAATACCTCTTTGTTACCGCTTGTATAGAGCGGTGAGCGGAAGACGTCTATGAAAGCGCAGCCGGGTTGAGATGCATTGCTGCCAAAACGGGAAGTCATCAGGGAATATTCAGCGCCGGTAACCAGGGGTCTGAGTACTTCTTCTGCCTTGGTTGGATTGCCCATAGCAAGATACAGTTCACCAAGATAATGACGCGCCATAGCCCCCGAAACAGTGGTATTATTTGCTGCCCGTAAAGGAAGCTTTTGAATGGCATACAACAGGTCTTCCTCCATCACTTTGCGAATGTCTGCAACCGGATTGCGGTCCCAGTCTGTACGATAGTTAAGACCTGATATTTCAGTTGTAGAGAGAGGCACAGCGCCAAATGAATAGGTAAGATGGCGGTAAGCCCAGGCTCTGGCAAAGCGTGCCTTGGCGATCGCGGTTTCCTTGTTGGCCGTATTGGCCAGGACATTGCCGCCTTCCCAATTGATGGCCGGATCCTCAGCCCTGTTAATAACCATGTTGGATGCGCTCACAATTTTATAGAGCCATTCAAAAGTTAACATCATGCAATCAAGGTCGGTCTGTTTGATTAAGCTCGGATAGTACATAAACCTGAAGGAAGAGTGTGTATTGTTGCTCCAGGAATTGTCTGTGCCGCATCCCCACATGGCATGGCGCACAATCGGAAGGGTTGAGGCACCATATTTCCCAAGGTTGTCAACCCTGCAGTATTCTTCCCGCATCAAAGCTTTTATGGCGGTTTCCATACTCAGGAACCCGGTGTTGTTGGCCAGCAGATTTTCCGCATAGATATCATCCCTTGGTTCTTCTTTCAAAAAATTCTTCTCGTTACAGCCTGAGAGAAAAACGGTTAGGAGCAATATGAAAATGGATATAATTTTTTTCATGTCTTCAATGTTCTTAAATGTTATAAATCAAATCTTAACCCAAGTAAAAAGGAACGGGTCTTAGGCGTAGCCAATTGACTTCCGATAAATTCAGGGTCGAGGCCGGTCCAGTTGGTCCAGGTATAGAGGTTATTGATATTCAAATAAAACTCAAGCCGCTGCATTTTCATACGTTTTGTGATTCGGTCCGGAAACCTGTAGGCAAGCGACACATCCTGCACGCGGAGGAAATTATCTTTTTCGTAAAAACCTGCTTTTAACGGATTCACAGTTCCGTTCAGGTCGTTCTTTGGATACGTATCGATCGGATTTTCAGGAGTCCAAAACACCTTGTTTAGTTGGTTCTGCCTCCATGATATGCTTCCAACATCCATTAATGAATTTCGGGCCGTGATACCATAGGATGAATTGAGGAAAATACTCAGTGAAAAATTTCCGTAACTGAAGGAGTTATTCATCCCTGATGTAAATTTGGGCATCCTGGAACCTATGACTTGTTTATCAGCCGGCGTGATGTCTCCACTCGTACTCAGCCTGTCGTATTTGACGTAACCCGGAACAGAGTATTGAAAATCAGCATTCTGCTTACCTGTAGGATTGGCTGGATCTGTAATCTGCCAAATGCCTGTGATTTTGTAATCGTAATTGACAGTAACAGGTTGTCCTATGAACCAATTGGAAGCAATGTCGCTGATAGGGTTGCCGGCTGCATCATACAAACCAACATTGACAATCTGGGTCTTGTAATGCGAAAAGGTGAGATTGGTTGTCCAACTGAATTTCTTATTCTGTATATTCCTTGAGGAAATCTGAATTTCCATTCCGTTGTTTTTGGTCTTGCCGATATTGCCGATTAAGGAATTTGTCCCGTTGATGGAGGGGATCGTCCGGCTTAGCAGCAGATCAGATGTATTGGACCAATAGATGTCAAAAGTACCCCTGATCCGGTCGTTCAGAAATCCGAAATCCAACCCGGAGTTGAGTGAACGGGTTGTTTCCCAACCCAGGTTTGGGGATGCAAGCCTGGAAGGATAATAACCATAAAGAGGTGACTTTGTATCCGAAAGATAATTATCGGAACTCAGGTTTGGGAGGGTTACATAAGCAGAAACTGCCTCATTACCGTTCTTTCCCCAGGAAAACCTGTATTTTAAATTTGACAGAACAGAACTCAATGCTGATCCCTTATAAAAGTGCTCGTTGGAAACATTCCAGCCGAGAGCTACTGAAGGGAAAATACCAAATTTTGAATCTTCCCCAAAAGCCGAATATCCGTCGCGACGGGTTGTCATGGTGAGCAGGTACCTTCCGTCGTATCCATAATTTACCCGCAGCATCTGGGAGATATGGTTGGCTTTTGTGTAATTGGCTGTACCGGATAAAACACCAGCCTTGGCAACCTGATAATAATACATAACATCGTTTCCAAAATTCGAACCAGTGACACTGTTTGATTCACTGGTGGTGCTCTGTGCCGAATAGAGTCCGGTGACAAACAAGGAATGCTTGCCGAATTTTTGAATGTAACTGAGGATGTTTTCAATGATCCAGTCCGTCGAATTATCGGTACTGTTGGCTAAGACACCATTTGCACTGAGCCCTTCATAGGTATCACGCCCCTGATAATTATCGACTTTATGAAATTCAGTGGTGTACCCTGTGTTCAGTTTGTAGGTAAGTCCTTTGATGAACGGGATGGTCACATCAAAAACATTGTTGGTGATTAATTTTTGGGTGATATTGCTGTTTTTTTCATTGATTGCGCTAAGCGGGTTCCTTGCATAAGAGGCGCTGGAGTCTTCCCACGACGAGAGTTTAAGATTTCCATTGGCATCGTAAGCTTCTGAAAGAGGATTCATTAGGAATGCCTTACTGAAATCCGGGCTCTTCCCGCTCCGGTCGTACCGGCCGAACTGGGTATTGGTGCTGAATTTAAGCCAGGGAGTCAGTTCCTGGTCAAAGTTGAAACGAAATCCGACTCGTTTAAACATGTCATTCAATGAAATACCTTTTGAGTCCGTGTAATTCAGAGAGACATAATACGTGGTTTTTCCGGCCGATCCGCGGAATGAAGCATTATGTTGCTGTTTGAATCCATTTCTCAGTGATAATTTTAACCAGTCGGTTGAGAGGCCTGCCTTGTGCATCCGGTCTTCCGTTGCAGTGATGGCTCCCAACCAGGGTTCCGGATTTGCAGGGGTAACCGGAGTGGTATTTGCAGCTTTTAAGGCCTCCACTTTGTACTTGTAGAAAGTATCGCCATCCATCAGGCTTGGAATATTAATAGCCTGGTCCATAGAGATAAATCCATCGTAAGATACGGTCATCTGTTCCTTTTTGCCTTTTTTGGTGCTGACAAGGATTACTCCGTTCGAGCCCCTTGCTCCATAAATAGCTGCAGAAGAAGCGTCTTTTAGTATTTCAATTGCCTGAATATCATTTGGATTTAATTCTGACCAACTACCTGAGAATGGGATACCATCCAGGATAATCAGAGGCTTGTTCGAAGCAGTAATAGAATTGGTTCCCCGAATGGTCGTGGCTGTGGAGGAGCCTTCGGCATTTGATCCGGTAATGGCAATATTCAGTCCGGCTACGGCGCCCTGAAGGTTCTGGATAATATTGGACTGCGGATGTTCCTGGAGTGACTTGGTATTGAAAGAGGCCACCGATCCTGTTAAATCCGATTTTTTCTGGACCCCGTATCCAACCGCAACGACCTCCTCAATGCCGATCGTCTCTTCTGCCAGAACCACATTGACTGACTTCTGACCGGAAAGCTTTACCTCCTGAGTTTTCATCCCCACAAAGGAGATCTGTAGCGTTGCATTCGCAGGGATATTGTTTAGGGTATAGTTTCCTTCAGAATCTGTAATAATTCCGGTTGTTGTTCCCTTGACAACTACGGATGCCCCGGGAATGGATAATCCTTTGTCATCCTTAACTTTTCCCGATATGGTTGTTTTCTGCTGCGGTTGCGGTGCCGGTATGGTTGAAATATCCGCTTTTTCTTTCAGAATAATCTGCTTCTCGCGAACCTCGTAATCAACATTACCTTGATTGCAAACAGATTTTAAGACCACATCAAAACCCGCATTTTCAAAATCGATTGAAATCTGCCTCGATTCATCAAGGATATTGTCCTTGTATAAAAAAACGTAATCCGTTTTTTGCTCAATACTCCCAAGTACTTCCTTGATGGTAGCCTTGTCAAAGTGCAGTGAGAGAGTTACCTGAGAAAAGCCGTTACCAAAAGTGGCCATGACCAAAAAGGTCAGCAGTACAGTTAGTTTCATTTTTCTAAGTCTTAATCGAACCTCATCTCCTAGCGGAGAAAAAGTTACACGGTTTTTTTTCATAAATTTGATCCGTTAAATGATACACTAATAAAGTTTAACACACTTAAACCGGGGAGTGCTGGAACACTTTCCGGTTTTTTTATCTTGCTATCTCATAGAGACCGTCTCCTTTTTTATTGATTTTTACTGAAGCAGCTCTGGCTACGCGTTCACAAACCTCATTGAAGTCCTCTTTCAATTGTAGTTTTCCTGAGATCCGTAAACCGCCCAATAAGGGTTCAGCATATTGAAAACGCACATTGTAAAATCTTTCAAGCCGCTTTGTGATACGACTAAGATCAGTACTTTCAAATTTCAGCAAACCTTCTGTCCACAGAATATAGTTGTCGGTATCAACAGCTTTGATCTTTGTCTCCTTTGTGGTTCTGTTGAACGAAGCAAGCTGGTTCGGCAACAGCTCAATGGCTTTTTCAAAAACACCGCCATCATTTTTTTCCATGCTTACTTTCCCTTCCGCCAGTACGGTCTCAACCACATTGTCGGTCGGATAGGCACATAGGTTGAATCGAGTTCCCAATACTTTTACGCGAAAATCATTGGTCTGAACAATAAAGGGATGTTGTTTGTCATGCTTCACATCAAAAAATGCCTCTCCGACTAGAAATACTTCCCGGGATTTTCCTGTAAAATTTTCGGGATAAACCAACCGGCTACCAGCATTCAAAAACACTTTTGTCCCGTCCGGAAGCTGCAGTTCTGAGGTCTTGCCATATGGGATGATCAGCTGATTCATGGCCATCTGTCTGTCTGGTTTTATTTCGTTGTTGCGGATGGTATCGTTGTCGATAACCAATTTCCCATCAGCCTGGTATTTTAGGATGGATTTTTCATGATTCAAAATGATGTCTTCTCCATTGGCACGGATTAGCTTGGCAGAGTTCTCAGGTATCGGTTCGGACAGTTTCTGACTGATAAATTGAGGGTTGAATTGGTTCTGTTTGTAGAATAGTAGCGCCCCAACAGAGAAGAAAAGAAGTGCAACAGCTGCATATCGCAGAAATGTGAAAACAAGGAATCTGGAATTACTTGACTTTTCCTTCTCTTCGATCTGCTTAAGAACACGGGCAAACAGAACGATTTTTTCCTCTTCAGTCAGTTCCTTGTTTCGCGTACGAAACTTTAGCAAAACCTTCCTGGCAAGGAGAATATTCCTTTTTTCTTCGGGATGTTCTATCTCAAACTGGCTCCACCATTCTTCCAGTTCTTCATCGGGCAAGAATACCCAGAGAATAAAATTTTTATTCTCAATGTATTTACTAAGATGTTCCATGTTCAGTTAGTTCTTATACCCTTAAAGGCAGAGAACCATTCAAACATGGACAATTTTTTCTGATTATTTTTTCAATAAAAAAAGTAATGTTATAAATGATTCTTTATCAATCATTTGCCTGATTGTTTTGATGGCGCGATGGACTTGTTTCCGTACGGATTCTATGTGAATATCCAATATCTCGGCAATTTCGCTGTATTCAAGTGATTCATTGAACCTTAAATAAATGGCCTCCCTTTGTTTGGATGGGAGAGTGCCAATGGCATGGATTACTTTTCGATTGATTTCGGCCTCTTTTTCCTGTTCAATCATCTGAAATTCAATGCTGTATTCTGGTTCAAAATCAACTGACAATAATAATTTTTGACTTAACTTTCTGCCGGCTTTCATTTTTTTGATCAGATTCCGTTTCAAGGCTAGCAGCAGATAGAATTTCAGATTCTCCGGACTAACTTTCATTTTTTCGCGTTTCAAAAAGAGTTCCAGAAACAACTCTTGAAGAGAATCTTTCACCGCATCTGTGTCCTTACAAAGTTTGGTTCCATAATGGAACAAAGGGTCAATATGATGGTTGTACAGGATTGCAAAAGCCTCCTGGTCGCCTGCTTTAAATTGTGTCCAGACAATCTGCCAATATTCCTCATTACTACTTTTCTGCATCTGCAGTTGTTTCCTATATTTTATAACAGATTGATATTGTGTGCTTAACTAGTATCAGATAAATTGGGGAACAATATGTCAGATCACTGAATCTCAATAGTTTCGAATAGACTGATCTGTACCCAAATTAATCAAGACATCAACTACCTGAAGAAATTCGATCAAACCAACAGCGATGGACCACAACACCAATCTTTTATTCATCCCTGCCAGGTTAGTTAATTTGAAGGGGAAAATAGTGAAAAAATATGAATTTGTATCCAGCCCTGCAGAATGAGGAGGCATGGGGCAGAGGGCATAGAGGAATAGCCGCAATGGGACGGAGGGGTGCGGCGATTTCCGAATCGCCGTTCCATTGTGTGAACCTTTGAGCCCTTTGTGGTGAAATCCTATTCTTTTAAAACAAAGGACACCACGGATAGCACCAATGAAGCAAAATCCCGGCATTTAAAATTCTTAGCCAAATTCTTCCGAAAACTGTAAAAATTCAGTAGTTTTAGATTCCGTATTGAACATCGAACTGAAGTTGAAGTGTCGACTGGCTAAACACTTGCGACTGGTTACTTCTGAATTGAACTACATTTTAAATCAACCAATATGAGATTTCTAAAACTTAACATTCTGATTGCATGTTTTTTCACGATTTGTTCACAAGGTTATGCCCAAAGCTTAATTGAGCATGCACCTGCAGGATTTGATTCCCTCCGGACAAAAATTGCCCGTGGAAAACTGGATTCAATGGTCTATGAATCCAAAACTGTTGGAAGCAGCCGCAAAGTGTTTATATACACGCCGCCCGGTTATTCGAAGAGTCAAAAATATCCTGTACTCTACCTGTTGCACGGAATTGGAGGCGATGAAAGTGAATGGCTGAAAAAGGGCCATGCTGCTGTGATTCTTGACAATCTGTATGCCGATAAAAAAGTTGTACCCATGATTGTGGTCTTTCCCAACGGACGCGCCATGAAGAACGACCGTGCCATGGGTAACCTGATGGACACGGCAAAGATCAAGGCTTTTGCCAAATTTGAGTACGATTTGCTGAACGACCTAATCCCCTTCATCGAAAAGAAATTTCCGGTACAGGCAGACAGCTTGAACAGGGCGCTTGCCGGATTGTCGATGGGAGGAGGCCAGGCTTTTAACTTTGGATTAACCCATCTGGATAAATTTTTGTGGGTTGGCGGATTTTCTGCCGCTCCCAATACAAAGAGTCCCGAACAAATACTCCCTAAACCCGGGGATGCCAAAAAAGTGATGAAACTGTGTTGGATTTCTTGTGGTGATAATGACAATCTGATTTATTCCAGCAGGCAGATTCACGATTACTTCAAAAGAAACAACGTTCCCCACATCTATTATGTGGAACCGGGAGCGCATGATTTTAATGTCTGGAACAACGACCTGTACCTGTTTACCCAACTGTTGTTCAAGCCTGTTGACAAATCTTTGTTCGCGAAGTGAAAATCCAGTTTATTATTTTGGGATATTTTCTTCAGTAAAAATTTGAAAATTTTACGATGGCAGTTCCTAGTGAATTTCATCACTGAAAAGCTTCTCCGAAATAAACCGTACCGGATACCAGGCAGCCAGGAATCCTATCAGCGAGACTGATACGACTACCAGGATAATATCTGAAGCTTCAATTTTCATGGGATAAGCATTGATGATGAAGGCAGAGGCCTTGTCGGACAATTTTACCAGCCCGTAGGTAATCTGTGCCTGACAGACCGCCAGGCCGGCAAGCGTGCCAAGAACCGCTCCAAGCAGCGAGATCAGCCAGCCCTCAAAGAGGAATATATTACGGATGGTCCTTTTATCGGCTCCCATGCTTTGCAGGATGGAAATGTCCTCTTTCTTGTCGAGGATCAGCATGGTGAGGGATCCAACAATGTTGAAGGAGGCAATGACCAATATCAGGATCAGGATCAGATAGGTGGCGTATTTCTCGCTCTGCATGGTTTTGTAAAGGTAATCGTGCTGCTGGTAGCGGTTTTTGATTTCATACCCATTTCCAAGCAATGCGGAGATCACTGCAACAGTTTTTTTCGATGAAACACCCTCCTTCAGTTTGAGTTCTATGGCGCTTACCTTATCCGGCATTTCAAAGATCTCCCGGGCAAAACCGATCGGAACGATCACATATTTGGAATCGAGTTCCTGCTGAATAGAAAAAACCCCGGAAGGGTAGATCAGCTTCTGGTTGAAATTTCCGGTAGGCAGGAAGGCAGATTCCCTTCCTTTTTTAGGTACATAGACACTGATCGGTTCCATCTGCTTGACTCCTGCAGCCAGATTGTAGGCAACCCCCTCGCCCAGAACAGCATAGTAGTTGGATTCATCCTTCAATTTGAACTCTCCCTGCGTAATCATCGAATCGATGCCCGAAAATTTTACGTAATCATCGCTGACTCCCTTGATGGTGGCAAAAACCTGACGGTCGCGGTAGCGCAACAAGGCGTTGTCTTCCACTACTTCAGAATAATAGGCCAAATCGGGCATCCTGCGCAATTCATCAAACTGGCTGCCTGACGTGGAAAAACTCTTCCCCTCCTTAACAGTGATCCTCAGTTCCGGATCGAATGAGGAAAACAGGGATTTAATCAATGAATCGAATCCGTTGAAGCCTGACAAGCCAATGATCAGGCCCATGGTGCCTACCATCAATCCTACGACTGAAATTGCCGAGATCAGGTTGATCAGGTTTGTCTTCTTCCTTGAAAACAGATATCGCCGGGCTATGTAAAAAGAGAAGTTCAACGGATTATTATTTGTATGCAGTTACCAGCAAGCCGGTTCCAGATTCATTGGTCCGGCTTACGTCCAGGTAATTCAGTATGGCACAAAACGGAAATGTAATCAGGTAATAGAAGGGCAGGATAATGTAAAATACCTTTGAAACGCCCAGTAGCTGAATGGGATATTTCATCGAAAACCGCCATGCAGCCGATCCGAATTTCCCGTAGGTGTAGGAGACTTCAACCCTTGAGAATCCTGCTTTAAGCAACTTACTGATGATATCCTCCCTGTTGTATCCGTCCCTGACATGCTCTTCGATGAAACCATGGACTCCTTCTTCCTCGTGGTGATCCGTGTCAGAACCTCCCAGGTCGGATGGAGTTGAAATCAGCAGCATGCCCCCCGGTTTCAGGGATTCGCTGAAATTTCCAAAGACTGTTTCATCTTCCAGGATATGCTCCATGACATCGACCGAAAGGATCAGGTCGTAATGATCAGCCATCTTGTATTGGGTAAGGTCGGCTACTTCGAAATGCACGGATCCTGCCTTGCCTGTTTTCTGGAAGAAATTGTTGCAGTCGTCCATCTGCTCCAGCTTGACATCCACACCCAGAATTTTAGCCTCCGGGAACATGCGTGAGAAGCGGTAACAATACTGTCCAAATCCGGAGCCGGCGTCGAGGATGTTCAGATTCCCGGTAGGGATCGATTTTTTATACTCCTTCAGCGCTTTTGCGACATGCCACGCCCTAAGCAAGAGGAGGTCCAGCAGATGGTAGAAAATTTTACGCAAAGAAGGGGTGCGGTTGAAGAGGTTTCCCAGCTGTCGTTTGATCGGATCGTAATGCATGAGCAGTCGGTTTTTTGAAACTTACTTCAGCAGCGTGTCAATTTTTTCAATGTAATCGAGACTGTCGTCGATGAAGAACTCAAGTTCCGGAACGTGACGCAGCTGAAAACGTACGGCGTGGCCCAGTTCCCCGCGAACGTGACTCTTGTGCAACTTGATTTCCTTCAGAACATCAGCAGAACCTTCAGAGGGAAAGATGCTGAGATAGCATCTTGCCAGCGACATATCCCTGGTAACCCTGACTGCCGTAACGGAAACCATCTTGCCTTTGGCCAGTGTGAGCGCTTCGCGCCGCAGAAACTCACTCAGTTCCTTTTGGATGAGTCGGCCAATTTTATTTTGTCGGGTCGTAAATTGTTCCATGATGATGGGCGTATTTTTGACAAAAATAGGCAAAATGAATGGGTTGTGCATTTTTTTCTGTTACCGGTCGGTTAAAAAAGATTAACCGGCTATTTAAGCAAAAATAAAATCCTACTTTTGATACAAATCAGAATTAAACGGAAGCAGCCACATATCAGAAAATTCTGTTCCCCCTGGTTTTTGGTCTGTAAGTTTTACCAATCAATATTTTAAAGATGAAGGAAAATATTTTCAAGTTATCAACGGTTCAGTTGAAAGAGATTGCGCTTGATGTTCAGCAAAAAGTAGAGAATGGGTTGAAGAATCACAACACGGAAATTCAGTGCATCCCAACCTACATCAAACCAAAAACACTGGGAGTGGAAGGCGAGGCAACCGTTCTGGATCTAGGAGGAACAAACTACCGTGCTGCGGTTGTAAGTTTCAAGGATGGCAAAACCGATATTCATCCAGCAGATGGCTGGAGCAAAGACCTCAGTGTCATGAAAACGAAGGGTTTTACGGAGAAGAAGCTATTTGCCGAACAGGCATCCTTCCTCAAAGATCTTAAAATGCCTGCAAAATCACCCATTGGTTATTGTTTTTCCTATCCTGCAGAATGTCTTCCGGATGGAGATGCCAAACTTCTTCGCTGGACCAAAGGTGTTGACATCAAGGAGATGATTGATCTGCCGATAGGCAAACCATTGATGGATTATCTGAACGAAAAAGGAGATGTTGAATTTACTGCCATCAAAGTAATTAACGATACAGTGGCCAGCTTGTTTGCCGGACTTTCCGACAGTTCCTTCGATGGTTACATCGGACTGATCGTTGGTACCGGAACCAATATGGCAACCTTCATCCATTCAGACGGAATTGCAAAACTCGACAAATCCTTGAACTGGCAGGGTCTCACTCCCGTCAACCTCGAGTCGGGAAACTACCGCCCGCTGCACCTTACCGCAATCGACGACCAGGTCGATGCCGCTTCCGGAACCAAAGATGCGCAACGTTTCGAAAAGGCCGTATCCGGAATGTACCTCGGCAAAGTTTTCACCGCCCTTTTCCCAAAAGACGGATTTGATGAAAACTTCGATTCCAAGGCTTTAACCGACCTTATCAACAAACCCGACAAGTACAAGAAGAAACACATCAAGGCAGCACGCAGTATTTACAAACGCTCGGCCAAACTCGTTGCCGCATCACTTGCCGGACTCGTTTCGGTAATGGTAGCTCACGATCCGGCCATCAAAAAAGTTTGCCTGACCGCCGAAGGAAGCCTCTTCTGGAGCAAGGTAAAAGATTGCAAGGAATACAACAAGCTGGTTTCCAAAAATCTGAAGGTAATCCTTGAGGAACTGGGACACGAAGATGTCAAGGTGAAGGTGGTTGGAATTCACAATGCCAATTTGATTGGATCGGCTGTTGCCGCCCTTTCCTAAAAGCGAGTGCCTAAAATGCCTAAAGTGCCTAGAGTGCCTAAAGTTCGCTGCAAGCAACATTAAAGCGACAAGTACTTTAGGCACTCCAGGCACTTTAAATACTTTAGGCACTGCTTCATGGTAGATTTTCTCCAGCAATACGGCCTTTGGGGCCTTTTCGTCGCCGGCTTCCTGTCGGGATCCATCCTGCCATTCAATTCGGAAGCGGTGATGACGGTCCTTATGCTGGCAGGAGTAAACGGATTAAGCTGCATGGTGGTGGCTACACTTGGCAATACCCTTGGCGGGATCTCTATTTTCTACCTTGGTTACCTGGGAAGAATAGAATGGATCGAGAAATACGGCAAAGTAAAAATGGAGAAGATTCATGCCATTCTGCCTAAACTTCAGAAATACGGTCCGATTTCAGCGCTGCTCTCTTTCGTTCCCGTGATTGGCGATGTCCTCATTCTTGGACTTGGGTTCTTCAGAATATCGCCTAAACTCACTTTGATCTACATGCTGATTGGTAAGATGGCAAGGTACTGGCTTCTGGCCGAAACAATCAAACTGGTGATGTAAAATTTTCGATTTTCGATTTTCGATTTTGGAATAGGGAACTCCGAAAACTTAAGCTATCATCAATGAGCCACTCGGAATATTTAAAAATCGCTAATTTTGATCTGTGATTCAATTGCCTTTCCACAATTTTCAACCGCAGAGCCAATGACCGGAGTCCGTTATTCTAAAATCCAAAATCTAAAATCGACCCTTCGACAAGCTCAGGGACCGGTAAACTAAAATCAAAAATTGTATGAGGGTCGTCATTCAGCGTGTTTCCAAAGCCTCGGTTGCAGTTGAGGAGAAAATGATCTCCTCCATTGGAAACGGTATGCTGGTCCTTGCCGGATTTGAACATGCAGATACGGTGGACGATCTGGACTGGATAAGCGCCAAAATAATCAACCTCCGGATATTTAATGACGAACAGGGAGTCATGAACCTTTCGGTGAAGGATACAGGCGGTGAAATTCTCCTCGTCAGCCAGTTTACGCTCCATGCCGCCACCAAAAAGGGCAACCGACCTTCTTACATCAGGGCTGCACCACCAGGAATTGCTGTTCCGCTATATAAGAAATTCATCGAAAAGATAACAGAACAACTTGGCAAAGCCATCGGGACAGGTATTTTCGGTGCCGACATGAAGGTCGAACTGTTAAACGACGGGCCGGTGACCATTATTATGGATTCGAAGAACAGGGAATTCTGAGGGAAGGACTGGGACGAGTGGACGACTGGGATGATTTAGACGACTGGGACGACGACGAGGTGGGGGGCGGCCTTTGTAGCGGATCAGAGCACAGGGATAAAGAATATGAAAATTGGAAAATGTGGAAAAGTGAAAATGAACTCGACTCCTATGTTTAGCCACGTAGTGGCGAAATATTGGTAGCCCCCGGTTTTAACCGGGGGTCGGCGAATGCCTGAAGATCCACGTCCGCGTGCAGAAGAGGGTTGGGCCTATAATGACAGGATCGGACGGAAGGAGCAAATAATGAAAATAAAATTGCGTTTCAATTTAGTAACAAAATAATATTTGAATATCAGTGTATTATGCGTAAATTTAACCAACTTAATAGCAGGTATTCCATAAAAAAATAAAATATGAGCAGTTTAACTGACAACATTGACAGGACATTTCAGGCAGATGAGGTAAAGAACGGACTGGCAGCCATCCGGGCCAAAATGAGTGGTTCCCTTTCCAAGGAAGAGATGAAGCTGGCACTTTCCTGCATCGATTTAACGACGCTTGGCGCCGATGATACCCAGGAGAAGGGACGCACATTTGCGGAAAAAGTATCCCTTTTTCCGCGACACTTTATTGAACTTCCCAATGTGGCAGCCATCTGTGTCTATCCCACCCTGGTTAGGACTGTCAGGGAGAACCTGAAGGATCCGAAAGTTGCCATTGCAGCCGTATCTGCGGGATTTCCGTCTTCCATGACTTTTCTGGAAGTGAAGCAACTGGAGACTTCCATGACTGTTTCGGCAGGAGCCAACGAAATTGACATCGTGATTTCCATCGGAACTTTCCTGGAAGGCAACTTCAGCGAAGTGGCAAGGGAAATTTCTGTCATCAAAAAAAGCTGCGGAAAAGCTCACCTCAAGGTGATCCTCGAGACGGGTGCCCTTAAGACCCCTGAAAATATCTGGAAAGCATCGATGTTGTCGATGCAGGCAGGTGCGAATTTTATCAAGACCTCAACAGGGAAAATGGATCCTGCTGCAACGCCCGAAGCGGCCTTTGTCATGTGCAGCGCCATCAGGGAATTCCATCAGCGGACAGGAAAAAAAGTTGGATTCAAGGCAGCGGGCGGAATTGTGGAAAGTGCCGATGCCTTGTACTACCTGGCCATTGTCAGGAATATTCTGGGCCCGGACTGGCTCACCCCAAAACTATTCAGAATTGGTGCGAGCCGACTGGCAAACAATTTGTTAAGTTCTATCACAGAAGAAAAAATATCCTATTTTTAGTTTTGAAGTTTGAATAATCCTAACATTCCAGCATTAATTTTGTATTCACCTTTTCATCCAAAAAAGTGGCTGGCAGGTACCGTAACATTAAAAATTCAATATTCTGAATGGAAAATAGTTTTGACCCTGGTATACTGAAAAAGATGAGAGTCGGAAAGACTTCCAAAATATTGATCATGAATTCTCCGGAAGGTTACCTGTCATTATTTGCATCCATGGATTATGACAGTATACTGAACCCCGAAAATTCGGGCAAATACGATTTTGTCCAGGTTTTTGGCTCCGGGAGGTTAGAACTTGAAAAACAAATTTTAAAGGTGAAAGAGGCAGGCAAATATGACTGCCTGTTTTGGGCCTGCTATCCCAAAGGAGGTGGCGGCATCAGGAGTGACCTGAAAAGGGAGCTGGTATGGGAGTGCCTGGAATTAATCGGGCTTCGCCCTGTTTCACAAATCGCGCTGGACGATACATGGAGTGCATTGCGCGGCAGGCCGCATGCGGAGGTGGGGAAGTAGTAAATGCCGAGGGGGCGACAGGGATGACTTGGACGAGCGGACGAATGCAACTCCGAGGATAATGAAATGAGACGGGGAAACAGTTAAACGGAGAAACGGTCAGAGAGATTCCGGTGCCAGTTGAGCCAGCCGAAGTCTACGTGAAAGTGATGAAAATCCTATCCCAGAGCGAAGTCGAATGGTTGCGGGCAGTATAGAACGTTAAGAAATGAACTATCCAAAAGAAACAGGATATTAAGGTTTTCATCAGACATACCTCATGTCTTATATCTCATGTCTTATGTCTTTGCTTCTCATTATTCACTATTTTTTATAGGCCATGGAAACTACCAATGAACCAATCTGTTGCCCGAAATTTGATCCCATCCCCTGGGACAACATCCATTTTGATTGGAACGACAAACTATTTGTAAGAGGTTCCGTTTGTACCTTCTTCTACATGCCGATCAATTTTGGCAGTGTGATGCAAAAGATGGATAAAAAAATCCGTGAGGCCGGTGCCGATTGGTCTGAGGGAATCTGTCTTTCCGACCAAACCTCCAAATGGAACATGGACATTTATATCTCTGTGGACAAAGCAGTTCCCTCCCTGCCGCAAAAGGTACTGACTGGCAAATTCTACAGCAAGGTTTATGAGGGTCCTTTCAAGGATACCGGAAAATGGTGCAAGGATTTTGATCTGTTGCTGGCTGCAAAAGGATATATCGACCCCAAAATTTACCATTGGTATACCACCTGCCCGAAGTGTGCAAAAAAATACGGTAAGAATTATGTGGTGCTGATTGCCCTGGTTGGATGAAGAATATTTAGCTGCAACGGTTACTTTGTACCTGAATCAAAATGCTCTGTTTTCCAACGGCTGAATAAAAGTCGCAGAAGGACTTTGTCTGCAAGCAAAATAAAATTCAGGATGATGATCATGAAAATAAGGGGAGAAATATTTGATTTGAAAAACTTCACAAGACGGATCACAAGTTCCTTGTCCAAAAGATAATATACTCCGGATGCGGCGGCAATTAGTATAATTAAAGCGGCCATCAGATACAGATATTCGCGGAGGTCTGTTTTCCATTTTTCCCGCCTGATCACGGATGAACTTACTTTTTGGGCAAAATCAGCAGGAAGCCGGTAATCAGGTTCCGCGCCAAATGATTGTTCCAATATTTCTGAAAGCTTCTCACTTTTCATGGGATATCTCCTTTACTAATTTCAAACTATCTTCATCCACTACAAATTTAAGCTTTTCCTTTAGGAGTGCTTTCGCCCTGAAAAGGTAACTCTTCACAGTGCCTTCCGGCATACCTGTAATCTGTTCTATTTCCTCGTAGGAAAACTCCTCCAGATGGAAAAGAGTCAGTACGGTGCGATAATGAACCGGCAACATTTCAATTTGCTCACGAACATATTTGTGCAAATCGGTTGTTTCATAACTTTCAGTCCTGAAATCCGTCAGGTTGCGAAGGGCCATTGAGTCATCCGGATTCACCTCATCCCACTTTTTGTGTTTTCGCAAGTAGTTGATGCTTGTGTTGTAGGCAATTGTGGCGATCCAGGTGGACAATTTGCTTTCGTTCCGGTATTTGCCAAGATGCCTGAACACATTGATGAACACCTCCTGACAAACATCTTCCAGCTCATCCTGGCGCTGAATGATTCGTCCGGCAATATGAACCACCAACTTTTGATAGCGATTGACCAGAAATGCGAATGCATTCATGTTCCCGCTGGCAATCTGGCTGATCAGTTCAGAGTCATTCATACGAATCATTGGACAACAATAGTCAAAAAATGTTGCAATCCATCCGGATATTTTTTGAAAATAAAAACATGCTCTATTGCAACATTTTGCAAATAGCCATTGTCACATATTACAAAAACTTTAAATCCGAATATCATGAACGAAGTATTAATGGCTACAGTAGTATTTTTTGCTTTCTATCAAATCATCAAAAACTTAACTGATTTTTTACTCAGGAGAAAGATAATCAAGGCGGGGCATTTTGAGAATGCCGGTATCCTTGAGCAAAAAATTGCCTCTTCATCCACCGAGAACCAGGAGGCCAATAAATATCCTTCCCTCAAATGGGGTTTGGTTGCATTTTTTGCCGGACTTGGATTTATATTAATCCACCAGATGAGTCCGGGGATGGGCAATGAAGATGCCTACCGGGATTTCATGCGTGAAAGCATGTTACCCTTTGGCATAGAACTGGTTTCCATCTCCATGGGTTTTATCACCTATTTCCTGATTGTCAATTTCAGCAAGAAGAAATAAGTATTTTGAGGGAAACTTCTCTGCGGTTCTTTGTGTGTCCTGCGTGTTCTCAGCGGTTAAAATTTTTACCACAGAGGTCGCGGAGAATGCGCAGAGGTCCGCGGAGATTTTGCATTTTGGGGGATCCGGAAGTACTTTAGGCACTTTAGTTCACTCTAGCGCACTTTAGTCACTTCTCCCTAACTTACCCTTGTTGTGATATATCCCACAAAAGCAATCAGCGCTCGCTTGTATTCAGAATCGGGGTAGGTGGTCAGTTGATTCAGTGCTTTTTGGTGGTACTCCTGCATCACTGTTTCAGCATAGTCAAATCCGCCTTTGGAAGCAATGTACTTTGAAACCTCAGCAATATCCGAGGTGGTCTTGGTCTTCTTGCGAACGATGTTGAGGATGCTTCTTTTTTCAGATGCGCTTCCATGGTTGAGGGCATGGATCAGTGGCAGGGTGATTTTCTTCTCATTGAGGTCATTCCCGGTAGGTTTCCCGACCAGGTTTGTTTTCTGAAAATCAAACAGGTCATCCTTGATCTGGAAGGCAATGCCCGCGTACTCGCCGAACAGTCTCATACGCTCGATGATATCCGGATCTTCCGTGACAGAACAAGTTCCCACAGCGGCGCTGGTAGCCATCAGAGAAGCAGTCTTCTTGCGGATAATCTCAAAGTAAACCTCCTCCGTGATATCCAGTTTCCGGGCTTTCTGGATCTGGAGGATCTCTCCTTCGCTCATCTCCCTGACTGCAGCAGAGATAAATTGCAGGATATCATAATCTTTGTGTTCTATCGACCACAACAGTCCTTTGGCCAGGATAAAATCACCCACCAGTACTGCAATCTTGTTTTTCCAAATGGCATTGACAGAAAAGAAACCACGCCGCTGGTAGGATTCATCCACCACATCATCGTGAACAAGCGTAGCCGTATGAAGTAATTCAACTGTGAGTGCGGCATGATAGGTCCGCTCATTGAATTCCCCGTTCAACTTGGCAGAAAGAAAGACCAGCATGGGTCTCATTTGTTTCCCTTTTCGCCTGAGGATATAATTCATGATCGTATCCAGAAAAGGGATAGAAGTTCTGGTCGATTTTTTGAAATAGGGTTCGAAATGCTTCAACTCTGCTTCAACAGGAGCTATGATCTCATTAATTGATGCCATGCAGTAATCAGCTGTTTATATTGCCAAAAGTAATATTTTTTCGACGATGCCGAGATTGTTTGTACCTGTTCTAAATTAAACTTTTTAACGATTCGTTCCATTGATTAATTATATGTTATCTATATATTTGTATTACTGAATTACAAATATTTATACAATTAATACCAATGAACCCAAGCGAACAGACTTTGGAAAAATTGACACTTGCAGCGGAGATGTTAAAAGCAATCGCTCATCCGATGAGAATCACCATTGTCAGCTATTTGGAAGGCAATCAAAAGTTAACTGTCACTGAGATCTACGAGAAGCTCGGCATTGAGCAGTCGGCCACTTCTCACCATTTGGGAATTTTGAAATCAAAGGGTGTTCTCGCCTCCACGCGTGACGGAAAAAACACCTATTATTTTTTGAAACATTCGGGCCTCAGTGGTATTCTAAAATGCGTTGAGAGTTGCCAGTGCAATAATTAAATTGATAATTGACAATTGACAATTATTTGTGCCATTAACATTGGGAACTGATTTTAGTTTTCAAACGATCCATCTTAATATAACATCACTCAATTGATGTAAAATAATCGAAGAGCCGGCAATTTAGTTGTCCGGCTCTTCGGCTTTTAAGTTCATGGTGAAGAACAGAACCCGGAAAATATATTGTAACCTTAGGTAATCAATGATTTGCATAATTGTCAACTGTCAATTGTCAATTGTCAATTACTTAGTAGCTTTGGTTCATTAAAAGATGAATTATGAAAAAGCTGTTTCTGATTGATGCTTACGCACTGATATACCGCTCCTATTTTGCTTTTATCAACAATCCCAGGGTCAATTCCAAAGGGATGAACACTTCGGCCGTGTTCGGGTTCGTCAATACCCTTGAGCAGATTCTGAAACTGGAACAACCCACACATATCGCCGTGGCTTTCGACCTGCATGGTCCGACTTTCCGGCATGAAATGTTTGATGCCTACAAAGCCACGCGGGATGCCATGCCTGAGGCCATCAGGATTGCCATCCCCTATATCCGCAGCATGATTGATGCCTATCGGATCCCGACACTCGAATGCACCGGTTATGAGGCCGATGATGTGATAGGCACCATGGCCAAGACGGCAGAGAAGGAGGATTTCACAGTTTACATGGTTACTCCCGACAAGGATTATGCCCAGCTGGTCTCCCCAAATATCTTCATGTACAAGCCAAAACGCATGGGCAATGAGATGGAAATCTGGGGTGTTAAAGAAGTATGCGAAAATTTCCAGATCAGCAATCCTGACCAGGTAATTGACCTGCTTGGATTGATGGGGGATTCGTCCGACAACATTCCCGGCTGTCCGGGAATCGGACCGAAGGGGGCGACGCTGCTTATTTCACAATTTGGCGGTATCGACGGTGTCTACAACCACATCGAAGAACTAAAGGGCAAGCAGAAGGAGAGCCTTGTCAACTTTGAGCAACAGGTGCGCCTCTCGAGAAAGCTGGCAGAAATTATCGTAGATGTACCCCTGAACCATTCACCCGACGAACTGGTTCGCAAGGAACCTGATCTAGAGCTTTTGAATGGATTATTTTCTGAACTCGAGTTCCGGACCATGATCTCCAAACTTCCGAAAGCGGAGGCAGCACCTTTACCGAAACCTGCCAGTCAGCAGGGATCCCTGTTTGATTTCAACGAGGAGACATTTTCTGCACCCGTTTCAAATCTGGAGCAGATTCACTCTTACGACCACCAGTACCACCTGGTGGAAGGTGAAGAAGCGAGGACAAAACTTATCAGCGAACTTTTCAAACAAAAGGAATTTTGTTTCGATACGGAGACCACCGGACTTGATCCGCTCGCCGATCAGTTGGTTGGTATCTCAGTCAGCTTCCAAAAAGGAGAAGCGTATTACATTCCGGTTCCCGCAGATCAGAAACTTGCCAGGAAGATCGTAGCGGAGTTTAAACCGCTTTTCGACAGCGAAACCATCACCAAGGTGGGGCAGAACATCAAATTTGACGCCCTGGTGCTTTCCGGGTACGGGATCAAACTGCATGGCCCGATCTTTGATACCATGGTGGCCCATTACCTGATCCAGCCTGAATTGCGCCACAACCTCGACTTTCTGAGTGAAATCTATCTCGGGTACAAAAAAATTGCCACGTCAGAACTGATCGGCAAGGGTAAATTCCAGACTACCATGCGATCTGTTGATTTCGAAACGATTAAGGAGTATGCCTGCGAAGATGCAGATATCACCTTGCAATTGAAACCACTCTTGGAGAAAGAGTTGGTTGAGGGAAATGTAATCAAGCTATTCGAAGAAGTAGAGATGCCGCTTTTGAAGGTACTGATCGAAATGGAATTGGCCGGGATGAAAATTGATGTGAAGGCACTGGATGAGTATGCCGTGATCCTTCGTGAACAAATCATCAAACTCGAAGCTGAAATCACAGAAATGGCCGGAGAGCCTTTCAATATTTCGTCACCCAAACAGTTGGGGCATATTTTATTTGACAAACTGTTGCTTGACAGCAAGGCAAAAAAGACAAAGACCAAGCAATACTCCACCAACGAGGAGACACTGGTCATGTTGCAGGATCGCCACCCAATCATCGCAAAAGTGCTTGAGCACCGCGGACTGAAAAAACTGCTCTCCACCTATGTGGAATCGCTGCCGAAACTGATCAATCACAAAACAGGCAAGATTCACACCTCCTACAACCAGACTGTTGCCGTAACCGGAAGGCTGAGTTCCAACAATCCCAACCTGCAGAATATCCCCATCCGTGATGAAAATGGCCGGGAAATCCGCAAGGCATTCGTGCCCAGCGACAGCGACCACCTGTTCCTGTCGGCCGACTACTCGCAGATTGAACTCCGCATCATGGCAGCCTTGTCGGGCGACAGGGTGATGATCGAAGCATTTGCCAACGGGGAGGATATCCATGCTGCCACGGCATCGAAGATTTACGGCGTACCGCTGAAGGATGTCAATTCAGACATGCGTAGAAAAGCCAAGACGGCCAATTTCGGGATTATCTACGGCATTTCACCCTTTGGACTGGCCCAGCGGCTCAACATTCCGCGCAACGAAGCCAAGCAGCTGATCGACGACTATTTCATCAACTTCCCGCAGGTGAAGGAATACATGGACGAGCAGATTCTGCTTGCCCGTAAGCGGGGATATGTGGAAACGATCATGGGCAGGAGACGATACCTGAAAGACATCACCTCCGAAAACGCGGCAGTCAGGGGGTTCGCAGAACGCAATGCCATCAATGCCCCGATCCAGGGCTCTGCTGCCGATATCATCAAGGTAGCCATGGTCAGGATACAGCGAAGATTCGACAACGAACATATTGCTTCGAAAATGAACCTTCAGGTACATGACGAATTGAACTTCGACCTGCTGAAGTCTGAAACCGAAAAAGTGAAAAAAATTGTCAAGGAGGAGATGGAGCACGCAGTTGAGCTTACTGTGCCTCTCGAAGTGGAGATGGATGCTGCCGAAAATTGGCTGCTGGCACATTAATTCGACGATTAGTTAATTCGACAATTCGACGATTCGGCAATGTTGGAATTCGTTCTTAAATTTCATCAAGATTTTGAATTGATAGAATAAAGTATTAAAAAAACAATTTATTCTTTAATTGTCGAATCGTCGAATTGTCACATTGTCGAATCATTCCTCTTCATTCCGCAACTGCAGGAAATTATCCCTTACCGCAATTTCGTACTTGGTTTGGTTGACGGATTTTTTTATACGCTTGAAAGCCTTGTGCGGGTTTGGAAAAAGAAAGCAAAAGTACTCCCAGAACTTGATCATCCGGGTAATCAGATGGCTCTGCCCGCTTAGCAAAGTGGCATAATTACTGTATATCTCTTCATGAAATTGCTCCAGCATCACAACCCTTTCTTCCTTTCCGGGAAGTTGAACCCCTTTGAGTTCTGCTGCAAGGAATGGATTTTTGAGCAGGCCCCTGCCGATCATCCAGGTATTTATGGATTGAAATTGTTTCTGTATCATTTCAAAATCTTCGGAGGTGAAGATATCCCCGTTGTAAACAACCGGATTTTTGCTCAATCCCAATGCTTTTTCGAAAAGTTCCCTGTCGGGTGTACCGTTATAAAGTTGTTTGGCAATCCTTGGGTGAATGATTACTTCTGTAAGCGGGAAATCGTTCAGAACCGGCATCACCTCAAATATTTCTTCCCCAGAGACCATTCCGGCCCTCAGTTTGACCGACAACCGGCTTTTGATGCGGGGAAGCGCGGCTTCCAGTATCTCCCTGATCTTTTCGGGTTGAGGCAGCAGTCCGGATCCCATTCCTTTTCCTGTTACCATCGGATAAGGGCATCCCAGGTTCCAGTTGATCTCTTCATAGCCCAAAGCGGCCAGATGGTTGGCCAGAAAGATAAAATCGGCGCTATTCCCTGCCATAATCTGGGGGACCAGGGTATAGCCCTGGCAGTTTTCCGGCAGCGTATCGCGTAAATGTGATTTTTTCAAACTACCATCTTTCTGAACCAGCAGATAGGGAGAAAAATACTTGTCAATAGAACCAAAATGTTTGGCATGGGCCCTGCGGTAAACGAAATCCGTTGATTCCTGCAGCGGCGCAAAATAGATATGCGGTTGATAGTTACTTTCCATGGTGCAAAGATATTGATTAATGGTTGAATTGATAATTTTGAATGGAGTATGCGGTTATTTAGCGTTTCCATCTCTTTTTGTTATCTTTGCGGCGATCTTATTTAATCGTGCAATGCTGCTTTCTGCCACCTCTTTTTTATATGTATCAGCGGCCAAAACCGTGCAGGCTCCTCACCTGGGGGCAAAATCATCCGCACCAAAAAATACCCAAAAGCAACTGCATCCGTCAAAAGAGTCATCAAGGAATGAGAGGCAGGTGAGTGAAGAAGATCGAATCATTCAGGCGGCAGAGAAATACCATCAGCAACTATCTGGGAAAAACACTGCGCCAACAGCAAAGAAGCAGGTTTCAAAGGTTTCCAATTCTGTTAAATATCAAGATTCTGAATCAAAGGGAAATAGTTCTGACAGGGATCAAAACGTCAATATTTACACGGGAAATCCGGGTTATTACCAGTCTGATGGGGATACCTTAAATTTTTGGAGTTTCACACCGGTTCCGGTTGATTCCCTCTCCTTGAAAGTTCCGGTTACCCTGCAGCCGGGAAAACCCTACGGTTTTGAAGGAAAACCGATGAAAATGGTCACTCAGGACTGGACGTTCTTCCTGATCATCATCGGTTGGATGGTATTTGCCTCCTTGCGCTTCGGTTTCACCAAATACATGGTTCAGGTATTCCAGAGCATTTTTAATTATTCAATTTCCGCACGCCTTTTTCGCGAGCAGGGCTATAGCAATAATTTCGGACTTTTCAGGTTAAACCTGATATTTTATCTTTTTGTGCCTTTCTCTATTTTCCTTATTGCAAGGGATAACGGAGTATCCATGACAGGTTTTGGCGGAATGGAATTGTATGTGATCGTGCTGGCGGTTGCCAATGGCTATTTCATGTTAAAAATACTCCTGTACAAAATCCTCGGGTCGATCTTCTCCAAGAGGGAGACTACCGGGGAACTCGTATTTAACATGATGCTTTACCACAACGTATTAGGGTTGATCTTGTTACCGATAGCAACCATTCACTCCATGGTACCTGCTTTAGCCCCAGTTTCACTTTTTGTAGTTCCCGGGCTGATTGTTCTGTTCTATCTGATGTCTGTCATCCGATCAATTTTTTTCGCATTTCGGGAAGGTGTTTCAATATTCTATTTGATTTTGTACCTTTGTGCCCTTGAAATTCTTCCAATACTTTTGGTGGCCAAATTGGCAACCAACGGTTAAAGTTGGCAGAAATTAAAAATTACTAAAAATTAAAGAGTTGAAAATCAAGAAGATATTAGTTACTCAGCCGGAGCCGAATTTTCAAAATTCTCCTTACAACGATTTGGCTGGCAAGAACAATTTGAAGATAGATTTTCGTCCTTTTATTCACGTTGAGGGCGTCTCAGCGAAAGATTTCAGGAAAGAACGGATCAATATCCTTGATTATTCTGGAGTGATTTTTAACAGCCGTACTGCCATTGATCATTTTTTTCGTATGGCCCTGGAAATGAGGGTAGTTATACCCGACTCGATGAAATATTTCTGTATTTCTGAAGCCACCGCCCATTATCTTCAGAAATACATCGTTTACAGGAAGCGCAAAATTTTCTATGCTCCCGGAAAATTTTCAGAACTGCTCGAAGTTCTAACAAAGCACAAGGAGGAATTTTTTTTGATGCCGTTGTCTGATATTCATAAAGTTGACGAGCTCGAGAAGATGACTGCCATGGGGCTTAATTTCAAGCCCGCAGTCATGTACCGTACAATTTGCAGTGATTTGTCAGATTTAAAGAATGTTAACTACGATGTACTGGTATTCTTCAGTCCTTCAGACATCAAATCATTGTTTTTCAATTTCCCTGATTTCCTGCAAAACGAAACGAAGATCGCGACCTTTGGTTTTGCAACAGCAAAGGCAGTTAGAGATGCAGGCTTGAATGTGGACATCGAAGCTCCTCTTCCGGAGACTCCTTCCATGACATCAGCCCTCGACAAATACATATCAGAATTCAACAAAAACCACAAGTAGGAATTTGACAGATCAGGTTTCTCAAACTTTTCGGAAAGAAGAGAAGTTATGCAGTCAGAAAATTATGGGGGATTTGTTTCTCTCAGGTAACAGCTTTTTGTGCTACCCGGTAAAAATTGTTTGGAAAAAACAGGATCTGCTTCCATCTACATTTCCATCACAGACAGGGTTTTCTGTGGCAAAAAGATTGTTTAAACACTCTGTCGACCGCAACCGCCTGAAAAGATTGTTGAGGGAATCTTACCGGCGTCACAAATCAAATTTGTACACCGCACTGAACGCAACTGATTCGCGTATTGCCCTGATGGTGATATACATTGCCAAGGAGGAACTCCCTTATGTCAAAATAGAACCGGCCATTGCCAGGGCCATCAAAAAGATCAGTGAGCAGTTGACAATTGACAATTGACAATTGTAATCAGGTTAAATCTTTTTGTTTTTCTCCCGTTTTTCAATATTATCTTCCTCCGTCCGCCCTTCGGCTGATCTTGCTTTATGGACTCTTTGGACAATCAGGACACTTTTGACAATTAGGCAATTCGGTCCCTTCGACAGTGACCAAAAAATAAGGGACCGAAGAATCAGGGAGCCACATTTGGGAGTCGCACTCTCCCAGTCTCCCCTTCTCCCAGTCCTCTAGTCTTTTGCTACTCGCTGTCCATGATATCTGTCTGCTGTCTCACTGAATCCTCGTGGATCAGTTGAAACAGAGACTTTACAAAAGTATCATCAAGGCTAAGTTTTTCAGCCAGTCTGGAACGATCTTCCATGATCTGGGTCCAGCGGTTGATTTGAAGGGCAGTAACCTGGTTCTCCTTTTTGTACTGACCAATCTGTCTGACGATGCTCATTCTTTGCGCCAGGACCTCCATAATTTCATGGTCAATCCCGTCGATGCGTCCGCGCAGAAGTTCCAGTTTATTTTCAAACTGCGGATCATCTGAATTCGCGTACCTGATGACCAGTTTGTCAAGGATTTTTGCAAGATCGGCAGGAGTAACCTGTTGGTCTTTGTCGCTCAGAGCGCAGGATGGATCGATATGCGATTCGATCATCAGTCCGTCCATGCCGATGTCAAATGCCTTCTGAGAAATCTCGAATAGATATTCCCGCTTCCCTGATATATGGCTTGGATCGCAGATGATCGGAAGATTCGGCAGGATGCGTTTCAGTTCGATCACCGTTTTCCAGTTCGGATAGTTGCGATATTTGGTATCACTGAATGGGGTAAATCCGCGGTGAATGGCCACCAGGTTTTTCAGTCCGGCCTGGTTCAGGCGTTCGAGCGCTCCAACCCACAATTGGACATCGGGATTGACGGGGTTTTTTACCATGATCACCTGGTCTGTGCCCTTCAGTACATCCGCTATCTCCTGAACTACAAATGGAGAAGCAGTCGAGCGTGCGCCGATCCACATCACGTCAACACCGGCTTTGAGACATTCTTCGACATGCTGTGCATTGGCAACTTCAGTGCCAGTCAGCAAACCCGTTTCCTGCTTAACCAGTTTCAGCCATTCCAGTCCGATAGAACCAACTCCTTCAAACATTCCCGGTCGGGTGCGTGGTTTCCAGATACCGCCGCGATAGACGAAAACACGTTTGTCCTTGGCCAGTTCGCGGGCTGTTGAGAGTGCCTGTTCTTCTGATTCCAGGCTGCATGGACCACTGATCAGCAATGGGTTGTCAATTTTTGGCAACCAATGGCTGATGGGCATTACTTTTAAGTTTGCTACCATTTTTTCTATTTTTTTGTGTATAATTTTACGATTGTTGCTTCGTTTTTGGTCATGGAGGTACTTTCCCCGCTAAGGACCGTGCGTATTTTATTGGCTTCCAGGATCAGTTTGATAAGGTGATCCTGCTCATCGTCTTTAAGCGCTTCCCTGAAATCCTTCAGGTGGTGTATATAGGCATTGACTGCTTCGATTACATAATCACGGTTCTGCCTGAAGATGGGAGCCCACATTTCCGGAGAGCTTTTGGCCAACCTGACAGTTGACTGGAAACCACCCGATGCCAGATCGAAGATGATGCTGCCGTCTTCCTTGGCAAGTACAGCATTGGCCAGTGCAAAGGCAGCCGCGTGCGGCAGGTGAGAAACAAAGGCGGTGGTATGATCCTGTTCATCGCTGCTCATGTAGGCTGTCGACATGCCCAGCGACTGGTACATTTTTTCGACCAGGGCCAGGTGCTGCGGGCGCGACTGCTCATGGTCGCAGACGATAGTCAGTTTTCCTGAAAATAGGCCTGAAATGGCTGCACCCGGACCGCTGTTTTCTGTTCCGGCCATCGGATGGGTGGCAACAAAGTTACCACGAAGCGGGTGATCTGCAATGGATGCCACAATCTGACGTTTGGTAGAACCTACATCAGCAACCGTTGAGGAGGGAGAAATCAGATCCAGCACCTTGGGAAGCAATGCGATGATCTGATCCACAGGAAGTGCCAGCAGGATCAGATCGGCTTCCTTGATACCCTGCTCAAAGTCAGTTACCCTGTCCACAATACCCAACCTGACAGCTTCATCTGCATGTTCCGGGCGGTTATCCACACCAATGATCTCTTTTGCAAAACGGCTTTTCCTCAGGTCGATTGCCATCGATCCGCCGATTAAACCCAATCCCACTACAGTTAGTTTCATACTGAATTATGAGTTATGACTTATGAGTTATGAGTTATGAAGAAGGAGCTTTTAACTCATAACTTATAACTTATCACTCATAACTAAAAAAGGCCTCCTCATGGAGACCTTTTCGTATGTTATCGTTTCGTTTCAAACAATGCCTTACTTTCCGATCTCCTGATGAAGGACGGGATAATAAAACCAAAAATAGGATGCATTGTTTGAAATCATTGTTGTAATCTTTTAATCTGCTGCAAAAATAGTAATATTTATTACAATACGAAGAAAAAGGGGAGGGGTTATTTAATTTTTTGGTATTTGTTGGTTTAGGTACCTGATTATATGGCCCGGGATCCATATCAAAAAGACGCAGCATGTTGCGTCTCTACAGGTTCAATATGCAAAAATAAAGTAATCTCAACCATTCATTTTCTCACGCTCTCAGTTTCGTCCACATTGTTTTCTCCGGTCTCCCATTTATCAAGAGGTCCTTTGATCCCCTCGGGTTTAGCTTTACTCCGTGTGACCAGATATACGCCTGTAAAAATCAGAACCGCCGAGATTAATTTTATAACAGAGAAGTGATCCATGCCAATGGAGATTGCGACCAGGGATGCCACCAGGGGTTGAAGGTTGTTGTACATGCTGATGGTGGTTGGCCGGATGCGCTGCTGGGCCATCGGGATAAGCAGGTAGGTAATAAAGGTAGCCATGAAGAGCGTGTACATCATCTGAAGTACGGGTGTCACTTCAGGATGAAGATATACGGGAGCAGAGATGACTTTTCCGATATAAAGCGGAGTTACCATTACGGAGGCATATAAAAACATCCATTTCATCAGGGTGACAGGCGAATAGCGTTGTGTCAGGGGCTTTGAAAATACCAGGTAAAAAGCGTAGATGATGGAACTGCCGAATACCATCAGGTTACCGACCAGATTGCTGGAATGAACTGCAGAAGTATGATGGGCATTGTATACCAGCAAAATAGCGCCTGTCGCTCCGACCAAAACGCCCGATATTTTCAAAAAGGTAATGGGTTCTTTCAGCAAAAAAGCGGCAAAAATCATCGCGAACAGAGGACCACAGGTGATGATGATGGAAGCGTCAATAGGAGAGGTCATGTTTAATCCAAGGAGGAAAAGCCCCTGGTTAAAAGATACTCCGCACAAGGAAGCGATTAGAAAAAAACCGTGATCCTTAAAAGGTACTTTCTCACGGGGAATAAAAAGGGATGCAATCCAGAAGGCACTTGCTGCAAAAAGGATCCTCGACAAAGTCAGGCCTTCAGGAGAGATCCAAACCGGCAACAGCGATTTGGAAAGCGGAATATTGATCCCGAAAATCAGGGTTACTGCCCACATGAGGATATGTCCGGCTCTTCTGTCCTTTGCCATACTTTGAGATTGCATGCAGGTTCAAAACTTTCTGATTCCTGAACCCGGTACTAATTTTTACTGTGAATGTGCAAAAGTAAGTTTAAATCCCGCAATACAAAAAAATGTTCCACTGACATTTTTATTGTTTTGATAATGAGATATTTTATGGATTATGGCTGCGATAGCGAACTGCTGGCCGGTTCATCCAGGAACCAGCATAATTCACCGTGAACCGGATCAATGTATGAGGCAGGTAACTGTGGGGCATTTTTCGTTCTGCCAATGATTTCGGCAAGTCGTTCAGCCTTTCCAGATCCTGTTACCAGAAACCAGATTTTTGCTGCATTGTTAACCACCTTTCCCGTCAGCGTTATCCTGGCCTGATTGGTCACGGGGTGATGAGCAACTTCACAGATACGATCGGAATGCATCAAACCTATCTGGTCAGGGAATATGGATGCCGTATGGCCATCTTCACCCATCCCGAGCAGGATCAGATCGAACTCTGGCCAACCATCCAAAGAAGAAAGATTCTGCTGAATCAGGATCGAATAATTTTCGGATTCCTGCAGTGGGTTTGCGTCTCCGTGTATGTAGTGGATATTTTCTTTTGGAATTTCAATTTTGGAGAAAAGCAGTTTTTGAACTGTTCCGAAATTGCTTTCAGGATCATTAGATGGTACCATCCTTTCATCGACCCACCAGAAATGGGTCTTTTGCCAGAGGGCCGAATCAGGGTATTTTGAAGCCAGCGCAGAAAAGAGGAGGTTTGGCGTTGACCCACCTGAAATGGCCAGATCAAACCGTCGGCCGCTTGATTTTGATATTTGCTCCATCAGCCGGTCGCTGACCCGGTCGGCCAAGGCTGCAGGATTCTCAAAAATCGTAAGATTTGGTCTCATGCGAATAGATTTTTTTTACCACGATGGTCTCAAAGGGTGGTACAAAGGACACAATTAACAATCGAAAAACGCTCCGAGCTCCATGCCCCCTGCCCCATGCTCCATTCTCCATGCCCCCTGCTCCATGCTCCATGC
>CAIUUO010000084.1 GCA_903902325.1 uncultured Bacteroidia bacterium
CATACAACAAGAACTCCCTCGAGAAATGTGAGGGAGTTTTGATATATTCAAGTGATTGGATTTTTAGGCGTTTGCTTCCCAATCCCGATAGCAGTCGTTATATTCTCCGTTGCCTTGATAATTATCGTTGTAAACACCATCGATGACACCTGAGGGCGATTTGCCCCGTCTTCGATATTCGGCGGCACGTTGGGCGGGGGTAAATTTCCCACTGCTCTTGATTTCATTAATCCCATACTTGGTAATATCATCATTTCCACCATTGGGAAGCGATGAGGGATTGGGATTGAACCTGGACGTATCTTGCCCTGAGAAATTGCCTGCCCACATAGTGATTCCGATAACCGCGCTGATGCCAATAATCCACCCCATAATAAGTTCCATTTGTATTCTCCTTTGTAGTTTTTTTTGAAGATGTAAGCAATGCACAAATACATACGTTACTAGAGTAACAAGGTGTCACACCTGATCGGATTCATCGTAATATTCTTCCTCATTGTAATCATCATAAGGTTCTTCGTCATTTTCCTCGTCGTATTCTTCGTCGTCAGGCTCTGATGCAGCATCCATCGCTCCCATCATAAAGAAATTCTCTGCAGACCGGTTATGTTGGGATCTGGCAACCTGGGCCTGGAATAAATAGGCGTCGGCGCTTGAACGATTCGATCGATAATGAGGGCGATTAGGCGTTGAATTATTACTTGATTGAACTGATTGAAAAACTTTCCAGATTGCAAAAAAAATAACCGAGAGCATAATTAAAAAAAGCAATATTTCCATGTTGTCCAGCTCCAAAACCGGGATACCCTTTTAGAAAATAAAATTCCAATCCCAATGACAAATTCGAAATAACCAACCCTGCAAGTTCTTCAACTTGTGATGGTTCAAATTTACCACTTTATTCAGGGGAAAATGGATACATACCAAAGTTCATGAAAAATCAGGATATTAAGCATGCAAAATAGTGTCGTAAAAACTTAGTCAAGATACCTTTATCCCTGTATAATTTTACAAAGGCATTTCCGCTCAGATCTACCTACACTTGGGGGTAGATTCGAATATTGTTGGTTTCTCTCTTCAGACCAGGGTTGCAAGATGGGATCAACGCAAAATACAAAGTACAAATTATCCTTCACATCCGGCAGCCTGTATTATCGCGATGCGATAAAGGTTGCTGAGATTTATTCGGATTTGCGCGATTGGGATTTGGTAAAACAGCGCGTTACAGACGATAACATCTTACATGCCCGAACAGGCAGCTCCATTGTTAGAACAACGCGTGAATTGATTCAGCGGCTGAGTACGCTGACATCAGAACAGCTTGCAGTCTTGGTGGATGGCTCCCGACAGGAACAGAACCAGGTTCTCTGGCTGGCGGTCTGCAAACATTATGCGTTTGTGCGCGAATTTGCGGTGGAGATTGTGCGCGAAAAGTATCTACGCTTGGATTGGGAATTGACTTATACCGATTTCGATACTTTCTTTTATGCCAAAGCAGAGATGAACGAGATTCTCGAGACAACCAAAGATTCGACTCGCAAGAAGCTGCGCCAGGTCTTGTTCCTGATGTTGAGCGAAGCCGAGATCATTTCAACAACCAATATCATCATGCCAGCAATGCTGTCAACCCAGGTAGCGCGTGCTATTGCCAACGATGATCGGACATACTTTACTGTATTTCCCATTTCCGATGCAGACATCAGGAACCTGAAATTATGATCGATGAACACAGCTCGATACCGAACCGTTTTGAGCATCTTCTGAAAATCCTCCAGAGCGAACGTTTTCGTAAAAAGGAAGGGCTGGGCAATGAAGTGCCTTTTTTTATTTGTCCTTACCTGCCCCAGGATGATATCGAAATAAAGCGCCTGCAGAGACAGTTGATGCAGTCGCTCAAGCAGGTGGGTATCAATGTGCTGCAGATTGATTTGTATGACCTCTCGATTGAGCTGCTCAAAAAGCGCGGAATTTGGGAGCGAGTGCTGAACATGGAGCCCAAGGTTTCCAAGGAGCAATTGAAGGAGCTTTTACAGGGCACTCTCGATCCGGAAACCCACCTGGTGCCCGCCATTGCCGAAAAAATGAAGGCCACCCATTTCGAAATCATGTTCATCAGCGGTGTGGGGGAAGTCTTTCCATACATCCGCTCGCATAATGTTTTGAATAATCTGCAAAGCACCGCCAAAGAAAAGCCCACTGTTATGTTTTTTCCAGGGTCTTATATTCACTCTCTGGAAGGCGGGGCTTCGCTGGATCTGTTTGGAAAACTTCAGGACGATAAATACTATCGTGCCTTCAACATCTATCATTACGAAATTTGAGAAGGTATTTTTATGAAACTGAGCCAGATTTTCGATAAGCCAGTCGACCGCCCGATTGAAGGCGTGATCAAAGCAGATGACGAGAGCGGTTTGCTGACCGAAATTGAAGAGTATGTGTTGACCAATGAGATTGCAAAACGGCTGGAATCTTTTCTGGAAGCCTACAACAATCCACAGAGCGCGAATGGTTCCTGGGTCTCCGGCTTTTTTGGATCAGGCAAGTCGCACCTGCTCAAGATTTTGGCGCTCCTGCTCGAAAATCGTGAAATCGATGGCCTGCCGATCCTGGATCGTTTTTTACCGAAATGTGAAGATAACGAAATATTAAAGGCGAACCTCAAGAAGGCGATCACCATTCCTTCCAGGAGTATCCTGTTCAACATCGACCAGAAGGCTGATGTCATCAGCAAAACCCAACAGGATGCGCTGCTGGCGGTCTTTGTCAA
>CAIUUO010000085.1 GCA_903902325.1 uncultured Bacteroidia bacterium
CTTAATGAAAGTGCAAAACTACAAGTCAATTCAAATCAAAAAATCAAAGAACGCTTATATTGAATTTAATATCAGTTATTTACAAATATTTTTTAAAAGTTAACGCATCACTAGTAATTGACAATTGACAATTGACAATTGAAAATTGACAATTGAAAATGATTGCACTGATTAATTTTTGAGTTCATTTATCAAAATTGCTAACGGCTAATAGCTAAAAACTAACGGCCAAAAGCTTTAATCCTATGTCCACCATTTTTTCAAAAATAGCAGCCGGTGAAATTCCCTGCTATAAAGTTGCAGAGAACGAAGATTATCTTGCTTTTCTGGATATTTTTCCCTTGGTACGGGGTCATGTTTTGGTGATTCCTAAAATTGAGGTTGATTATTTGTTCGATCTGGATAAGGAGAGCTATGACGGCTTGATGGATTTTGTCCGCGAAGTTGCCCTGGCTACTGGTAAAGTTATTCCCTGCAAGCGTGTCGGGGTTGCGGTTCTCGGATTGGAAGTTCCTCATGCACACGTACATCTTGTTCCACTGAACAACGAAAGTGACATTGATTTTTCCAGGCCAAAACTTCAATTTACGCCAGAAGAGTTTGCGGCTACCGCGAAGGCGATTGCTGAGGCGATGTAGAAATAATTCGACAATTTGACAATTCGATGATTCGACAATTCGATGATTCGACAATTCGACCATGGAATTACCACAATGGACACGAAGGTTAACACAAAGAACTCAAGGTAAATCAAATCTCCTGAGTTTGGATCTTCCACGTCACCCTCTCATTTTCACATTTTCACATTTTCCAATTTCCACATTGTCAAATCATCACATCAGCTAATCAACACATCAGCTAATCAACTCATCAACACATCATTTCACCCGATCAGGATTCTTTTTGATGAACTCTTCCCAGTTTTTCGCTCCTTTTTCCGAGACTGGATTTTTCATTTGCAAGTAGTGGCAAACAGCGGCTGCCAGTCCATCTGTGGCGTCAAGGTCTGATGGCATGATGGTCATACCGAACATTTGTTTGAGAAAATAGGCAACCTGCTCTTTGGATGACGCGCCATTGCCAGTGATTGCCTGTTTAATTTTTAGCGGGGCATATTCGAAGATGGGAACACCCCGGTAGAGCGAGGCAGCCATTGCAACTCCCTGAGCCCGGCCTAGTTTAAGCATGGATTGTATGTTTTTTCCGAAGAAAGGAGCTTCGAGTGCCGTTTCATCCGGTTTATACTCATCAACGAGGTAAAGCGTACGTTCGAAAATATGGCTTAATTTTTGGTAATGGCCTGTAAAACCTGATGTTTTTACGACTCCGACGGCAATGATATGAACATTTCCGTCGTTGATGCGTATGACACCATATCCCATGATGTTGGTGCCAGGGTCAATGCCAAGTATGGTCTTATTGATCTTCAATTTTTTTATTCAAAAATACTTTATTTTTTATTGAATTTTTTTTCATATATTTGATAAACCTGAAATAGCCTCTAGAGCTAATTCCAGCCTGACTGCTTAACAAAATGTATACTGAATCGGGTGACACTTTTCTTTGAAAAAGGTGTTGATGTAATTTATTAATGAACTGATATATAATCGGTTGACAAGATTCAGTCTTCTAAAGAGTTCTGAACAAAATTATTTCACAAGTTTAAAAGAACTTATAGTCCGGATATTTTATCCGGACATGAGTATATGTTATTTTCGAAAACTCTTATTTTTTGATGGATTCGGATAAACAAAATTGAACTTTAAATGTTCTTTTTGAAGTAGAATAGAAGTTCCCGAGGTTGTAATGGGTTACTTTTTTCAGTGTTTTGGGATAAAGTAGTGCAGATACAACATTGGAGCCTTTGTTTGTTACCGTAAACCAGGATTTTTTACAGGCATGATTGATTGCTTTTTGAAACAAAAAACCAGCGTAATGAAATTACATACCTATCTAACCCCGAAAACACTGTCTTTCAAAAAGATAATCGGGCTGGTGACTTTAATGCTGATGGTATCCCAGATCTTTGGATTGGATATACCATCGAATGCCATTTCTGGTCTTGAAAGTAACTCAATCAATGCATCCAATGATGGAATACTAAATACTGATACATACACCAACCCTGCAATACCCGCACCATTTAATAAAACTGTCTGTGAAGGAGATAACTGGACATTCACTGCTGACCCAGGTGCCAATTTTGTTTGGGAAGTAAGTACAAATAGCGGTGGATCCTGGGCTTCCATTGGAGGGAACACGCCAACACTTACGTTGAACAATATATCGTTCCTGATGAATGGATACTGGTATCGCTGTACTGTTGATGCCGGGATACCGAGTACTCCTGCAGTTCTGACTGTAAATCCTTTACCTGCCAGTGCCGGTGTAATTACGGGTACATCTCCCCATTGCCAGGGAGAAAATGGCGTCGCTTATTCTGTACCTGCCATTACCAATGCCACCGGGTATGTTTGGGATCTGCCTTCAGGAGTTACGCTCGCAACAGGGGGAAACACCAGGAGCATAACGGTTAATTTCACGGCGACAGCAGTCAGCGGTGCGATTACTGTTTATGGGACCAATGGCTGCGGAAACGGTGTAGTTTCTGGTCCATTTAATGTAACTGTCAATCCATTGCCGGATGGAGCTGGTGCAATCGGTGGAACGGCAACGGCATGTCAGGGACAGTCCGGCGTTGCCTACAATGTGGGGGCAATTACCAATGCCACGAGTTATTCATGGACTTATTCAGGAATAGGCGCTACCATAAATAGTGGGACAACCAATTCAATAACCATAGATTTTGCAACCAATGCCACTTCAGGCAATTTGACAGTAAAGGGAGTCAATGCATGTGGAAATGGAACAACAAGTGCAATTTATGCCATCAGCGTCAATCCTTTGCCAGGAGCAGCCGGTATAATAAGTGGTTTTACCCCTGAGTGTCAAGGAGTATCTGGTATCGCTTACAATGTGGTGGCAATTGCCAATGCAACGAGTTATACCTGGGCCTATTCAGGGTCTGGTGTAACCGTTAATGGGACATCCAATTCTGTTACTTTGGATTTTGCAACCAATGCCACAGGAGGCAATTTGACAGTCAGAGGTGCCAACGCTTGCGGAACAGGAACAGTGAGCGCCAATTATGCTATCACTGTTAACCCTTTACCTGGTAATGCCGGTGTTATTACCGGGTCGTCTCCACATTGTCAAGGTGACCTAAATGTTGCATATTCTGTTCCGGCCATCGCCAATGCTATAGGATATACATGGAGTCTGCCTTCCGGGGTTACAATTGCATCAGGATTAAATACCAACAGCATCACAGTTAATTTTACTGCAACCGCTGTCAGCGGGGCGATCACCGTCCAGGGGACCAATGCCTGCGGAAGCGGAACTGTATCAGCTCCTTATAATGTCACCGTCAATCCTTTGCCGGTAGCAGCTGGCGCAATAGGCGGAACTGCGGCAGTATGTCAGGGGCAGTCCGGTGTTGCTTATAGTGTCGGTGCAATTACCAATGCAACGAGTTACACATGGACTTATTCAGGCTTAGGCGCAACCATCAATAATGGGACTACCAATTCAATAACCATCGATTTTGCAGCCAATGCCACTTCAGGCAATTTGACTGTCAGGGGAGTCGATGCATGTGGCAATGGTGTGGTGAGTGCGAATTTTTCAATCGTAGTCAGTCCGTTGCCAGCCAATCCTGGGGTTATCACGGGAAGTTCTCCCCATTGTCAGGGAGATTTGAATGTGGCTTATTCTGTTCCAGTTATTGCGAATACAACAGGTTATATCTGGAATCTCCCATCAGGAGTAAACATCGCTTCAGGAGGAAACACCAACAATATTACCGTTAATTTTACCGGAACTGCTGTCAGCGGAGCAATAACAGTCCAGGGTACCAATGCCTGTGGCGATGGTAATTTATCAGGTCCTTATAATGTCACCGTTAATCCTTTGCCGAATGCATCAGGTGTAATAGGTGGGACCGCGACAGTATGTCAGGGACAGTCAGGTGTTGCTTACAGTGTAGGTGCTATAGCCAGTGCAACAAGTTATACATGGTCCTATTCAGGTACAGGCGCGACCATTAACGGAACGACCAATTCAGTTACCATAGATTTTGCAGCAGGTGCCACTTCAGGCAATCTTACGGTAAAAGGCACAAATGCCTGTGGATCTGGAACAGTGAGTGCCAATTATGCCATCAC
>CAIUUO010000086.1 GCA_903902325.1 uncultured Bacteroidia bacterium
AAAATGTTTGTAAAAGCTATAGAAAACGTTGGTCTTTTCACAAAACCGATCCATACCATTTCACGGACTTATGGAGGCCTGATTACACCTGGATCAGCTACCTTATTTTTTGTTAACGAAGAGGGTGTGGCCATTACCTGCAAACATGTAGCAGAACAAATTATCAACGCCGAAGAGTTGAATGGCAGATTCAATGCTTTTAAATCTGAAAGGGACAATCTGCAAAAGGATGGAAAATACAAACAAAATCTTTCACGGTTAGAGGCCAAATATGCCTATAAAAAGGAGACAACGATCCAGACGAAAATCAATTTTGTGAACAGTATTGACATGACAGGTGGCGGTTTTACCTGTTTTCTGCATCCCACAATAGATCTTGCCATCATCAAATTTGAGGGATTCAGGCAAAAATTTTATTCCTCTTTTGCTACATTTGTCAAGGACCCCGGAAAGGTTAAACAGGGGAAATCCTTATGCAGGCTGGGCTATCCATTTCCTGAATTCAACAATTTCAGGCACAATCCGGATACGGACGACATAGAATGGACGGCTACCGGGAATGCTCTTTCACCAGGATTCCCGATGGATGGCATTGTAACAAGGTTTGGCGGGGATGGTCAGCAAATAATTTCCATTGAGATGAGCACGCCCGGGCTTCGTGGCCAAAGTGGCGGACCCCTGTTCGACAGCGACGGACTCATTTACGGGATGCAGCACATGACCAGCCATTTGCATCTTGGTTTTGATATCAGAGACAAGGAGATCGTTCATGAAGGGAGACTGATGAAAGTTTCCAATTACCCGTTCATCCATGTCGGACATTGCATCCATGTTGACAGAATAAAGGAATTCCTTAGACAACATCAGGTTAAATTTTACGAAGAATCATAAATATATTACCATGACAGATCAAATTCAATTAATCGCCTCCAGGATCAAAGAACTGCGCGAGATTGCCGCTATTTCTGCCGAAAGCTTTGCCAAAGACTTGAATGTGGGAATCGCACTTTTGCTGGAATACGAAAGTGGCAAAATCGATATCCCGGTAGGGTTTTTATACAAGGTGGCCCAGCGGTTTAACCTCGAGTTGTCTGCCCTTTTGCGCGGAGACCAGCCCAAACTGCATGTCTATTCAGTCGTCAGGAGGGGAAATGGATTGAATATGGATCGACGCAAACAATATACTTATGAGAATCTGGCCTGGAATTTTGTGCACAAAAAAGTGGAGCCGTTTATCGTAACCGTTGCCCCGGACAAGGAAAATCGTACCCCTGAGTACAATTCACATCCCGGTCAGGAATTCAATTATGTACTGGAAGGTTCCCTGATGGTCATCGTTGACGGTCATGAAATTGTGCTGGAAGAAGGCGATTCCATCTACTTCGATTCTGGCTTCCAGCATGCCATGAAAGCATTAAACAACCAGCATACCAAATTTCTGGCCATAATTATTTAAATTTTCCTGAGAGTCCTTCCTGGTTAAATATTAAAAATTTCACCACAAAGGTCTCAAAGTACAATACAAAGGGAGCACAAAGGGCTTCCCCTCAAACCAATTTTAATTTTTAATCTGTAATTTTTAATTGTATCCTATGATACTCGACAAATATCTATCTCAGACAGAATTCCAGACCTATTCGGATTTTATAGAAAACTATAGGATCCATATCCCTGAAAACTTCAATTTTGCCTATGATGTGGTGGATGAAATTGCACTCCGCACACCCGATAAAATTGCCATGGTCTGGTGCGATGACAAAGGGGCCGAAGCAATCTTCACCTTTGGCGAAATGAAAAGGCAGAGCGACAAGGCGGCCAATTTCTTTCTGTCAGCCGGTATTCGGAAGGGCGATCCCGTGATGCTCATCCTCAAGCGGCGGTTCGAGTTCTGGTTCTGCGCCATGGCGCTTCACAAAATAGGTGCCATCACCATTCCGGCTACCCACCTGCTCAGCACCAAGGACCTTGTGTACCGTAACAATGCGGCAGACATCAAGATGATTGTCTGTGTCCCGGAATTTGAAGTGATTCAGCATGTCGAAGAGGCTGAACCAAAGTCACCCACCTTTCAGGTCAAAGCCTTAATCGGTGAAGACCGTGAAGGATGGCTGAACTTCAGCACGGGCCTCGCCGCGAGTCCGGAAGTATTTATTCGCCCAACAGGCGACCAGGTCTCCAAAAACGACGACATCATGTTGCTCTATTTTACATCGGGAACCACAGGAATGCCCAAAATGGTGAACCACAACTTTATCTATCCACTTGGTCACATCCTTACGGCAAGATATTGGCAAAACGTCCAGGACGATGGATTGCATTTCACGGTAGCTGATACCGGTTGGGCCAAATCGGCCTGGGGAAAACTCTACGGGCAATGGTTGTCGGGAAGTGCGGTAATGACCTACGATTACGACAAATTTGTGCCCAAAAACCTGATGGAGGTGATCGAAAAGTATAAAGTAACGACCTTCTGCGCACCACCCACGATCTACCGTTTTCTGATCAAGGAAGACCTGTCGAAATTTGATCTCGGCTCTTTGAAATATTGTGTCGTTGCTGGAGAGCCTCTCAATCCCGAGGTCTACAAGCAGTTTCTGGAGGAGACTGGCATCAGGCTGATGGAAGGTTACGGACAGACAGAATGCACAGTCGCATTGGCTACCTATCCCTGGATGGAACCGAAACCGGGATCCATGGGCAAACCTTCTCCTGGCTACCGGATTGATCTGGTGGATGAAAATGGATCAACCTGCGAAGTAGGGGATGAAGGGCAAATCGTGATATACACCGACCAGCAGCGTCCGGTAGGAATGTTCAACGGCTATTACCGCGACGAAGAGCTTACGGCCAGGGTCTGGCACGATGAAGTCTATTACACGGGTGACATGGCGTGGCGCGATGAGGATGGTTATTACTGGTTTGTGGGCCGGGCGGATGATGTAATTAAAAGCTCCGGTTACCGGATTGGCCCGTTCGAAGTGGAGAGCGCCCTGATGGAGCACCCGGCAGTGCTTGAATGTGCCATCACGGCAGTGCCAGATCCGGATCGCGGACAAGTGGTGAAGGCATCGATCATCTTATCCAGGAACTACCACGCCAGCGACGAACTGGCCAAAGAGTTGCAGGAGCATGTCAAGAAAGTGACGGCACCTTACAAATATCCGAGAATCGTTGAGTTTGTCACGGAACTTCCCAAAACCATCAGTGGCAAGATCAGAAGGGTGCAAATCCGCGAAGAGGATCAACGGGAATAAAAAAAGGAAAAAGTAAAAAGGAAAAAGGAGAAAGGAAAAAGTATTGGACTCCGGAAATTGGATATATTAATGAAATACTCGTTGGGATGTTTTAGCACAAATACTACCAAGAATATTCATTAACTCAAAAGACTCTTGCTTCAATTTGATCCATTCCTGATTTTTTTCAGTAGTAGCAATTATCAGTCGAATCCAATAATTTGATTCTCTCATTTCTTTAAGGGCAATTGTTGCTTTGTTTGAGAAATCAGCCCTGGATACTGCAGATTGTGCTTCATCATAGTTCGCTCCACTGGAAGTGGATGATTTAAGAATTTGCCGGCTAATCACTTCATATTCTTTCCCTTTAGGAAATTTTCGTGCCGATTTAATGACAGCAACTGAAAAATTGAATAGCCTTTCTTGAAGATTGTTCAATATAGGATCATTCATAATATTTGAATAATTTTCTATATAAGTTACTGAAAATTATTCAAATAAGCAAATTTACATTGCTAAAATTAGATTTCTCTCAAACAATTGTATCCAATCCAACAAAACTACAATCTCACATTTGCCTTAGCTTTGAGTTAATAGCAATCTAGCCTGCGGCGTTCTTCACTTTTTCCTTTCTCCTTTTTCCTTTTTCCTTTTTTCTTATCGCAACAGCGCAGTTGCACACCACATCAGCGGTGCCTGGCCATGCAGGTCGCCAACGATCCGTTTGCGCTGCAGGTAATAATCGTGGTCGTTTTTGATGTTGGTGCCTTCGCACACTTCCGTCAGCTCGTCGTTTGCGTTGATATAAGTCGTTAAAGCCAGCCATCCCTTCCGGGCTGCAGTTCCGTAAGACTTTTTGTCAAGCCATCCGTTTTTGACACCCGTAATCATGGCATAGGTGAACATTGCTGTACCGGATGTCTCTTTCCAGGCAGACGGGTCGTCGATGATTTGTCTCCACATGCCATCAGCCGCCTGGTATTTCAGGAGTGCCGCCATCATTTTGTGATAACCGGCCATGATTTTTGCCCTGTCGGGATGATTTTTCGGCAGGTTGCGAAGAATTTCTGCCATTCCGACTGCCATCCACCCATTTCCACGTCCCCAACTGTAATGGGTTTCCGGTGAGTGATAGAACAATCCGTTTTGAAGCTGGATTTTGTCAAGATACAACAACATCTCCTTTGCTGCTCGATCAATGTATTTCTTGTCGCCGGTTGCCTTGAAAGCCTGCGCCTGAACGGCTGTAATCATGAACATGTCATCAATCCAGATCCTGGTTTGCCAGGTGAAACCCTGGTCTGCCCATGCCTTTTCCTCTGGCCTGGCATTTTCTGGCAGTTTCCATTGGCCATCAGCATAGAGAAGTCCAAGATCAAGGTATTTCTTTTGCTTCGTTTGGAGGTACAACTCGAGCGGAACAGATCCAAAGACACAGTTGTCGACATGGTTTGCTTTGGGAAGCAGATCCTTTTCAGAACCAAAAAGCGGCGTAAAACGGGTTTCAAACCTGTCGAACAGCGGCTGGTTTTTCGTCACTTCGGCAAACCACATTCCACCCAGCCAGGCACATACATCCGGATAGGTAATCTGGGTGGGTGGTACCTCTGGATGAGTATTTCCATACCTGGAATGCGCCGTTTTGAGAAATTTTTCGGCAATCCGGGTGCCAATCTCCATGGGTGATTTTTTAGCTGGCCAGTTTTTCAGGTCGAAAGCTTTCGGTTTTGCCTGTAATACATGAAAAGACATGGAAAGGAAACAAATAGCCAGAACTAATCTTATGGCATTACGGTAGGAGGAAGTAATCATAAATCTTATTATTTTGGTTTGAAGAAGTTTAGCAAAACAAAGATACGAACCATTTCTAAATTTTTGTTTATTTAGGTTAATTATAAATAACGCTCTTAAACCTTTAAGAAAGAGCTGGATCCAAAGGGAAATTCACATTAGGGTGAAAAAACGGAATGTCAAACACTTAATTTTTGAAGTCATGAAAAAGTCAGTTTTTTTAGTTGCGGCATTCATCTCATTTTCAAGTTTGGTTAATGCCCAGGATCCAGCTATCATTAAAAAAGAAATCAAAACCATCAGCAAGCAGGAATCTGCCCTTAAAAAGGAAAAAAAGGAGGAAAGAAAAGCTTTAAGAAAGCTAAATGGTCAGGAAGTAAGTGTTCAGTCCAAAGACCAATTTGCCAGCGATTTTGCCAAAGTTACTGACGTAAAATGGAAGAGAAATGCCTATTTTGATGAGGCGACTTTTATGAAAGACGGCAAAGTCACTGTCTCCTATTACGACCATGCATCAAAATTGGTTGGAACAACAGCAGTTGTGTCGTTTGCAGAATTGCCTCAAAATGCCCAGAAATACATCAAGAACAAATTCAAGGATTACAGTATCGGATCAGTTATATTCTTTGATGACAACGAATTCAATGATACAGATATGCTTTTGTACGGACTTCAATTCGACGATGAAGACAACTACTTTGTCGAACTAATTAAAAATAGTACCAAAACTTTGGTCAGGGTGAGACCTGATGGTGAGGTTTTTTACTTTACAGAAATCAAATAGGAAAATTTTCCTCCATTCTTCAATCTCTCACAGGTATCTCCTGTGGGAGATTTTTTATTTCCCGGATAAAACTGTCAGCAAATATTAATCGATTTGATATCAGATTTAAAACTTCAGAATTGCATATTGAGAAATGGATTTACGATACGATTACTTCTGTTTTTATTGGAAGGTTAGTTCATTCGAAACCAATGAATTGAATGAAAGCAGTTGTCCATTGAAAAATTGTCTAATTTGATTGAAATAGATTCCCGGCGAAATCGAAAATTGATATCATTACAACAAATGATCCATGGCGGAATCTGAATGAAAGTTAAGTAACAATAAAAAAGAAGCTTTATGTGTAAGAAACTGAGTTTACAAGGAATTTTGATGATTTTAGGGTTCTCTGCGGTCCTTATCTCCTGCATCAAGGAGGAGGCTGAAACGACTGCCTCCCCAACAACATCCGCTACTGCCGCTACTGCCACTACGACCACAACTTCAACAACTTCAACCACTACAACCGGCACAACATCGGGCACTACAAGCAGCACGACCACCAATACGCTTGTTACGACCAACCTTGGATCCAGTCACAATACAGGAAAAAACTGTCTCAGCTGCCATAGTTTCCCTGTCGGCGGTTCTGTTTACAAGAAGGACCTCGTGTCGACCTATCCCGGTACAGTGGTCAAACTGACAACAATGGCGAACGGTGCCGGAACTTTGGTCGCAACACTCACGACAGACAACAGCGGGAACATCCATACCAGCAGTTCCGTCAATTTTGGAACCGGGCTTTATGCCAGCGTGATGGGGGCAACAAGTACGAAATATATGGCATCAGCCATTAAAAGTGGAGCCTGTAACTCCTGCCACGGGAGTTCCACCTCAAAAGTCTGGACGGAATAATTCAACTTTTCAATCGCTTTTCACAAACGATTTTCACCCATTATACCCCAATATACAGATAAAAATTGGTTGAGGTATTTGCCTGAAAACCAGTCAATTTATTATACCATGTAATGGTAGTGACTGTTCCCGCCTCTACCTGGGAATCGCTGTAGATGTATTTTGGACTATAATTGTTGAAAGTTGTCCCAGTGATAGAAAACCTTAAGTGATTTAACCAGTTATAATTATCTTTTGGTACGTTGGTAATTGAAAATTCCCAGTCGCGACGCATCTCTCTGGTAAATCCGGGTATCACCAGCTTGGCCACATCACTCCTTTTGTATGAAAGTGATAGCAGGGTATTATGGTCAGCTGAAAGTGCACCTGTCAGGGTCTCGACTTCCTTGTAACTGTTCGCAGCATCAGGTTCTTTGGTATAGGTATAGGAAAAAGAATTTCCACTCCAGGTAACTACACCACTCCCAGTGATGAAAAATGATGGACCACCATTGTTGGCAGTTGTTGATTTATTATCCTGGTCAATGGTTGTTACAGTTAGATTACTCACGTAACCATTCATTTTTGTTGGAAGTGATCTGTCAATTTCAAGATTTACACTGTTGCTTGAGTCCTCCTTAATTTTAACGTATACCATCCCGGTATTGGCCGTGTAGGGTACCGCGACAACTATTTTGGTGTCAGACCAGGTTTTTACTTCCAGGGAAGATGAATTGATCTTCGTTCCATCGATATAGACGTCTGATGTTGATCCGGTTCCTCCAAAGGATGTCCCGGTAATGGTAAGATCCTGACCCGGGAATAATTTCACTGGAGAAATTGAGGTGATAGTGGGTACTATTTTTGATGTAACCTCGATGTCATAATTGTTGGCATTGTCTTTTGAGCTATTCACGATCAGAACTTCAATCCATTTCGTACCGCCCTTGGGAAGTGTAACTTTGACAACATCCGCCTTTTTCAATTGCTGAACCAATGTAACAGGATTGGGTTGAGTTGGTATACCCATTGTATAAACATAGGCCTGGACGTCTGTTGCCAGATCTTTTGCAGTAATGGTGATCGCTTTTTCGAAATCGCCTTTGGCATCTACATTCTGGTCATGAGAAATTTTGATGGACCTGACCGACAAGTACGGCAAAGATTCATTGTATTCTTTTGTGTAGGCAACCAGTGGGGCAAAAACTGTCCTTACATAGGGATAGTTGCTTTGTTTTTGCGAAGGCGGTGTACTACTGATTTTCATTGCTCCCTTGTTCTCAAAGGCCCATTTGATATAATTCAGGTATTCGGGACCAATTCCCTGGGAAACTAATCCGGCTGTTGTTTTTAAATAGGTATCTACAATCGTCCGGAAAAATGAGGCGCTGGTCTTGCTCCCGCCCTGCTTGAGTATATCTGCCATGCTTGCTTTGTTCCCATCCCGGTAGGCGGTTATGTAGGCAAGAAAGCATCCGGCAGTGTACCAGTCTGGATCTGCATTGCAATCATCCCACGATTTTTCCATGATTCCTGCAAGCTTGTCACTGTAAAGGAGCGATTCAAAATTGGTACGCGTTGGCCAAACCATTCTGTCGCCCTGGGTGGCAGTCGCTTCGAGCCACCATTTATTGGTGAAATCCGAACCAAGCTGTACATAATAATAATCCTGTACATAGTGCAGGAATTCATGCGCACAGACCATTGGCACCATCAACTCCGGCGTAAGCGTTCCGTCACCCTTGATTTTGTTGTTCAGATAAATATATCCCAGGAAACTCGCCTGACCGTCAACTCCGTTGCCGAGATCGCCTGTCATGTAAACATCAACCTTGACCAGTGTGGGAACTGTTAATCCAAGTATCTTGTACCTATCATAGGAATCTTCCAGATACCTTCCAATATCTTTGATGTAATCAGGATTCGAACCTGCTATAGAAAGGGGTGTGTGATATTCTGTATTGGTATAAACTTTTCCGGCCTGCCAATAAATATTGAAGTGGGTAGTTGCATAATAATCCGTATAGACCGACGTGCTGGCAGTCCAGCCCCAGGTAGCGAGTTTGGTTAGGTGACTGGTGGGAAAAGTGATGGTTTTGCTGATAGTATCAACGACGCAATCAGAAAATACTTTCCAAATTTTGGCGGTTTCATCCAGGTAAGCCGCTCCCATTTTGTTCCTGAATTTTCCCGTCGGGGCTTTGGCCGCATCGTAGTTCAGCGTGACAGTCAGAGGTTTGGTGAATGTACTACCGCTGCTCAACTTGACCTCATACACATCCATGATATCAAACTTGGTGTCTTTTGGAAGGGTTGAAGCATCAATTTTTTCAATGGTGATCGTCGTGTTGGCGGGTGCCATCCCCTGTGGAATCGCAACGTTGATCTTCCCCTGAACGCTAACTGTAACATTTTGGGCAGATGCATCTATCACTTTATCAACCAGCTTACCCCCTGCAGTGGTATTCACGGTAGAATTATTTTCATCCGTTGTTGCAGAATCATCGGTTTTTTTACATCCGGATAAAATTCCGGCAACCAAACATAACATAACTAAAAACTTCGCTTTGCTCATAAGATTTCCTCCATTTAGTTAGATAGCCAGGCATATTTAAGCATGTACTACCTGAGATGACATACCAACAGTTGGTTGGTACAATTTTGCTTAAATGGAAGTTCTTACACAATAGCCCGTTTATGTCATTTTTGATGTACCTGATGATTTCCCTACTGACAAACCAAAACTATTTTTTCTTCTGACAAGCCCGGTGAAGATGCCTTCAGGATAATGCCCCCTTTTTTGCCGGTACTCCGAATCACTGCCAGCAGATTCTCCCCGTTTTGGATGAAAGGAGTCATGTCATACTGAAAGGTGGCATATCCATAAGGTCGGGTTCCAAGGCTGTGACCATTGATATAAACCGTGCTGTTTTTGTAAACACCATCCATTACAATAAAGTATTTTTTCACTTCAGTGGCTGAAAGTTCGAATTTTTTCCTGTACCATCCTATGCCGCCCGGAAGCAATCCTCCCTGATGTCCGGAAGGGTTGTCAGGCATGAAACTGCCTTCGATGCTCCAGTCGTGGGGCAGGTCGAGTATCCTCCAATTTTGGTCAGAAAAGGATACTTGTTCACCATGGGCAACATTGCCCAGATGGAATTTCCAGTCTGCATCAAAATTTTGTCTGCCTGCGGATTGTGCAGAGAGCTGAGTGTTTGTGATGCAGACAAAGGCCAGTAATGCTAATATTTTACTTTTCATTTTTTTGATTGATCAGTTGAAATGAACAGGAGATTTTTCTTTGTGAAACCTTCGTGCCTTGGTGTCTTCGTGGCAAGAAAAAAATAGCCACTAAGGCTCTAAGGCACTAAGGTTTCACAAAGGTTTTTATTTTATTTTGAGATGTACATATTTAATCTTCACCCTGTTCCAGGTATAAACGATATGAACGGTCCCGTCTTTTGTCTGGATAATGGCAGGATAGCTGAACTCACCTTCCGGCTGGTCTTCCAGCACGATCAAGTTGTTCCATGCTTTGCCATCCGGAGAGGAAAGGACCTCAAGTTTATTCCTTCCTTTCTCGATTGGATTGCAAATCAGAAGTTGGATGCCATTTTTAAGTGTCACCGCATCAAGCCCGGAATTGTTGTTGGGAAGGTTGGTTTGCTGAAGCGGGCTCCAGGTTTTACCCTGATCCGCCGACCATGTTTCCACAATTTTCTTCTCTTTGCTCCGGCAAAGCAACTGGATCTTCCCTCCTTCGTAAAACAGGATAGCCGGCTGGATGGCATTGAGGCCGTTGTTGTCGATTTCAGTTTTTCCCCAATGGTTCAGCTCCTGGTCGGAGGTTTCGAGGTAAATAGTCCAACTTTGCTTTGTCTCGACGCTAGTTGGGTAGAGGATCGTTCCATTTTGGAGTTTTGCGGGTTTATTTTTGATGGGTCCCAGTAACTTGCCAGGAATTACATTGGCTGCCGACCAGCTCTTCCCCTGGTCCTTCGAAATCTTGTACATTCCCCACCAGGTTCTCGGATCTTTGCCCACCTTGTAGTAGAGCACAATGTCTCCGTTGTCTTTCTTGAAGAGCACAGGATTCCAGCAGGGATAGCGCAGCGTATCATTTTGAATTCCATCAGCAACCTGCTGCGGAGCGCTCCATTTTCCATTGGTGCAAGCCGAAGCATAAATGCAGACATCCGGATGGTTTTCGTGGGTGCCGCCAAACCAGGCAGCCAGCAGACCCTCTTTGATTTCCACAATTGTCGATGCATGGCAAGTGGGGAAGGACGCCTTTTCGTAAATGAACCCTGAGGTCAGCACTTTGGCTTTTACCTTGCCTGAAGCCGGAAACACCCCGAAAGATATCAGAACAAGGGTAAAGATTACCGCGAGGGTCAATCTGGTTAAAGTTTTCATTGGTAAATAGTTAATAGTTGTAGCTGCAAAACAAGGGCAATCCGTCATTCCGATCCAAAATTGCCCTGAAATAGAAATCAGTTCAAATATACAATTTGGATTGAAAAACGGGAAGACATTTTTATGGATTTATGGAGAGCCTGCCATGATAATTCGGATAATAATTCATGCCTGCACCTGACTCGCCACCTCTCCCAATCCACCGTCTCCCCCTCTCCGTTTCTCCGTTTCCTTCTTCATCGGTAAAACCCGCCCAAACGTCGTCAAAATCCGCCCAAACGTCTATTATATTTCCAACAAAGAAGGTTCCTGTGTTCTTTTACCCCAAAATAGAAAATATAGTCATGAAGACAATTAAAACAAATTTACTGATTACCGGCTTCCTGATCCTTATTTCGGGACTGACCGGCATGGCCCAGACAAAAGCCTGGAAACTTGAAGATTGCATAAATTATGCCCTTGGGAAAAATATCCAGGTACAGAAATCCATTTTGTCGATCAATCAAAGCCAGTTGAATGCAGATCAGGCAAAAAACAACCGCCTGCCTAATTTGAGCGCCTCTCTCAGCCAGAATTTCAACTGGTCAAAAAACAACAATATTTCGATTGGAGGATCCGGTCTTAGTGGCGCCAACAGTACCAACTATTCACTGAATTCCAATTTGGTGCTTTACAACGGGGCCAAGCTCTCCACCAAAATGCAGCAGGCACAGCTCGATCTGCAAAATGGCCATTTTTATTCTGAAGCCGTCAAAGAGGCAGTGGGTTTAAGTATCCTGAATGCCTATCTGCAGGTCTTGTACGCATACGAAAGTGTAAGCAATGCCCAAAAGCAGATTGAAGCAACTACCTTGCAGTTGAACCTGGCCAATGAGCGCATGAATACGGGACTTATTTCAATGGCGGATTACCTGCAGATCAAATCAGAACTTTCAACAGAGAAATCAACGCTGGCAGCTGCAAAGAGCCAGTTGTCCATCAGTAAGGTCACACTGATGCAATTGATGGAAATGCCTGTTGACAAGAATTTTGAAGTAAGTTCTCCAAATCTTGACAGTTTGCTGGTAAAGGCAGATCAGCCGGATGCCCAGGCCATCTACGATGCCGCGCTTGGTTTTAAACCTGAGATCAAAAATGCCGAGCTGACCAAAGAGAGCACCAAATTGAATGTGAAGATTGCCAGGGCCGACTTTATGCCAAGCCTTATGCTGGGTGCCGGTTTGACAAGCGGTTATTCAAGCCTTACAAGCGGTTCGGATTACACCGGACAGCTCAAGGACAAGGTGACACCGTCACTCGGATTATCACTTTCCGTTCCGATATTTCAGAAAAAGCAGGTGAAAACCAATGTCAGCCTCGCCAATATTGCCGTTTCCAATGCCGAACTCGACGAACTCAATACAAAAAATACATTGCGAAAAGAGATTGAGCAGGCTTGTGTGGATGTGGAATCAGCAAAATCTGAATATTTAGCCGGTACGGAGCAAAATCAGGCAAGTCAGGAATCCTATAATGTTACAGATGAAAAATACAAACAAGGATTGCTCAATTCTGTGGATTTTTTAGTTCAGAAAACCAACCTGATAACTTCAGAAAGCAAATTGCTTCAATCGAAATTCAGACTGATTTTCAGTTACAAGATCCTTGATTTTTACAAAGGCATATCGCTGACTCTTTAATAAATTACAAATTACAGATTACAAATTACAATAAATAGATTACCATGAAAAGGAAATATTTGTATTACGGATCGGCACTCATCCTGATCATTTTAGGCATTCTGGCATTCAACTTCTTCAAGAGTGCCGAACAGACCTACTCATTTGAAACTGCAAAAGTCGGGAAAGGGACCATCTCCAACACCATCACTGCCACCGGAACCCTCGAAGCCATCAAGACAGTATCTGTGGGAACGCAGGTTTCAGGCGTTATTGAAAAAATTACCGTCGACTTCAACTCACAGGTAAAAAAAGGGCAATTACTGGCCCAACTGGACGAAACCCCATTACTGGCCCAGCTTGATCAGTCCAAAGCATCTGTCGATCAGGCAGAGTCACAGGTCAAATACATGAAGGCAACCTTCGATCGTTACAAGGCGCTGATCCAGAAGAAGCTGATCGCCCAGACAGATTATGACCTGGCAGAGTACAATTACAACAACGCACTTGCACAACTTAAAAATACCAAATCTGTCTATGACAAGAACAAAATCAATCTGGCATATGCACGTATTTATTCCCCGATTGACGGAGTGATCCTCAACAGGGCCGTAGACGAAGGCCAAACGGTTGCTGCCAGTTTCAGTACACCAACCCTGTTCACCATTGCCAACGATTTAACCCAGATGCGTGTGGAAGCGAAAATTGACGAAGCCGACATAGGCCAGATCAGGATGAACCAGCGCGTTAAATTTACGGTGGATGCTTATCCTGAACTGAAATTCGACGGATCTGTCTCTGAAATCAGGATGCAACCGGTAGTAACCAACAACGTAGTAACCTATACTGTGATCATCAATGCCCCAAATCCGGATGTCAAATTAATGCCTGGAATGACGGCCAGCACCACAATTTTTGTGAATGAGAAGGTTGATATTCCAGTTGTTCCGGGTAAGGCACTACGTTTCACCCCAGATCAGACAGTCTACAGTGCCTATCTCAAATCCCTACCGGGTGAAGTTTCACAGAAAATGCCCAAAACGGCTCCTGTGCTCGATACGAAAGATACAAAGAGCACTTATGTTTGGGTAAAAAACGGACAAGAAATTTTGCAGCGCGATGTGATAATTGGCTCAAATGACGGGATCAGTTATGAATTGCTTTCCGGATTAAGTCAGGGTGATGAAATCATCCTCTCAATGGCTGCCGAAAAAGCAACTACTGAGACAAAAAAAGCGGCCAAGAGTCCATTTATGCCTCAACGTCCCGGCGGTGCGAGAAGATAAAAAACTATTTACATGAAAAATACAATCATAGAAGTCATTGACCTGAAAAAGGAGTTTCACGTAGGCGATGTCATTGTACGTGCACTCAAAGGGATCAACCTCACGATTCAGAAAGGTGAGTTTGTCGCCATCATGGGGGCAAGTGGTTCCGGGAAGTCCACTATGCTGAACATACTGGGTTGTCTGGATAAGCCAACTTCAGGTGAATACAAACTCGACGGGGTTAGTGTCTCGCAGCTAAATCGAAATGAATTGGCCGGGTTGAGAAATGAAAAACTGGGATTTGTTTTTCAATCGTACAATCTGCTTTCCAGAACTTCAGCCCTCGAAAATGTTGAACTACCATTGTTTTACAACGATCGGGTCAAATCAAAGGAGCGGAAGGAAAGGGCCATCGCAGCCCTTGAGGCGGTTGGCCTTGCCGACCGGATGCACCACATGCCGAATCAGTTGTCAGGGGGTCAGCAGCAGCGCGTAGCTATTGCACGCTCTTTGGTTAACGATCCGGTAGTGATTCTGGCGGATGAAGCTACTGGTAACCTGGATACCCGGACTTCCTACGAAATCATGGAACTCTTTCAAAGGCTGAATGCCGACCAGGGGAAAACCATTGTTTTCGTCACACATGAACCCGACATTGCCCGCCTGACCTCAAGGAACATCATTTTCCGAGACGGATGGGTGATCAAGGAGCAACTGGTAGAAGAGCCCCTTTCCGCTGCCAACATGCTAAAATCACTGCCCATAGGAGATCACGAAGCTTAATATAAATGTCATGAACTATATAAATTTAGTAAAAATCGCAAAGAATGCACTGATGCGCAATAAGTTCAGGGCATTTCTCACCATGCTGGGTATCATCATCGGTGTAGCATCCGTTATTGCCATGTTGGCCATCGGGCAGGGATCGAAGAAAAGTATCCAGGACCAGATGTCAAGCATGGGATCCAATCTGGTTTTTATCATGCCCGGTTCACAACAACGGGGTGGAATCCAAATGGGAAATTCAAGCAGTCAGGCGCTCAAACTGACAGATGTGGAAGCGATTCGTCTGCAATGCAAGGATATCACAGCCGTCTCACCGGAAGTGAGAACAAGTGGTCAGGCCGTTTTTGGCAACTCCAACTGGCCGACATCCATTTACGGGGGCAACCTTCAATATTTTGGCATCAAGAAAATTGAGGTGGAGAGTGGCCGAATCTTTACAGACCAGGAGATTTCAAGTCTGGCTAAGGTTTGTCTGATTGGAAAAACTGTGATCAAGAATATCTTACCGAAAGGTACTGACCCAATCGGGCAGACCATCCGGTTTAAAAACATCCCGATGAAAGTGATTGGGGTACTTGGAGAGAAGGGTGAAAATTCTTTTGGTCAGGATCAGGATGATTTGCTGATTTCGCCCTACACAACGGTTCAGCGTCGATTTCTGGCCATCGATTATGTTCAGGGTATATACACCTCAGCCATCAGCGAGGAAAAAACCCAGGATGCCATCGCAGAATTGCAAGCAGTCATGCGCAAGCAACACAAGATTGCCAAACCGGAAGATGATGATTTCAGGGTAATGTCGCAATCGGAACTGGTGAAAACCTTCTCATCCATCAGCGACATCCTCACAACCCTGTTGGGTGCCATCGCCGGAATATCCCTGTTGGTGGGAGGTATCGGGATCATGAATATCATGTATGTCTCAGTAACGGAAAGAACGCGTGAAATTGGCTTGCGCATGTCGATCGGTGGCAAGGGTATTGATATCCTGATGCAATTTCTCATTGAGTCAACCATGTTGAGTGTTGTTGGAGGTTTGATCGGAATCGGGTTTGGATATCTGATCAGTTCGGTCGTTGGATCACTGATGGGGTGGCCTGTCGTGATCATGACCCAATCTGTAGTGGTATCTTTCCTGGTATGTGCCGCCATAGGTATTTTCTTTGGTTGGTACCCTGCCAAGAAAGCATCCAACCTTAATCCTATTGATGCATTGCGGTATGAGTAAGCAGTTAGCCTTTAGCTATTGGTTGTTAGCTAAAAGCCAGTAGCTAAAAGCTAACAGCTCTTTCTAAATTATTATCTTTGATAAAAATTGAATCCATGTTCAAATTTCGATCCATATCCGATAAAAGATTAAAGTTTTCCCTCCATGCCATCGCCTGGATCCTGGTTATCTTAATCCCTTTTTATCTGAACAACGCTTTCGGAGGAAACCAGCATAGGCTCAACCAGTTCTATGCGCATACCTTTTCGGCGGCTGTCGTTTTTTATGTTGGATATATCTGGCTGGTTCCCAAATTCTTTCTCAGGGAAAAATATTTGATTTATTTCATTATTCTGCTGGTAGTGATTAATTTCTCTTACTTTATGACCTCCTTCATCAATGACCATATACTTTTTGATGCCGCTGAGGACGCAAAGTTTCAGGAGTTTATTCAGAAATTGGCCGCGAATGGTGTGGATTTTAAGGCTCCGATGAAAGCTTTCGGATATTACAACCACATTTTGGCTTCCCTGTTAATTTCAGGTTTTGCGATTGGTCTTGGACTGATTGATAAATTGAAGCAAAATGAGAAAAGGCAAAAGGAGATGGAAAAGGAGAAGCTTCATTCTGAACTTGCGTTCCTGAAGAATCAGGTAAGTCCTCATTTCTTTTTCAATACACTGAACAACATTTATTCCCTGATCGGCATTGACGGACCAACGGCGCAGGATTCCGTACTGAAATTATCGAAGATGATGCGATATCTTCTTTATGAGTCCGAAAATGGAGAGACACTAATGAGCCATGAAATTAATTTCATGAATAATTACATCGACCTGATGAAGTTGAGGCTTAGTCCAAAGGTTTTCCTGCAGGTTGACTTTCCCATGGATTTTCCTGATTTCTCGTTCCCTCCGCTCCTTTTCATTCCTTTTATTGAGAACTCATTTAAGCACGGTATTAGTCATAGGGAAGCATCATTCATCAACATCAGGATGGAAATTGAAAATGAACAAATCTGTTTCTTTACTGAAAACAGCGTGGGTAAAAGTCCCCAGACAGGAGAAATGCAGCAACATTCGGGGATCGGTCTGGAGAACGTCAAAAAACGTCTTGGTTTATTGTTCCCGGATAATCATGATCTTAAGATTGAAAGGGGAGAAGACATATTCAAAGTAAGACTTTGTGTAAAAAGAGATAAGAAATCTATCTGATTAAAACATATTCTTTGCGATCTTCGTGAATTCTACTTTGCGATCTTTGCGAGAAATAAATATTCACGCAAAGATCGCAAACAGAGGAACGCAAAAACACGCAAAGATTTGTAAAAGTTATGAAGCTTAAAACCATTGCCATTGATGACGAACCACTTGCCTTGAAACTGGTTAGTGAATACATCCGCAAGACTCCTTATCTTGAATTGGTTGGCGCTTTTGACAATCCGCTGGATGCAATTGAATTCCTTGTTGACGGAGAGGCTGATTTAATTTTCGTCGACATACAAATGCCCGATTTAACAGGGATTGAGTTTACCCGGAGTTTACAGGAGGATCATAAAATCATTTTTACCACTGCCTACGAAAAATATGCACTGGAGGGATTTAAACTAAATGCTATTGATTATCTGCTTAAACCTTTCAGTTACGAAGAATTCCTGAAGGCAGCAGGGAAAGCCCATAAACTGGCCGAATTGGAGGCAAACGCCCAGCCAACCATCGAAACCAACAACCAGTTTCTGTTTTTAAAATCAGATTACAAAATCCGGAGGATCAACTTCAATGATATCCTATACATTGAAGGGCTTAAAGACTATATAAAAGTTTATACAAAGGGCGATGAAAAACCGATTTTATCCCTTAATTCCATCAAGTCTCTCGAACAAAAGCTTCCCGAAGAAAAATTTATGCGGGTGCACCGCTCATTCATCGTCAACCTCGATAAAATTGAGACGATCGAGCGAAGCCGGATTATTTTTGGCAAAACGTATATTCCTGTAAGCGACCAGTACAAGGAAAAATTTCAGGAGTATTTGGACAAGAATTTTTTGTGAATCTCCGGGGCAGATATAGATCAAAATGTACTGAGGTTTGATGGAATTCGGTTAACAAACGATTCGACCTGAAATGAAAATGTGACCTCTGGATTGTTTTGAGTTTGGGTTGCAAAAATCACAGAATCCAGTTTCTTCCAATATACCAATTAGTCTGGTCCACAAACATGACGCAAGGTTGGTTTGTTTTTATTTTCCAATGAAATAAAATTACATGTTTATTTCATTGGAATTGTTGTTCTTTGGCCCTTTCTCTTCAGAAAAATGTTGGTAACTTTGCACTTTACTCATCTTTTTTATCTATCTGCCATGAAGACCCCCATAATGTTCGTTTGTACGATCTTGTTTCTCTTTGTAATTTATAGTTGCGGTAATAAAACTGTATCGAAAAAAGGAACCGTGAGCGACGCAGACGGGAATGTTTATGCAACGGTAACCATCGGCAGCCAGACCTGGACAACGGAAAACCTCAAAACCACAAAATACAATGATGGCAAATCCATTCCGAATGTCATCGGGGAATCGGCATGGAAGGAGCTTAAAACCGACGCCTATTGCTGGTTTATGGATGATGTTGCCAACAAGGTAACCTATGGCGCCTATTATAACTGGAACACCGTGAATACAGGAAAACTTTGTCCGGCAGGCTGGCATGTGCCGTCCGACAAGGAATGGAGATCCCTGACTGATTACCTTGGAAGCGAGAATATTGCCGGCAATTCCATGAAGGCTTCGTCAGGCTGGAGCAGGAATGGCAATGGCACCAATGAAAGCGGTTTTTCCGCTCTTCCTACCGGATACAGAAATGCAAAGGGTTTGTTCAGTTCCCAGGGCATCAGCGCTTACTGGTGGAGTTCATCTTCTGATGCTGTCAACGGTTGGTATACCGTTCTGTTCAGCAAAGACGCGACGGCATTCAAATACTATGGACAAAAGGAAAGCGGTTTTTCTGTCCGTTGTCTGAAAAACTAAGGAAATATTTAATTATTCGAGCGAAGGGAAGCAGATTTGAATCTGACTTCCCTTTTTAAGTGCTCATTGATTGGTTGAAATATTGTTAATGAACTTCTATGGGTCAGAATATTTCTGATATGCAGGATTTAGAAAAGCAATTTTTATTTTATCATGATCTCAAATTAGAGGGCTCTATAGTCTAAATGATTGTATATGAATACCTAATGATATAGATATTGTTTTTTTTGCAGAAAGAATTTTTTCATGGTATTTTGATCTTATCAAAATTTTTCTAGTTTTGAGGTGACATACAGATTTCTGCATGTGATGGTATCCGGATCAACATTTGAAAATTGATAATTTAAAACTATAATTATTTTTATTCCAACTACTTAAAATTGAAATGTATGAAGAGGATTGCTTTTATTTTATTGTTTTGTTTGAGCCTCGGGTCAATTTCTGCCCAGGAGTCTGCTAAGCTGTATAATGCAGGAAATGACGCTCTTAAGGCCAAGGATTATGCCAAGGCGCTTGAAAATTATGAAAAGGCTCAGGCCGTTTGGGGTACCGCTCCCCAGGATTACGCCATGTTGTACAACTGTGCAATCTGCGCGTTCCAAACAAAGGATTATGACAAGGCAATCAAGTACTTCGATTTGTGCTATACCAATAATTTCAAACCCGAAGATGCACTTTACAACAAATCGATCCTATATAAAATACAAAAGAACAACGAGGCCTGGTTGAAGACCATCAATGAAGGGTTTGCCAAATTTCCTCAAAATGCAAAGTTCAAGGTTGACCTTTCCAAAACCTTTTTTGCCGAAGGTGTAAGTCACTATAACAGTGGAAATACCATCCTGAAAGGTGCTGTCGACAAGATCAATGCAAAAAAATACAAGGACGCCAATGATCCTGGTTACAAGGCCGAGGTGGCAAAAGCAAAAAAAGAATTCGCTGATGCGATTCCTTCATTTGACAAGACCATTGAACTTAATCCGGCTGATGATAAGGCAAAAGAAATTAAGGCTGCCTGCGAAAAACAGGTAAAAGCCCTTTAGTTTGAGTGCCATACTACATTCTGATATCCTGAAAATAGCTATTTTAGAGAGGCTGAAGTCGAAAGATTTCAGCCTCTCTTGCTTCGTAGTGCCACACCAAACACAATAGAAGTACAATCGGTTTTCGGCTAAAATCGGAACTGCATTCTGAAAGTCATCACATCATCTCTTACATCAGAAGTATATCCCTTGAGCTGAGTATGTTCATTCATTACCCTGGCATAATAGACCACCAGTTTGACATCCTCCGTAATGTACCAGATATAGCCTAGTCCCACCGTGTTGTACCTGATGTTTGCAACTGTAAGGTTCGACCCGGGAGCTCCGATTTCGTTCCCGCTCACACGGGAATTCGGATCATACCAGTCGAATTTAAATACCAACTGGTGTTTGGTGGAGAAAAGGCTCTGCACGTAGTAGAAATAAGCTCCGTTAAATTTCCGGACATAATAACCGTCGGTGCCTGTCAGGAGGGTTATAGGAGTTTCACTACTTGAACTGCTTCCCGTTTGCTGGCCAACAATAAACTCGGCCCTGAATTCGGAGAAACCAACCCTATTCCTGATTTTTAACTGGGCATCTGCTCCGTAGTATATTCTGGGCGATTTACCGTACAGATTGGAAGCGCTTGAATCGACCACTGTTGTTTTGATTCCATTGACGGTTCCTGTATTATAGCTGTATTTGGTATTTTGCAGCAAGCCTCCCTGCAGGGTTGATGTTCCTGCAGAAAAAGTTATTTTTTCGCTTAGATGGACCGGTTTGAGCGATATTCTTGCGATGATATCCTTGATGTTGTCAAAATCTCCATTTGCTACGATACCCTGCCCATTGAAAACTCCAAGGTCTATTTTCAGATTGCTCAGAAACCCGATATTTTTTCTTGGATCAAAACTCATCATAGCTCCTAAATCGCGCTCACTCTTCATCAGTATCTGCGACATTCTTCCTCTTTCGGGCGACTCCCTGTCGCTGCTGCTGTAATTGATCTCAAAACCAAAAGGGCGCGCAAACATACCTGTTGTGAAAGAGAATAGTTTGAATTTGTTTTCAAAGATTCGTCCCCAGACATCCCTCACAGTAAAACCTTTTTCGTTGGCATCAAACTGGAAGGCAAACTGTACGCCAGGTTGTCCGTCTCCACCAAAGTGGACATAATCTATCCGAATTCTGCTTCGACGTAATTCAAACCTGTTGCTGACCATTGGGGAAAAATCCCCTCCTTCAAAACTTTTGATCCCTTTATCTGAAGCTATCTGGAATTGAGGCTGAATGTAACCGCCAATCCTGATCCGATCATATTTCTTATAGACTCCCAGCATCCCCCTGCCCATACTCTTGGTCGTATCAACCATATCCATGAGGAACTGGGCATGAACTTTCACTGATATAAATGATAAAAACAGGATACAGGATACGATCAATCTTAATTTTCTCACAACGATATTCTATTTTGATACAAACAATAGCCAAAATAAATAAAAATTAACAGAACATGAGCGGAATTAAATAAATCAGAGTATTATCTTTATCCTATTAAAATAAATCAAACAATGAAGGCTATGCAAAACAGACGGGAGTTTTTAAAGATTACGGCTGCCGGATCAGTCGGCATGATTGTATTGGGTGCCACCGATGTAAAGGCAAAGATCGGAAGAGCACACGTCTGAACTCCAGTCACTCCGGAGA
>CAIUUO010000087.1 GCA_903902325.1 uncultured Bacteroidia bacterium
AATGTGAAAATTGGGAAATGTGGAAATGTGAAAATGAACTGCAAGAATTGAGGATCTACTCCTTAGACGAAATAATAATTTTCGAAAGGATTCTCATGAGTTCCTGATTATCTTTCAGTAATTTTCTTCAACCGGGTAATTGGGAGAATATTTGCAGATTAGAAGCCAATATTCTGTCTCTTCAGCTTCTTTAAAAGCAATTTTGAGTTTGTGGATAAAATCAGCTCTGCTTTCTGCTCCCTGACCTTCTCTATCACTTGCTCCTATTGATGTTCCAGATCTCAGCAATTGATTACTTATCACATATTTTCTATGTTCTTCGAGAATTTCACATGCAGCAACAATCTTAAGCGCGAAGCTGAATGACTTGTTAACGATTACATTATTTCCACTGTGTTCTATCAAACCTACAAGTTACCCCATTTTCAGGACAAAAACGAATTTGCTTCGTTCATTTCCACATTTCCACATTTCCCAATTTCCACATTATAAATTCCTACCTTTGTGCATCATTTACTTTAACCGCAACAGCAATGATTTTGAAGGAGCAACTCAAAGAGCTTGTTGAGCGCCGGGATGCGCTGAGGAGGTTTCTTTGACATCGATAGCAAACTAATCCGAGTAGAAGAAGAAGAGTTGAAAACCCAGGATCCGGATTTCTGGAACAACCCCAAGGAAGCAGAGGCACACATGAGGCTGATCAGGACCATCAAGGCATGGACAGACAGCTTCAGCAACATAGATAATCTGATAGAAGAGTTGCAGGTAATTTTCGAATTCAGCGAAGCCGGAGAGGCTACTGATGATGAGGTGGAATCCCATTTTACTGAGGCCCGCAACGCCATCGAGGACCTTGAGGCCCGAAACATGCTCCGGCGCGAAGAGGACAGGCTGGGTGCAGTCCTGAAAATCAATGCAGGAGCTGGTGGTACGGAATCGAACGACTGGGCGGATATGCTTATGCGAATGTACTTGAGGTGGGCAGAGAAACATAAATATACGGTCAGGGAGGCCAGCTTTCTACCGGGAGAGGATGTCGGCGTCAAAAGTGTCACCCTGGAGATCGAAGGAGAATTCGCCTACGGATACCTGAAGAGTGAAAATGGGGTACACCGGCTGGTGCGGATTTCGCCCTTCAATGCACAGGGCAAACGGCAAACCTCATTTACTTCCGTTTTTGTATCACCTTTGGTGGATGATACCATTGAGATAGAAGTCAACCCCGGCGATATTTCCTGGGATACTTTCCGATCTGGCGGGGCAGGTGGTCAAAATGTCAACAAGGTGGAAACAGGCGTACGACTCAAGCACGCACCTTCTGGAATCATCATTGAAAATACGGAATCCCGCTCCCAGCTTCAGAACAAGGAGAATGCCATTCGCTTGCTGAAATCACAGTTGTATGAAATGGAACTGCGCAAGCGGATGGAGGCACAGACCAAACTGGAAGCCACCAAAATGAAGATCGAATGGGGTTCCCAAATCCGGTCGTATGTGATGCAACCCTATAAATTGGTAAAAGACAACCGCACAGATTTCGAGACATCAAATGTGCAAGCCGTAATGGACGGTGACATTGACGGATTCATCAAAGCCTACCTGATGGAGTTTTCGGAAAGCATGAAGAACGACTAGGATGACTAGGATGACTGGGATGACTGGGATGACTGGGATGACTGGGATGACTGGGATGACTGGGACGACTGGGACGACTGGGATGACTAGGATGACTGGGACGACTAGGACGATTGGGACGAATCGAAGGGTCGAAGGGTCGAAGGGTTTTTCTTTATTGCTGATGCCAATGCCTGTCCCTGAGTTTGTCGAAGGGTCAAATGGAATAGTTTACTGCATTATTTTTGTTCTGACTTGGGGCAAACTTGTCCATGGTTTGTTTTGAAATTTTCGATAGATTTGTAAGGAGATATCCGCAAAAAGTTCAATTCTATACAATCACCAACAACTATTCAACATGGAAGAAAAAAACCAAAATTCGCGCAGGAGTTTTATTCAAAAATCGGCTGCCGCTACGGCATTGCTGACAATTCCAAACATTATTCCAGCTCATGCCTTTGGCGCCAACGACCGGGTTAACGCTGCAGTATTGGGTGTAAACGGCAGGGGCAAGAGCCACATTGAAGGGCTGATGGAGCAAAAAAATGTAGAAATCACCACTTTTGTTGATCCTGACCTCGTTGTAGGCAACAAAAGAGCCGAAGAATTTGAAAAAAAATATGGCAAAAAAGTAAATGTGGTTCAGGATATGCGCAAGGCATTTGATGACAAGAATATCCACGTCGTCACGGTAGCTACTCCCAACCATTGGCATACACTCGCCACTATCTGGGCATGCCAGGCAGGCAAGGATGTCTATGTGGAGAAACCGGGTTCCCACAACATCTGGGAAGGCCGAAAAATGGTTGAAGCCGCCCACAAATACGACCGAATTGTCCAGCATGGAGTGCAACTCCGCAGTTCCGTTGCGGTTCGCGAAGCTGTCCAGCTACTCCGCGACGGATATATCGGCAATGTTTACATGGCCAGGGGACTGGTATTCAGGAATCGTCCCGATATCGGCAACAAACCCAATGAACCCGTACCCGAAGGTCTGGATTATGACATCTGGACTGGACCTGCACCAAAGCGTCCATTTACCAGAAATATTGTACACTACAACTGGCACTGGCACTGGGATTACGGCAATGGCGACGTAGGTAACCAGGGAATACACGAAACCGACCTATGCATGTGGGGACTGAATGTTGGCCTGCCAAGTAAAATAACCGCTATGGGCGGCAAGTTCCTCTTCGACGACTGCAAGGAAACGCCTGAGGTTTTATCCTCTGTTTATCATTATCCCGATGAAAAGAAGATTATTCAGTTTGAAGTACGTCCATGGTATACCAATGCGGAAGATGGTGCCTCAGTAGGTAATATTTTCTACGGCGACAAAGGGTACATGGTCATCAAGGGATACGACACGTACGAAACTTACTTCGGCGACCGGAAAGAGCCAGGAAAGAAAGGCAAAGAAGGCGGCGACCACTTCAAGAATTTCATCGATGCCGTGAGGGCTCATGATCCGAAGATGATCCATGCACCGGTCGAAAGCGCCCATCTCTCCTCGGCTCTGGCTCATCTTGGAAACATTGCCTACCGTACAGGAAGGGTACTGAATTTTGATCCCAAGACTGAAAAATTCATCAAGGATCCTGAAGCAGATAAATATCTGAGCCGGGATTACCGCGATCCATTCATTGTGCCTAAAAAGGTATAATCGAATAGCCCAGCCTTCAGGGATTCAAAACTGATTTTGTAACGGAAAGTATTTTTAACCGCAAAGGTCGCAAGGGAACCGCAAAGGAATGCAAAGCAAGTTGTCAGTATTACAGGCTCTGCGAACTTTGCGAAAATTTTCTGTGTTCTTTGCGGTTAATTTTTCCCTTCCAAATATTCCCTTTTCGTTGATCATTCTGCAGATCCACCATTTTTGATGCCCTGGGTCCAAATATTAATGCTAGGTCATATTGTAATCTAAGATATTATCAATTAGTTTTATATACTTTTGATGTTAGGAAATTGAATGTAAAAACAATATCATGACTCAAAGGCCTGTTGCCGATTCGGCCGATCGGATTGGAATTCTTGAAAACCAGTTGTCCGAATTGCGCGAGAAGATCTTCTTTTTGGAAAGTGACATCAAAAATATCAGGGAGGAGAAGGAAAAATACCAGATGATCGCCGATTTTGCACAGAACTGGGAATTCTGGATCGACCCTAAGAGTGCTTTTATCTGGATCTCTCCCTCCTGCAATGATATAACAGGATTTACACCGGATGAGTTCTTCAAAAATCCGGCACTGTTCTATGATCTCGTGTATGAGGAGGACGAAAAGCTGGTGCGTCATTACATACACGATTCGATAAGTTTCATGCAGTTAGGTCAGGATATTGAGTTCAGGATATTAACCAGGACCAAACAGTTGAGGTGGTGTGAAATGAACAGCAAAGCTGTGTTTGATCCAATGGGACGATACCTCGGACAACGATGTTCCATCAGGGATATTACCAGGCTAAAAATCGCCCTTGGCCACATCAGGGAAATCACTGAGCAAAATGTTTGGGAGTCAAAGGTGAAACAGCGCTACCGCGATGAACTTGCTGGGAAAGACAGGGAACTGGTGACCTCCCTGATCAGGATCGCCCAGAAGAATGAACTGGTTTCCTATCTCCGGAAAAACCTGTCCGTCATCCGTATAACGCTTCCCCTCCCAATCCAGCAAAAAGTGGACACGATGATCGTGAAAATTGACGAACATCTGCGGATGCAGCAATTTAGTCACGAGGAATTCAGGATTCATTTTGAAAGAGTGCACCAGGGCTTCTTTACCAGGCTGGCCGGCAGGTTCCCTAAATTGACTGCCAAAGACCAACGATTATGTGCCTACCTGCTTCTGGGATTGTCAACAAAGGAGCTGGCAGGGTTGACCAACATTACTGCCGAGAGTGCCGAAATAGGCAGAATCCGGCTACGGAAGAAACTCGGCTTGACACATGCACAAAATCTGGGTTCCTTTTTGCATGAGATATAGGTGACCGAAAGACTGAAACAGGGAAACGATGAAACGGAGAAGATGATGGATAAACCCTGAGCGGAGCCGAAGGGTTGGCGATCAAGGTTGAAAAATATCCGGTCCCTGAGCGAAGCCGAAGGGTGATCATGAAACGGAGAAACAGAGAAACGGGGAGTCGGTCCCTGAGCGAAGCCGAAGGGCAGACTAGGCAGACTAGGACGACCATGGCGAAGGGAAGACAGGAAAAGCCTGCCCCGGCAATTGGCGGTATTATATGTTATGTTATAATCATTTAATATATAATTTAATAACTAAAATTGATATCATTGACTGATATATGTTAGGATAAATTATATTTCTTTCTAAACCTAACTCCCTCTTTTCAGCTTTCTTTGCTTCCAAATATAAAAAATAGAGGATGGAAGCAGCTACCTACCGCAAACTGACCGACGAAGAGATCGGCCAGCTCATACTCCAGGGTTGTTATTGTGAAGACTGGAATCTGGTTGAGGTAGTTCCGGGATTTCTTCCCGACAATATCCGGTTTGTCAAATTCTCCGGGTTCAATAAACTTGGCCGTTTTGAAGAGGAAATCACCCTGTTTGGAGGTGTCAGGGTGAAGACAGGCATTGTGCATGCACACATCCATAATTGTACTATTGGAGATAATTCTCTGATTAGTAGCGTAAAAAGTTATATAGCCAATTATACCATCGGTAAACAGGTAGTCATCCATAATCTGGATCAGCTGGCGGTTGAGGGTACAAGTTCCTTTGGTAACGGAACCCTTGTGAAGGTCATCAATGAATCAGGAGGAAGGGAAATACCGATCTATGACCATTTGTCTGCCCAGGTAGCATATATACTTTCGATGTATCGTCACCGGATGAAAGCCGTGAATGTGATAGAAAACCTGATTTCGAGGTATGTGGATTTCATCTCTTCTTCAACAGGAACTGTAAGCAATGGGGTCAAGCTTATTAATTGCGGGACCATCCGCAACGTGAAAATCGGATCATACGCCTTTCTTGAAGGGGTAGCCAAACTCGACAACGGAAGCATCAACAGTACGGCGGCAGATCCTGTAAAGATCGGTCAGGGAGTGATCCTTGAAAACTTCATCGTCTGCTCAGGCACCTGTATCAATGACACCACGCTCGTGTCCAACTGTTTTGTCGGACAGGGTTGCATGCTAGACAAGCACTATTCGGCGGTAGATTCTGTCTTTTTTGCCAATTGCCAGGGCTTCCATGGGGAGGCTTGTTCGATTTTTGCCGGTCCGTACACGGTTTCACACCACAAGTCATCCCTGCTGATTGCAGGCCTGTTCTCCTTCATGAATGCAGGAAGCGGTTCCAACCAAAGCAACCACCTTTACAAACTTGGACCAATCCATCAGGGTATTGTTGAAAGGGGCGCCAAGACAACGAGCGATTCCTATATCCTCTGGCCATCCAGGATTGGCGCCTTTTCCCTCGTACTCGGGCGTCATTACAGCCATTCTGATACCACGGATTTTCCGTTTTCCTACCTGATAGAAGACAAGGAGGGAAGCCTGCTGATACCGGGGATCAACCTTCAAAGTATCGGTACCATCCGTGATTCCCAGAAATGGCCCAAGCGCGACAGGAGAAAAGATCCAAACCTGCTCGATTCTATCAATTTCAACCTGCTGAGTCCATATACGATTCAAAAAATGATTAACGGAAGGTCGATCCTTCTGGAACTTTTGCAGGCATCGGGAGATACGGCGACCTACTACACCTACCAGGGAATGGTTATCAAGAACAATGCCCTGAAACGAGGGATCGACCTCTATGAAAAGGCAATCTGGAAATTCCTGGGTAATTCAATGATCTCGAGGCTGTCGCGAAGGAAATTAAACTCGGTACAGGAAATTCGTGATTCATTGCAGAAAGACACACCGCTCGGCAGCAATACCAGGTGGCTCGATCTTGCCGGGATGATCTGTCCGGCGGATGTCATCGACCGCTTGCTGGATTCTGTAGAGGACGGCAGCCTTGGTTCCATGGAAAGTATAAATTCAGCCATCCGAGCCATTGATAAAAATTACTATACCTATGAATGGTCGTGGGCAGAGGAGATTCTCTTCCTTTTTCACAAGACTCCTGTCCATGAATTTAAACCCAAAGATGTGACAGAAGTGGTTGGCAAGTGGATGACAGCGGTGCTGGATATTGATGAAATGCTTTACAATGATGCAAAAAAGGAGTTCTCACTCATCAAACAGACAGGATTTGGCATCGACGGAGATGAAGCGGTAAGGAAACTTGATTTTGATAAGGTGCGCGGAGAATTCGAGACCCATGCAGAAGTCAGGTCAATCAGGGAACACAAGGCAAAGAAGGAGATCCTGGGCAATGAAGTGATCGCTGAAATGGAAAGAATACAGTTGCTCCAAACCATCATGAACTGATATTCTATGTGCGGGATAGTTGGATATGTGGGGAAAGACATTGCTTATCCATTCCTGATACAGGGGCTGAAACGTCTCGAGTACCGTGGATATGACTCAGCAGGCATAGCCGTCTCAGATGGTTCGCTAAGGGTACAAAAATGCAAGGGCAAGGTGGCAGACCTTGAAAGGCATGTTGGATCTGACATGGCAGTAGGAAATGTTGGCATCGGTCACACCCGGTGGGCGACACATGGTGAGCCCAATGACAGGAATGCACATCCCCATTTCTCCATGAACGGCCACTTTGCCTTGGTTCACAACGGGATAATTGAGAATTACACTGAATTGAAACGTGATCTGGAACAAAAAGGGTACCTGTTTCAATCCGAAACGGATACGGAGGTTTTGGTCAATCTGATTGATTTTTTTTACACGGAAGGAGAGGAAGTTAATGCGGAAACTGCAGTCAGGCAGGCGCTGGCCAGGGTGGTAGGAGCTTTTGGAATTGCAGTGATCTGTGAAGGCGAGAAAGATCAGTTGATTGTTGCCCGAAGAGGGAGTCCATTGGTAATTGGCATCGGCCAGGGATCCTATTTCGTTGCATCCGACCAAACTCCAATGATCGGATACTCAGAAAATATTATTTATTTGAATGACAATGACATGGCAATTATCAACAAAAACTGTTTGACAATAAAAACTGTTGAAGATAAACCTGCCAGGTTCAAGATATCCAGGATCAGCAAATCTGTTGGAGAAATAGACAAGGGAGACTTTGCGCATTTTATGCTCAAGGAGATATTTGAGCAACCAAAGACCATCGGGGACACTTTCCGCGGCAGGATTTCTGCAGATCGGCATTCCATTTCACTTGGCGGATTACTGGAGGTCTTGCCCCGACTTACGGTCGCCAGGAGAATCATCCTGATAGGTTGTGGTACATCCTGGCATGCGGCGCTTGTTGGGGAATATCTGATTGAGACCTATGCCAGGATACCCGTTGAAGTTGAACTCGCTTCAGAGTTCAGGTACAGGAATCCCATCCTGTCGGCAGACGATGTGGTGATTGCCATCAGCCAGAGCGGAGAGACTACGGATACGCTTGTAGCTATTCGTATGGCAAGGGAAAAGGGAGCAACCATACTTGGGATTTGTAATGTGGCAGGCTCGTCTGTTGCCCGTGAAACAGACGCGGGCATTTTTACTCATGCCGGAACCGAAATCGGCGTGGCGTCGACAAAAGCTTTCACGGCACAGGTAACTGTACTTACCCTTTTGGCGTTAAAATTGGCTTTCGAAAGGAACGAAATCAGTTCGAACCAATACAGCATACTTATCAGTGAACTTTCCGGGATACCGGATAAAATCAGGACCATTCTTGCAGGTCACCTTCAAATTAAGGAGATAGCATCCAGGTACAAGGAAGCTTCCAATGCCCTCTATCTGGGAAGGGGTTCCCTCTTTCCCATTGCCCTCGAAGGAGCCCTCAAACTGAAGGAAATCTCCTATCTGCATGCCGAAGGTTACGCAGCCGGTGAAATGAAGCATGGTCCGATTGCCCTGGTTGATGACAACCTGCCCGTTGTGGTTGTTTCACCGAGAGACAGTTACTATGAAAAGATTGTCAGCAATATTCAGGAGGTGAAGGCGCGAAAAGGGAACATCATTGCAGTTGTCACGGAAGGGGATGAGTTGCTGAAAGAGATGGTTGCCGACGTATTCGAAATCCCTGACTCCCATCCTGCCGTAACTCCTTTGCTGGCCATCATTCCGCTGCAGCTTTTTGCCTACTACATTGCGTTATTGAGGGGCTGTGATGTGGACCAACCCCGCAATCTGGCCAAATCAGTCACTGTAGAGTAATTTTCAAACCATGAAGTTGCTCAAAATCTGGCAATCAAACTCTTACTATTTTTCGCATGTAATCAGCTAATCTGAAAATAATTGCGAAAGGATCGTCAAAAGAGATCAAAAAAGTTGCAAACCGAACAATTATGTATTAAATTTATATGCTTGCACGAATGGGATGGAATAGTTGAATGAATGAATTATTCCCATGAACAGTTCTGAAAAGTTGGTTTTAAACAAAGGCAAATCTTTCACCACGGAAATTGATGATGTGCCTATGCAAAAGAATCCTTCAGCATCCGATGTGCCTGAACAGGATCTTCTTCCCAAACCTGAAAATGGAAAGTTATCCTTTGCTGTCGATTGGCAAATGGAAGATATTTATATCCAGTTTGATAGTCATGCAAATGTACTTGATTTCAGCATGCGTAAGTTCAACGTGAAGCGCACCGACCAGGATTCAGCCTCCGCGAAGACGAGTTTGTACATTCCGGATTGGTAAGTTATTGTGCAGTTAGGATCTTCTTCTGCAGCAATGTTGTAATTTTGCTTGAATTTTGAATTTTCGGATGTAACTTCTGTCCGATGAAATCTATTTTTTGCCTAAATTTAACCCTTGAACCAATCAAGTACAATTTTTAATCAACCTGGATTTTTATGAGAAATTCGATTTTTTCATGGCACAGGTTTCGCTGTCTTTGCGAATATTTTTGCCTTTTTCTTTTGCTGATTCCAATCAGCGTGCGGTCACAGTATATGGGCCAATATTCCCCGCTCAATCAGGTTCCATACAAGATATCACCCGGTGCTGTCAGTTTCAATTTGCAGGATGTTCGATTGCTGGACAGCCGGTTCAAGGCTAACATGGAGCGAAACGGGAAGTGGCTATTGGACATGGATGTGAAAAGATTGATGCACAACTGGAGAGTCAATGCAGGCATGTTTTCACAGGCCAAACCTTTCGGAGGATGGGAGGCACTCGATTGTGAGTTGCGTGGTCACTCTGCCGGCCATGTTTTGTCGGGACTGGCGGAGATGTTTGCCTCGACCGGAAACCAATCTTATAAAAGCAAAGGTGACAGCATTGTGGCCATCATGGACGAATGCCAGCGGACATTGAACCAGGGTGGATACCTGAGCGCATTTCCGCAAAACCTTGTCGACAGATGCATTGCCGGCCAGCGAGTCTGGGCGCCCTGGTACACTTTGCACAAGATTTTAGCCGGACTGACAGACATGTACAGTTATACAGCTAATAAACAGGCACTTGAAGTTGCTACAAAAATGAGTGAATGGGCCTATCATAAACTAAGACCATTGACTCCGGATCAATTGGCAGTTATGATGAAAAATGAATTCGGAGGAATGGCCGAAACTGCCTATAATCTTTATGCCATCACGGGGAATCAGCATGACAGGGAACTGGCGGAGATGTTTTTCGACCATAAGGTGCTGGATCCTTTGGCCAATAAAACAGATAAACTGGCCAAATTGCACGCCAATACTCAAATCCCGAAAATAATTGGAGAGGCACGCGGTTACGAATTAACGGGAAATGAGGAGCAGAAGGAGATTGCCTCCTTTTTCTGGCAAACGGTCATTGACCATCATACCTATGCCAACGGGGGCAACAGCGACAACGAACATTTTTTTGCGCCGGACAAATTGTCAGAGCACCTATCTTCGTGTACAACAGAAACTTGCAATACATACAACATGCTCAAACTTACCCGGCACCTTTTTACCTGGACAGCCGACGTAAAATATGCGGATTATTATGAGCAGGCGCTTTACAACCATATTCTTGCAGCGCAGGATCCCAATACTGGTATGACCTCATACTTCATGCCTTTAAAACCGGGACTTTTCAAGGTTTTCAGCTCGGCAGACAACTCATTCTGGTGCTGTGTTGGAACGGCTTTTGAGGGCAACGCCAAATTTGGTGAGGCTATTTATTACCATGACGATAGAGGCATTTTTGTGAACCTTTTCATTCCTTCCGAATTGAACTGGAAGGAAAAGGGAATACGGATCGTCCAACAGACCAGCTACCCAGAGGAACCCACAACGCGGCTTAAGGTTCAAACTGAAGCTGCATCCAAATTTCCATTGCACATCCGCTACCCGGCATGGGCGACCAAAGGTGCAGTGGTGAAAGTCAACGGAAAGGGTATACGGGTAAATGTCAAGTCCGGAAGCTACATTGTACTGGACCGTACATGGAAAAGCGGGGATTTGGTCGAGGTTACCTATCCGATGGAATTGAGGCTGGTTCCGGCCAACGATAATCCCAACAAGGTCGCAATAGCCTATGGACCTGTTCTTTTGGCAGGAAGATTGGGAAAGGAAGGCTTGCGGAAACCGGCTCCCTATACCACCGACGAACAGAATGAATATTACAAAGATTCTATACCCGCCAGCGTCATAAGTAACCTCGATGTTCGTGCGAAAAAGATTGCCGACTGGCTGAAACCGGTTCCCGGACAGCCACTGGTATTTCAAACCAAAGGTGTATCTGGTCGTGATATTACCTTGATCCCATACTATCAACTGAACGATGAGCGGTATGTGGTTTATTGGGATTTGAAATAATATGTTGATTATAAATTTTTTGCAAAAATCTTTGTGATACCTTGGTGTCTTCGTGTCTTTGTGGCAGGAAAAAATAGCCACTAAGTCTCAAAGACACCAAGGTATCACAAAGAAAAATATCAAAAAGTGCAGAAATCTAATTTTAAACAGTTTACAGACCAGACAGATTTTTTAGTTGATTTAATTAGATCAAACATAACACAGAGAAAAAAATGTATTTCAAAACAATCGTAATAGTATTATTTGTTCAGGTTTTATCCGGTTCATTGTTCGGACAGCAGGCGCCAAAAAAAGAGATCAGCGCCAATCAGGTCATTGAAATGATCAAAGGAAAGGTTACCTGCCCATGGTCGGCAAATACAGTTGACACCTTCAAATCCGGTAACCCCGATGATGCCGTAACCGGGATTGCGGTATGCATGTTCCCTGATATGAAGGCGCTCAAACAAGCCGTTGCCGACAAATGCAATCTGATCATCGTCCATGAACCAACTTTCTACAGCCACACCGATGAAACCAAAACTCTGACAGATGATCCAGTTTACCAGGATAAGTTTAAATTCATCAACGATCATCATCTGATCATCTGGCGGTTTCACGATCATATCCACAGGACCAATCCAGACGGCATCTATGTTGGCGTGGTTGAAAAGCTTGGGTGGGAGAAAAACAAAGCAGATAATTCATTGACCCGTTTTAAGTTTGAGAAAGTAAAATTGTCTGATTTCATCCTTCGTCTGAAAGCAATTTTCCCCGGAAGTTCTTTCAGGGTAATTGGGAATCCTGAAATGATGGTCACAAATGTTGCTCTGGCGCTTGGAGCACCCGGCTTTTCAACCCATTTGAAATTATTGCAGGAAAAGAATATTGATGTGTTGGTTGCAGGTGAGGCTCCCGAATGGGAAACCTACCAATATGTATATGATGCACAACTTCAGGGGAAAAACAAGGCGGTTATCTTCCTGGGGCATACCAATTCGGAGGAGGCCGGAATGGAATATTGTGCGAAGTGGTTAAAGGGCTTCATCCCGGCAGCCATTCCAATTCACTATATCAAAAACGGATCAAGTTTCAATACCTTCTGAATCTTTTTGACATGGACAGAATTCTATTGATCCTGATGGCATTGCTGATTGCGGGTAGCAGCTTTGCGCAAAAATCAACTTCAAAAGTTGAAGAGATCATTTTTGTATTCAAGACCCATTTTGACAACGGATATACGGATTATTCGGAATCGGTTTTGCAGAATTACAGTTCTGAAATGATGCAGAACGCCTTAAAAACGCTCGAAAAGTCGAAGAGTCTTCCCAAAGAAAAACAATTTGTCTGGACCATTGCCGGTTATCCGATGACAGAAATATTGAGGCGCTGCAGTCCGGAACTCAAACCAAGAATTGACGATGCAATCAAAAATGGCTGGTTCGCGGTTCATTCCCTGCCCGTAACTTTTGAGACCGAGGCTTCAGACCAGGAACTCCTGGTAAGGGGTTTTGATCTCTCCAGCAACCTGGCAAGGCAGCATGGTCTGGAATTGCCCATCGATGCCAAACTGACTGATGTGCCGAGCCATTCATGGTTTTTACCCACATTATTGAACAATGCCGGGGTCAAATTCCTTCATCTTGGTTGCAATCCTGCCTCCCAGTCGCCGGAAGTGCCTTTGCTGTTCTGGTGGGAGGGTCCCGATGGTTCCCGCCTGATGACGATGTACTGGGGTGCCAGCTACGGAACAACTTTGGTACCGCCTGATAACTGGCCCTACAAGACCTGGCTGGCCATCATCCATACCAATGACAATGAAGGTCCGCCAAAGCCTGAAGATGTGGAGAAGGTGCTTGAGAAGGCGCACCAGCTGGCACCTAACGCCAGATTGCGAATAGGCAAAATGGCTGATTTTTACAATACAATCATCAAAGAGAATCCCGATCTTCCGGTTGTGAAAGGCGATATGCCCGATACGTGGATTCATGGTTACATGTCAATGCCCCGGGAGGTCAAATCATCCCGAAACCTGCACAAAGACCTTTTTGCACTCGAGGCTTTGAATTCATCGCTCAACCTTCAGACGACCGATTACCATGATATCGGCAAGCTAGTTTCAGATGCTGTCGAAAGTTCACTGCTCTTTGACGAGCATACCTTCGGGATGGCCATGAGTCACGGGCAGGGAGGATACTGGTGCTACGGAGACGAATTTAAAACCCTTAGGGCGCAGGGCATATTCAAGCCGTTGGAAGATTCCTGGAAAGAAAAAGCCGACCGTGCCTACCAGGCAGAAAGGGTGGCGACTCCAACCTACAACCGGCAGCTCAGGAATCTGGTCAAATCAGTGAACGTACCGGGACACAGAATTGTTGTTTACAATTCGCTGGCCTGGGAAAGAAGCGGACTTGTAACCATCCAGGCGAAGACCGAATGGGAAAAATTCAGGGCACTCAAGGATGTGCAAACCGGTGAACTTGTTGATTTCACAAATGAGGGCAATGTCATCAGGTTTGTAGCCAGAAACGTGCCATCATTTGGTTACAAAACCTATATTCCCGTTGAACAAACAGCTAATACGGAATCCAAAGGCGTTGGGGCGGATGAAAAAAACAATGCCATTTCAAATGAGTTCTTCCGGATCACTGTTGATCTATCTTCCGGTTCCCTGAAGTCCGTCCGGAATTTGAAGACGAACAGGGAATTTGTGGATCAAACGAATCATTTTGGATTTGGACAATACCTGTACGAACGGTTTCCAAAAGATTCTACAGAAAAATATGCCAACGACTATGTCAAGAACAAAGAGTCAGTCTGGAGTTGGGCGCATGTAGAAATGGGGCGGCCCAATCTAACCAATGAACCTTACCAGTCAATCCTGGGTGGAAAGGGGAGTGTCCGGTATGAAAAATCGGCGGTTTCCGTGAGTGCGATCCTTAGTATAAAGCAAGCGGGAAGCCAGCAGCATGAATATTACGAGATAATTACACTTTACAAGGGCTTACCCTATGTAGAAATAAAATGGAGCATCAACAGCAAACCTGCAGAACCGTGGCCAGAAGCCGGCTGGCTATCCTTCCCGTTCAACCTCAGGGATCCGGTTTTCAAGGTTGGACGTCTTGGAGGAATAGTGGATCCCACAAAGGATTTTGTAAAAAACACCAATTCTGATTACTATTTCTTCAATACAGGAGTGGCCATCACGGACAAGTCAGGCAGCGGATTTGGCATTACTTCGCCGGATGTGCCAGCCATCAGTCTGGATCGTCCCGGACTGTGGAAATTTTCACGCAACTTCATGCCTAAACAACCCTCTGTATTTTTCAATCTCTACAACAACCAGTGGGGTACCAATTTCACGGAATGGATAGAAGGATCCTGGTCGACCCGGTTTTACCTCTGGGACATCGACAAGTTTGAAAATGCGAAATCGCTTGTCATTCCCTCCGAGGAATTCCGTTCCCCACTTAAAGGTGTTATCGGTATTGGCTATGCAGGTGATCTCCCCTCTACCGCATCGTGGATAAAAACCTCCATGAAGGGAGTGCAACTCTCCTCATTTTATAAAAATCCTGAAGGTGAAGGATACATCCTTCGGTTATGGGAGCAATCCGGAGAATCAGGAAACTGCACGGTTGAAATGAATTTGGCACACCCTTTTACCAGGGCAATTCCCGTCAATCTGAGGGAGCAATTTCCGGGAAGTAAAATTGACATCAAAGACGGTAAATTTGACATTCAGATTAAACCCTATCAGCCAGTAACACTCTTGCTTCAATAAATCCATGAAGAAAATTCTACATTACCTGGTTATCCCTGCGCTTCTATTTATATCTGCGAATTCCTCGAGTGCCAAACAGCATCCCTCCGGAATGAAAAAGCACTTCTTTGCCTGCACCGATTATACACAGGGTAAAGTCTGTATTATCTCGGACAAGGGGAAACTGCTCTGGGAATATCCTGCGCCGAATTGCAATGATCTCTGGGTATTGCCGAATGGTAATCTTCTGTTCAACACCGGGAAGGGTGTCAAAGAGGTGACAAGGAAGAAGGAGGTGGTATTCTCCTATGAATCAAGAAGTGAGGTGTATGCCTGCCAGCGGCTTTCAAACGGAAATACATTTGTTGGGGAATGCAATTCGGGAAGGTTACTCGAAATAACCCCCGAAGGGAGAATTGTAAAGGAAATCAAACTGCTGCCGGATGGTGTGGATGGCGGTCATGCCTACATTCGAAATGCACGAAAACTGGCAAATGGCAATTACCTGGTTGCCCATTACGGACTCGACAAAGTCAATGAATATGATCCCTTTGGTCATTTGCTGAGGGAGATTCCTGTGAAGGGAGGACCGCATTCTGTGATCAGGTTACCTAACGGGAATACCTTGATTGCCTGTTCCGACCACAACGGGGAACCTCGTATCGTTGAGGTAGATCCAGGCGGTAAAATAGCATGGCAACTGACCGGGGAAGAGTTGCCCGGAATCAGCCTGAAATTCATGACAGGGATGGAAGTCCTGCCTGACGGGAATCTGGTATTCACCAACTGGCTTGGGCACAATCAGTTCGGCAAGGCACCGCATGCCTTCGAAATAACCAGGAACAAAAAAGCCGTTTGGATTTTTGATGACCATGTGATGCTAAAAACGATGTCTAGTATTCAGATCCTCGATCACAAGGGAAATCCGATGAAAGGACAGGTATTTCATTAGACGGTAAAAAGCGAAATATGCGTTGAATCTGGGTGTTTTCTTGCCACAAAGACACTAAGACACAAAGGTTTCACAAAGAAGAAATTGGGATTACTAGCTCACAAAAAACTTTGTGTACCTTAGTGCCTTGGTGCCTTTGTGGCCTCGTCTGGATCAACGGGTTCACTTAGAATAATGATTGAAAATTATTTCAAATGACACAAAAAATTATTCTATTCATTTTTATTCTCGCAACATTTATTGCAGTTGAAAATGCCAGATGCCAAAATAAGCCAGCGAAGTGGTCGGTACTGACGGCACAAAGCTTTATCAAACGTTTTCCCGAAGCGGATAGTATCCACTGGAAAGGACAAAGCAACCATTTCAGCTGGCAGGCAGGTTACATTATGTTTGCGATGGAGAAAATGTGGAAAAGCACGGGAGACTCGACCTATTTCAAATACATCCGGAAATATGTGGACCAACAGGTAGATGAGCAGGGAAACATTCCGGATTTCAAAAATGATGCCCTCGATAATTTCATTCCCGGATATTGCATTTTATTCATGTACGAACAAACCCATCTCGAAAAGTACAGGATTGCCGCGCAGAAAATCAGGCATGGATTTGATCAGTATCCCCGAACATCCGACGGATTGTTTTGGCATGGTGCATGGGCCAAAAACCAGGCATGGGTGGACGGTGTTTTCATGGGACAGATTTTCCTTGCCCGTTACGCCATGGTTATAGGGGAGAAGGAATATGCTTTCGATGAAGTTGTCAGGCAAATGACCCTGATTGCCGAACATTGCCAGAAAGGAAACGGACTGCTGCTGCACGGATGGGATGATAGTAAAAAAGCTGGCTGGGCCGACAAAACAACAGGACTTGCATCTGAAGTCTGGAGCGAAGGACTGGGTTGGTATGCCGTCCTCATTGCCGATGTGTTTGATTACCTGCCGAAGAACCATCCCGGTTACGAAAAAATCAGGGCTATCCATCAAAGACTTTGTGAAGGACTTAAAAATAGCCAGGATCCAAAAACAGGTATGTGGTGCCAGGTAGTAGACAAGTGCAGCGAACCCGGGAACTGGAATGAAACTTCCGGAACCGGCATGTTCATCTATTTGCTGAAAACATCGATCAACAAGGGATACATCCGTGAAGCTGAATTTGGCGCGGTGGTGGACAAAGCATATTATTCGCTGGTTACCAAGGCAAAAACGAACGAAAAGGGATTCATCGACCTTGTCGACTGCAGCAGCATTGGCATCCAGAAGGATTACAATGCCTATATCAGCAAGCCCAGGGAGGTCAGCACGTTTGCTGCATTTGGTTCATTTATCCTTGGAACAAGTGCAATGGAATTTTCCAAATGAAATTAGATGAATGATTAGTGCTTCTGTTTCACGCAAAGTGATCGGAAGAATTGAAACTCCAACCTCAAAACACATAACTCGATGGTATAATTCTACAATGATTTTCTGTGAGAAAAAAAGAGTTATATAAGAGCACGACTGGACTGCAATGAAAAAATACAACATTAATATTTATGTAATACCTATAAGGTGGCAAAGATGGAATTAAAAATTTCTATTCACCTAATCTGAAAAAGGTGCAGCGCACCGATCATATTTGTAGCTTTGATCATGTAATACACGCAGAAGGTGCATCGCACCGTAATATTTTTCATCATGGCAAACACGTACACACAATGCTATTTTCAACTCGTATTTGCTGTAAAAAACAGAGATGCCCTGATAAAAAAATCATGGAAAAATGAATTAGAAAAGTATATAACCGGCATTGTGCAAAATCACAAACACAAACTATTGGCCATAAATGCCATGCCCGACCATATCCATATTTTTATAGGCTACTATATCTGTCAACTAATTCCCGATTTAGTTGAAGAAATAAAAACTTCAAGCAATGCATGGATCAAAACGGGAAACTTATCAAAATTCAAATTTGAATGGCAAAAAGGTTATGGGGCATTCACCTGCTCTCATTCTCAAATTGATGCAGTTGTAAAATACATCATAAACCAGGAGATCCATCATCAGAAAAAATCATTCAGGGAAGAATATTTGGAAATGCTCCTTAAGAATGAAATTGAATTCAAAGATGAATATGTATTCGAATTTTTCGATGATGTGGGGTGGGAATAAATATCCCGGTGCGCTGCACCTTTCACCGCTATCAATAAGCTTTTTGCTACAAATATTTGGCGGCTCTGCCGCTACCTTTAAGAATGAAAGCTATGGCATAACCAAGTATGGGGAATTTAAAAATTTATTGCAGATTTTATGTAAATCATATAATTGTAAATCACACCTAAGTTACAAGACAATGAAATGTAGTAGATTTAAATTCAAGTGTTTCATTAAATTGCCAATGGTTTCGCGCAAAGTGATCGGAAGTAATGACACTCCAACCTCAAAACAAATCGCAAGGATTGAAAATGATTGTCGGTAAGTTAAAAAAGAGTTATTTAGGAGGACGCAAAGGAATTCGCAAAATACGCAAAGTATTGGACGCTCTTTTTTGCGTCCTTTGTGTATTCCTTTGCGCTCTTTGCGTGAGAATTTTATGAATTTTTTATAATGGACTAATCAATATTTTAAACATGAAATTAATTGCAGGTATCCTATTGCTGGTAGTTTCTGCTTATGCTGTAACGGCGCAAACAGATCAGGCCATTTCCATCCAAACCCAAAAGAATGAACTGGTCTATACCGTTGACAAGGACCAAAAGGTGAACCAGGTCTATCTTGGCGAAAGGCTTGGAAACAATGCCGAACTGTTCAATGCGAAAGGCATGCAACATGAAATGTATATCCCATTCGGAACGAGCGACCTTTTCGAATCTGCGATCCGGACCACCCATAACGACGGGAATCCATCCATCGAGTTGAAATTTGTCAGCAGTGAAGCCAAAAAATTGGATGAATACATAACAGAAACGATTATCCGGATGAAGGATCCGCAATATCCTTTTGAAGTGAATATGCACTTTAAGGCTTATGCCAGGGAAGATGTCATTGAGCAATGGACGGAAATCAGTCACCAGGAGAAACTGCCGATCACGCTGGCAATCTTTGCATCAAGCATGCTTCATTTTGATGCAAAATCTTACTGGCTCACCCAGTTCCACGCGGATTGGGCCAAAGAGATGCGGATGGAAGAAAGTCAGCTGACCTCCGGCATCAAGGTGATTGACAGCAAACTGGGAACCCGTGCCGATGTTTACCAGACGCCCTTCTTCATGCTCGCGCTCAACAAGCCAGCCGATGAAAACACAGGCGAAGTATTGGCAGGGACCCTTGCCTGGACAGGCAATTTCAAGTTCAGCTTTGAACTCGACAACAACAACTCGCTGCGTGTGATTTCCGGAATTAATCCATATGCTTCGGAATACAAACTGGCACCCGGTAAAATCTTTACAACTCCAACTTTCGTATTTACCTACAGCAATTCCGGCAAGGAAACAACAAGTCAGAACCTGCAGAAATGGGCTCGCAAATACGCACTGCTGGATGGCGACAAACCTCGTATGACCCTGCTCAACAACTGGGAAACGACCTTCTTCGATTTCAATGAGCAGAAACTGACAGGGATGATCGCGGATACCAAAAAACTGGGTGTCGACCTATTTTTGCTGGATGATGGTTGGTTTGCCAACAAATATCCCCGGAACAACGATAAATCATCGCTCGGCGACTGGGAGCCCAACAAAACAAAACTTCCGAACGGAGTCGGAATTCTGGTGAAGGAAGCAGAGAAACAGGGTGTCAAATTCGGAATCTGGATTGAGCCCGAAATGGTCAATCCAAAGAGTGAATTGTACGAAAAACATCCCGACTGGATCATCAAGCTCCCGAATCGTCCGGAAAATTATTCGCGCAACCAACTCGTACTTGATTTGCCCAATCCAAAGGTGCAGGATTTCGTGTTCGGAGTTCTGGATAACCTGATGACTGAAAACCCCGGCATCGCCTACATGAAATGGGATTGTAACAGACCTATGACCAGTTCCTATTCTCCCTATTTGAAAGATAACCAGTCTGCTATCTACATTGAATATACTCAGGCTTGGTACAAAATACTTGACAGGGTGCGCGCCAAATATCCCCATTTGCCCATCATGCTTTGTTCAGGCGGAGGCGGAAGGATCGACTACCGCGGATTGAGCTATTTTACGGAATTCTGGGCCAGCGACAATACCGATCCGCTTGAAAGAGTCTTTATCCAGTGGGGTTATTCCTACTACATGCCTGCCATAGCGACTTGTAACCACATTACCTCGTGGGGCAAGCAATCCATTAAATTCAGGACGGATGTTGCCATGATGGGAAAGATGGGTTACGACATCCAGATTGCACACCTGAATGACAAGGAATTGAAATTCAGCCAGGATGCGGTAGTCAACTACAAAAGGATCAGCGACGTTGTCTGGTATGGGAACATGTTCAGACTGGTCTCTCCCTATGAGGGCAACAGGGCTGTGGCAATGTATGTCAATTATGCCAAATCGAAAGCCATATTGTTCAGCTATAACCTGAATTCAAGGTTCAGGGAGGCTTTCAACACGGTTAAGTTGCGTGGTTTGGATGAGTCGAAGAAATACAAGATTGAAGAGATCAATCTTTTTCCGGATACCAAATCAAAATTCCCCTTCCAGGGAAAAACCTTTAGTGGTGATTACCTCATGAAGGTTGGGTTAAGCGTTTCAGGGTCTGAAGCATTGACAAGTTCGGTGTTCGAGATCACAGAAATGTAATAAGAAGAGATGTCATAAATTAATAATTGACCACTAAGGGCTCTGCTCCCGCGCGATTGCATCGCGGATTTCCTGCAAGAGCCGCCCAACCGGGCGGCTGTACCATTTGAAATGGCCATTTTTTGTAAAG
>CAIUUO010000088.1 GCA_903902325.1 uncultured Bacteroidia bacterium
GCCGAATGTCAGATTCGAACTGACGACCCCGAGATTACAAATCACGTGCTCTGGCCAACTGAGCTAATTCGGCAAGTGGGTAAGCTACCTGCATCGCACCGCTGCGACCATCTACCCTTGCTGTCTTCCGACCCTGGGGGAGTTCGACAGGAGCTGATCGTGCAGGACTTACCCGCCGCAAAAGTAGGAAAAAATCGTTTTGTACCAAACAAAAAAAAAAATCAAGTTGCTTTTTTTGACTTCTTGAATACACTGTTATAGTTTACAGTTACTTATGAAAATAAAAAAATGTTTACTTTTTATCACAATGGAAAGGTTTTGCTAAATTTAGAATATATTTGTTCTTCACTTTGATTCAAAACTCATTTGGTATGGAACACGAACACCACTCTGTAAATTATTTTGCCATGATGCATGGCCTTTATCTGGGACTTGCACTTGTTCTCAACATTCTGGTATTCTACATCATTGGGGATCCGTTTTCTAATGTATCAGGTATTCTCAGTTATGCGATTATGATCGGTGGAACTGGGTTTGCCATGTGGACTTATGCCAAACTGAATTCAGAAGAAGGACTTCCCTATTCAAAGGCACTTGGACTTGGTACATTGGTGTCATTGTTCGGGTCTGTTATTCTTGCCTTCTTCACCTACATCCTTTACAAATATATCGAACCTGGATTAATCGATAAGTTGCTGGCCTCCATGGAGGAAAAATTACTGGCAAGCGGTTACAAGGATGATGCCGTTGAAAGCATGCTGAGTATGCAGAAAAAATTCCTTACTCCCGCTTTATTGTCATTTGGCCAGGTATTTGGTATCACATTAATGGGATTCCTTTTTTCACTGATACTGGCAATCTTTTTAAAAAAGGAGCCCGAAGATCCATTTTATGGGGTTGACCAGGAAGAAGGATATGATGATGAAGAACAATAATTTGTCGCAGTCGAATATAATTTTTACTCATGGATATCTCAGTTGTCGTTCCATTGTACAATGAAGTGGAATCGCTGCCCGAGTTGAATGCCTGGATCGACCGGGTCATGAAAGCAGGGCATTTTTCCTATGAAATATTGTTCATTGATGATGGCAGCAACGACGGTTCATGGAAATGGATTGAGGATCAGTCTACGATCAGTCCTGCCGTGAAAGGGGTGCATTTCAGGAGAAATTACGGAAAATCCGCTGCTTTGTATACTGGATTTATCGAAGCCAGAGGCGATGTTGTGGTAACCATGGATGCCGACCTCCAGGATAGTCCGGAAGAAATACCCGAATTGTACAGGATGATCAAAGAGGAGGGGTATGATCTGGTTTCAGGATGGAAAAAAAAACGCTATGATCCTCTTTCCAAGAGATTACCCAGTAAATTGTACAACGCTACGGTCAGTAAGGTGTCAGGGATCAAATTGCATGACTTTAATTGCGGTTTAAAGGCCTATCGCAACGAAGTTGTCAAGAGTATTGAAGTATATGGCGAAATGCACCGCTATATCCCCTATATTGCCAAACAGGCCGGCTTCACAAACATCGGAGAGTTGGTTGTCAGGCATCAGGCACGCAAATATGGCGTTACAAAATTTGGATTGAGCCGTTTGATTACAGGATATCTTGACCTTATGTCGATCTCTTTTATTTCGCGCTTCGGCAAACGACCAATGCATCTTTTCGGAACTCTTGGCTCATTAATGTTTCTGTTCGGGTTTATGGCCGTTGCCTGGTTGGGTGGCTACAAGATTTACGAGCAACTTAATGGCAATCTTCTGGAACGTGTTACCCAGAGCCCCTATTTTTACATCGCACTCACCTCCATGATTTTAGGCACTCAGCTTTTCCTTGCAGGATTTCTGGGTGAGCTAATTTCCAGATCTTCAACGGAACGAAACCATTACCTGATTGACCGGAGAACCGGAGAATAAAGGATAAAGGATAAAGGATAAAGGATAAAGTAGGGAACGCATTGATCAATATTTGTATATAACTGATAACTCAAAGCAAGACGTACAATTTTTCGGAGTCCAGTACTTTTGCCTTTATCCTTTATCCTTTATCCTTCTTTAGATGGAATTTTCAGTTTTAAAGGACATAGTCATCATTTTTGCACTTTCATCACTGGTCAACTATTTGTTTACCAGGATTAAAGTCCCAACCATCATCGGCTATTTACTAACCGGAGTGATTGTCGGACCAAAACTGATGGGTTTCATCAAATCTCCGCTCGAGATAGAACTGATGGCGGAGATTGGTGTTGTACTGCTTCTATTCATGATCGGGATGGAGTTCTCGCTGAACCATCTTTACAAGATCCGACGGAGGGTATTCCTCGGAGGATTTCTTCAGCTCTCACTTACAACACTCGTTACTACATTACTGACACATGCCTACCATCTCAACTGGAAAACCTCCCTTTTCATTGGTTTCCTGATCGCTTTGAGCAGTACGGCTGTGGTTCTGAAGATATTGCAGGACCGGTCAGAAATCACATCGAATTATGGCAGGACGGTGCTGGGCATTTTGATTTTCCAGGACGTTGTTCTAGTTCCGCTTATGCTCTTCACACCATTCCTCGGTGGCGGACAAATAGATTACAACGGTCAGCTTTCACTCCTGGCAATGAAATCCGTAATCATCATCGGATGCCTATATGTCGGCAACCGCTGGCTGATGCCAAAATTGCTCCATCAGATTGCGCTTACCAGAAATCAGGAGCTTTTCATGATGATTGTCTTGCTGATTTGCCTTTCGGTTGCCCTATTTACCTATCAGATGGGAATGCCGTTGGCATTTGGAGCCTTTCTTGCAGGCTTGATGATCTCGGAATCAGAATACAGTCACAATGCCTTCGGCAACCTGATCACCTTCCGGGATACCTTTACCAGTTTCTTTTTTGTCTCGATCGGCATGTTGCTGGATTTGAATTTTCTGGCAGAACATTTTACAGTCATTCTGGTTACAGTCATCGCAGTTGTTCTCATTAAATACACCATTGGAGCCTTCACCGCCTTTTTGCTGGGCCACACATTTCGGGGAACTGTGCTTGTAGGAATTGCACTCAGTCAGGTTGGAGAATTCTCATTTATCCTCGCCAAACTGGGTAAAGATTATGCCATCCTTGACAACTACTATTACCAGGTTTTTCTCGCGGTAGCGATCATTACCATGTCGATTTCTCCGTTTTTTATCATGTTGGGTTCTACGATTACCAATCTACTTCTAAGGCTTCCCATTCCCAAGTTTATGATTGACGGGCTCTTTCCCCTTACGCAGATAGAAATTCCTGATCTGCAAAACCATCTTGTGCTGATTGGAAAAGATTCCAGGGCACTAAATCTTTCCAGGATGGCCAAATTCAACAATCTCCCCTATGTTTCCATTATTTTTGATCCGGAAATTGCCCGTCAGCGACAGGAAATGGGGGAAACAGTGGTTTACGGAGATGCCTTCAACCTGCCTATCCTGCAAATGGCGCATGTCGCACAAGCGCATGTGGTTGTTATTTCAATCGGGAAACTGGATGTTTTGAAAGTCATCATCAGTAAAATCAGGCAACTCAACAAACATGCATCCATAGTTGTCCGGACACGGGTTATCGAAGATATTGAAGCTTTGTACAATATTGGTGCAACGCAGGTGATCCCAGAAGAATTTGAGACAGCTATTGATCTGTTTGAACGAGTGATGGTAAATTTCCTGCTTCCACGTCAGGAGATCGATCTGGCCGTCGACAGGATCAGAAACGATCATTACGGGATTTTCCTGGAAGAAAACTCCAATACCAGATTCAATATTTCAAAAGATATTCCAGACATCGAAATTATTCCCATGGAGGTAACGAGCGGATCTGTCATCATCGGAAAATCTCTTTCGGAAAGCCAGTTAAGGCAACTTTATGGAGTTACGCTGGTGGCACTGAAGCGCGAACAAAAAGTGATCGATCATCCCAAACCTACCCTCGTCTTTTGCGACGGTGATGTAGCATATCTTCTGGGAAAGCCTGAACAAATTTCAGCTGCTACGGAGTTGTTTGTTGCAGAGTAAAGGACTCTCAAGAAATATTGACAGATTCCCTGATTTACACTATAAATTTCTTTCCCCGATTTGGACGACAAAAAATGGAAAAGCCTGCGAAATAAATCGCAGGCTTTTCCCAATATTGAATGTCTTAACTGACTGATTTCTATTTGCCTCCAAAATGGTAACCCAGACCGATGGCAAATCCCAAATTGTGCTTATCGTACATTTCAACATAATTTCCTACTGCAGCATTGGCGTCCTTGAAAGGTTTTGACGCTGTCTGGTAATTGGTGAAAAGCATTCCGAGATCGACAGTCAGATTGGCCATCGGCTTAATCTGAAAACCACCTCCAAATGTGTTTGAATTGCTGTAATAACTGAAATCACTATTGAATTGCTGAGAAACTCCCATTTCCGTATGAAGATATCCCAGACTGATGGCCAATCCCTTGCAGATAGTATGCTGCCCACCGATGGCCAATTCCCATGCATTGTGGTCAATGGTACGTGGTTCACCATAGATATTATTGCCCCAGTCAACTCCTTTGTCGTTGTAATTGTTGTAGGATACAGAAAAATCAAAATCCTTGGTCACTTTGTAATCTGCACCAATTGAAAACAGGGCAGGGATGTCACTTGATGATTGTGCGCCATTTGGGAACATGCCGGTTCCATCGACAGCTGTAGCATTTGTAAGTGTCAGTTTAGTTTTGAACTCATATTTAATCCCGATATTCAAACCTGCTACTGGTGTAATATTAACCCCGATAATTGGAGTGATTCCTGTACCAGTCTGTTTAACATCTACTGATTTATCCTTTAACTGGGCTCCTGTGGCAGTCATTTGTGCAGCCTGGCCGTTTAGTGTTGCAGCACCGGCCGTGTAAGTTGCCTGAACCGATGTGATAGGCATTGCATTGATTTGTGCCTGTGTTGCGCCTAAACTAAGCAAACCACCTTCCAGTTGAGCGCGTTGTGCGGCGGAAATTAAACCCGCCCCGTTTGCCTGCGCAAGGGTTAATGTGCCGGCTCCTCCGGAAATCAAAGGCTGTACCATGGTGGCAGCACCTGTAGACTGACTTGCCTGGCTCGTCAATGCTGGAGCAATTTCGCTGGTCAGATAAGTTGCCGCATTTTTAAACGTGCCGTTCACCTTCAATTGAATATTCTGAATATAACCAGTATAGGTATTCGTAGCAGGCACATAGCGGGCACCCCCGTAAACTGAGAACATTTCATTGAGCTTGTATGTGACTCCACCCTGGATTCCCCAAAAAACCGACTCGCCTTTAAAAGAAATATCGGTCTTATAATTGGTGATACTTTGACCAAGCTTTGCAAGTCCGGCAAGACCCGGAACAAGACTGGAAATTGTTTTCTCAAAGGATGGCAGACCCGTAGCATACTCGGCACTTCCACCGCCACTGTTCGGGCCAAATCCCAATGAAAAAGCAAACTTATCCATTTTATAGATGGCAAAGGCTGTGGGGAAAACAGGCACTGTTACTTTTCCATCGTAGGTGGATGAATTCAAATAAGGATAGCCGCTTGTGATGGTCTTGGTTTGAAAAAGAGTCTGGCTTTGCACAGAAATAAAAAACCCATTTTCCAGTTTCATCAAACCTGCCGGATTAAAATATACAGCATCATAATCTGTGGATGCATTCCGAGATAACATCCTGATATACTGCGCACTCTGATTCCCGTTTGTAAGCAGTCCACCTGCAAAAACTACTCCAAAGCACATAAACAAACCCGCCGTAACAATTAATTTTTTCATAATTTAAATTTGAAAGTTTAGTACTATATCAAAATATTCTTACCAATGTCATCTTTGCCTGAAGGAACAGAGTTTTCCTTTACTAATTCAGAAGGATATAAATATAAATTAAATCCGAGGCGAAGATAAAAACAATTTAATTAATTCCAAATTGCATTTAATTGAATATCAGTATATTAGATTTGTTTGTTTGAATATTCGAAAAATGCTCAGTTTAGTAGCCGCATCTCCTCTGCATAATCAAACTGCAAATCTTCATGAAGCGATGAAAGCGCTTTGTTGATTTTTTTTATTTGTCTGAAATAGAGGTTTCCAAGGGCACTGTTTTCGGGCAAAGGGATACCAGATTTTCTGAGTTTTTTGCAAAAGTGAATTAGTATTTCAACTTCAGTCTGTTTTAAACCCGAATATTTGATGTACTTATTGGCAGATCCAAGTATTTTTCGGATGCTTTTTTTCGCCAGATAGCCGCTGCTTTTTTTGACTTCACCAAAAAGATTATCCAGTTCAGACTTTATTTCTCTCACGTAGGTCATTTCATCGCCTGCCTCAAACAAGAGATAGGAAAGCAATTCCTTATTCTCCTTCCTGAACCTGGCCAAATGCAGACAGAGCTCTTGTATCCGCTTCGGATGCAGCGAATTAATTTCTGTTTTGATTTCCTTCAGTGAGGCTGCTTTCATTATTTTAGTACCGGCAGAATGATCTGACTGCTGTTTTGAACTTCGTGATAGATGCGGATCGTCGTCTTCTGAAAATCATTTTCTTTGGCTTCATAGATATTCATGAATTTTTGAGGATTCCTGTCAGCAAGCGGAAACCAGCTGCTCTGAACCTGTACCATCACGCGGTGACCCTTCTGAAATGTATGTGCTATATCAGGCAATTCAAACCTGACATGTTCGATAGTTCCGGGCTTGAAAGGTGCAGGATTCTCAAAACTGTTGCGGTATTTACCGCGCATAATCTCTCCCCGGACCAGCATCTGATAGGAATCCATCAAATAACCCTGGGGCTGGGAACGCCGGGAGAATCGCTCGTCTCCGTAACTGAACCCTTCCGGGAAAACATCAATCAGCTTAACTACAAAATCCGCATCAGTTCCTGTTATACTCACACGCAAATCGGCAATTAGCGGACCTCCAAGCATTACATCTTCAGTCAGGACATCCGTCTGGAAAACCAGAACGTCCGGCCTTCGGGCAGCAAATCGCTGGTCATCTGTCATATAGGACGTAGTGCGGTAAAAATGAACATCCTCTGTGTAAGGCACAGGTTTCGCAGGATCGCTGACATACTCACTAAAACCATGCGTGTTTCCAGGCTTCTCCCAACTCAATTTTCCGTTGGGTTGCAGATACAATGGTTTATCTGTTTTACCTTCCGGAGGCCACTTCTTAAATTCTTTCCATTTATTCTCTCCAGTGAAAAAAACTGTGGCTTCTGCCAAGTGACTTTCAGTGCCCTGGTCCTTCAGATAATAATTAAAGAACGGAATTTCTATTTCGTTCTGGTACCAGGCAGCCGTGTTGCTGCCGAATCTGACATTGCCCAATTTGCTGCCATCGCTGCCATTCCACTGACCGTGCGACCAAGGACCCATGACGATTTTATTGTTGTTTTTTGCACTTTTTTCTATAGCCTGATAGGTGTGCCAGGTACCGTAACAATCCTCTGCATCGAACAATCCGCCAACGACCAACGTTGCAGTCCAGTCAGGGATTTTATCCACAAAATTCCTTACGTTCCTTCCTTTCCACCAGGCATCGTAATTTGGATGCTGGTAAACCTGTTTCCAGAAAGCGATGCTGTCTCCTATCAGTTCTGTCAATTTTGGCAATGTTGCGGCCTCAAGGTAAAACTTATAGTTGTCGCGTGTCCGGTAATTATAACCGGACCTGGGCATGGAAGAGACAGGCTTTGGACGTGGCTTGCCAAAACCTGAATAAAATGTAAATCCATCCATTTGAAAGAAAGCACCATTGTGATGGAAGTCGTCTCCCATAAACCAATCCGTCACAGGTGCCTGGGGGCTGACGGCTTTTAATGCAGGATGTCCGCTCAAAGCGGCCATTGTCGAATAAAAGCCCGGATAGGAAGTACCCAAAACCCCCACACGCTGATTATTATTCCTGATATTTTTGATGATCCAATCGATTGTATCATAGGAATCGCTTGCTTCATCAACATCCTGTGGTGTTTTCTTGTCAGGATTGAAGGGACGCACATCAACAAACTCCCCTTCACTCATCCATTTTCCGCGTACGTCCTGCTTGACCAGGATGTAACCTTCGCGCATATAATTCTTATAATAGCTGTTCCAGTATGAATTCCACTTATCTTCCCCGTAAGGTGAACATGAATAGGGAGTCCGCGACATCAGCACAGGATGCTTCTCTGTACTGTCCTTTGGAATGTAGAAGGAGGTAAAAAGCCTGACTCCGTCGCGCATCGGGATGTAGACTTCCTTTTTTATATAGTTGTTCCTGATCCATGTAGAGTCCTGATTGCTTTGTGCCGCAACATTATTCAGAATAGAAATTACCAGGAGAAAAAGGACGAGAATTTTTTTCATTAAACTGAGTTTTTTAAATTCTTTTCAAAACAAACACTATTTTTGGCATTTTCGTACTGTCCGAAATTCGGAATAGTACTGTAATTATTTTTTTCGTACAACCTGATAGCATCCGGTTGTTTGATCCCTGTTTCAAGGATACATCTTGTATAACCAAGTTCCCAGCACCAGGTTTCCAACTCTTGCAATACAACAGATACAACTCCTTTTCCCCGCATGTCCTTGTGAACAAACATGCGCTTGATTTCCATGGTATCAGGCGAATAATGTTTGACTGCTCCGCAACCAATAGGCAAATCCCCATCGAAAGCCAGAACAACATGCCTGATTTTATCAATTTTGTTAAACTGGGCGTAAAACGAATGTTCATCCCCGTCGCGGATTTTCAATTCAGCATCCAGTTCACTAACAAGAGCCTGGAATGCTGCATCGGTGGAATTGGTCCTTTTGGTTACAATCATTTTAGGAAGTAATACCGTGAAATAAATGGAAATACTTTGAAATAAATGGAAATACCTTGAAATAAATGGAAATACCTTGAAATAAATGGAAATACCTTGAAATAAACGGAAATAGTTAGATACGGATAAAATAAAAAAGGGGTTCAAATTGGTTTGGCCAAGTTCGAATCAAATCAGGTAATTGTGATTGCAATTGACAGATACGTTGTATGCTGCGTACCTATCGGTTCGCAAAATGAAATTATCTGGAATCTTGAAATTTCGGGAGTCGATTTCACTCCCTCTCCCACTCGCCCCTTCCTTCATCCTGGTCGTCCGCTCATCCCATTCGTCCTAGTCGTCCACCCGAACCGCCTTGCCTAGTTCAAAAATGGTTTTTAGTTTGAACAGCACCACAAAAATCAATCCCCAAACTGCCAGTACACAGATGATATACGTGAATAAAAGCCAAAGTGGAGTTTTCTGAACTACATTCCACAGGGCGCGGGGTTCATTCAGTGGAGGCTTGCTGGTAGGAATACCGATGGTCATGACAGCTTCCGTTTTGACCAAACCGAATAATTCCTCATTGGACAACTGTGCAAAAAGTGCCACTTTCCCGGTAGGATCTCCCGGTAGGTTATTGGGGACATTGAAATTTACTTTCCCATTGGCATCTGTATCGATGGGTTTATCCACGATCAGATTACCAAAATAACATCGAACGAAAAGCTTAACCTCCAGTCCGGCCAAGGGTTTTTTCAACCCTCCCCTTTCTCCGGTCACCATGGCAACAACAGAAGTCTTGCCCTGTTCCTGTGATAGTTGAATGGAAACTTTATCAAAGACCTCACCGCCAAAGGTTGGTCTCACTGCGATCTGCTGCTTGTAATCCTTGTTGTAACTCCTGACGAAGGCGATGATGTTCCAGATATCTGCTGAACTGAGTATATTCTTGAAGGAAGGCATTGGACCGCGTCCTTCGCTGATTTTGAACTGCAGTGCGCCGTCACTGTTTTGCTGCAATTGCACTGTTGCCGGATCCGGAGGCTGTGGCACCAACCTGATGGCATTGTTTTTCCCGGGTTCACCGTGACATGACTTGCAATTGGTCATGTAGAGATCTTTCCCCGTATTTCGGTTCTGATCGGCGAACTCAGTCTGGCTCAGCTTAATGTTGCGATCTGCCGGAACCTCCCAGGGTGTCTGGGCACAAAGTGTAGCTGAGCTTAATCCAAGAAAGGCAATGAGAATGAATCTGCTTATCATACTGGCTTTTCTATCCATTACTCAACCGGTTGCTGGTCGGGGTGTGCACTTTCCTCTTCTGCCACTTCCCAGATCGGAATGACAGGAAAGAGCTTCATCAGGACTGAGATAATCATGACAGCCAACGTGATCGTTCCAATGGTGATGGCAGTTTCCACAATTGTAGGATGATAAACCATCCAGGCATCAGGTACGTGCTGTTTGGGAAGGAAAGGAGATTCCATCGTTGGAACTACGATCAAAAGACGCTTGAACCACGAAGCAATCAAAACGACAATCGCAATGAGCAGCATTGGCATCGGTTTGCGCATTGGCTTAAATAACAGCAGAATCATGGGAATAATCAATCCAAGCAACTGTACACTCCAGAACATAAAAGCGAATTCCCCCACAAACAGTTCAGTCAGGTGACGGGCTTCAAAAGTCTTCATCTTGTATGCAGGAACGAGGTATTCATTCAAATTAAAATAGAAATAGACAATGGAAACAAGGAAGAGTAATTTCCCCATTTTATCGAAATGTTCCAGCGTGATGTACCTGTTCAGTTTGTAATTGTTTCGTACGAAAAACATCAAAATGATCACTGCAGCTGAGCCTGCCACAAAGGCCCCCGATAGGAAGTAAGGTCCGAAGATGGTGCTGTCCCAGCCGGGTCGGGTGGTAACGGCAAACAACCAGGATGTGACCGTGTGAATGGCAAAAGCTGTCGGTACAATCAGGATAAGCAGAATGCGGACGGCTTTCAGCAAGATTTTATATTGTTCCGGAGTATGCTTGAAATTGAAGGAAAGGAATTCGTAGGTTTTCTGCAGCCAGGTAGGCGCATGTCCAATCCTTCCCCTGCTGATGGCCATATCGGGAATCATTGTTAATATATAAAGCAAAATACTGAGGGTCATGTAAGTCGTCACGACGGTAACGTCCCATAGGATCGGTGACTGGATCCTTCCGTACATGAACACATAAGGCAACCGTTCCGGGCGTCCCATGTCGGATACAATCACCAAACCGGCTACCGCTGAAAAAGCTACGGCAATGATCTCCGCAATCCGCCCGATTGGCTTGATCCATTTATACCCCATCATCCCAAGTACAGAACTGATCAGCATCCCAACCAAACTAGTGGCGACAAAAAAGACGAAATTGGAAATATACATCCCCCAGCTCACGTAGTCTCTTAATCCGGTAACGATCAAGCCTTTATCAAGCTGGATAAAATAGGCATAAAGACAAACCAGCAAAAGCGTGCCAAGACTGGCCATCCATATATAAAAACCCCTGTCAACACCAACAGGTCTAAGAATATCTGTAGCGATGCGATCAAGCCGCCTATCTTTCAAAAAACTGGTATTCACTTCTGACGCCATAGTTATTTTAGTTTTGTTTAATCGATTTTCTCCTAACTTCGTAACCAGGAAGTCATGAAGTATTGCAAAATTGTTCTTATTTCAAAATATTTCCCAAATATAGCCCTAAGTAATTGTCAATTATCAATTGTCAACCCTCAATTTTTAATTAATCATTACTAAAATAGGGACTAATTATTGGTTAAATCTACATATTTATTTTTAAAACTTCGCGGTAGATGATTGATTTTTCGACATTAAACAAGAGCCTGAAAGGGGAAATACTGACCGATCACACATCGTTAATTCTTTATTCCACAGATGCCTCAGCCTATAAAGAACGACCTCTTGCCGTGGTATTCCCGAAGGATAAAGATGATATCCTACAGGTTATTTTATTTTGCCGGAAGCACCATTTGGGAATCATTCCACGGACAGCAGGTACTTCCCTTGCCGGACAGGTTGTCGGGAATGGAGTGGTGGTAGATGTATCCCGCACCATGACCCGAATCCTGGAGGTGAACAAAACAGAAAACTGGGTCAGGCTGGAGCCGGGAGTCGTACTCGATGAACTCAACCTATACCTGAAACAATCCAGTCTTTTTTTTGGACCGGAAACCTCCACTTCCAACAGATGTATGATCGGCGGCATGGTAGGCAACAATGCCTGCGGCGCCCACTCCCTTATTTATGGCAGTACAAGGGATCATCTGCTTGAAGTGACAGGATTTCTGTCAGACGGTTCGGAAGTCAGTTTCAAGGTGCTCACGGCAGAGGAATTCAAGGAGAAAACCAGGGGTGACGAGCTCGAACACGCACTCTACCAGCAGATTGACCAAATCCTTTCCAATCCTGAAAACCAGGGAACGATTGAAAATGAGTATCCTGTCAAATCCCTCCGAAGGAGAAACACGGGTTATGCATTGGACGAACTGATGCACAATTCACTCTTTTCGGACAGCAAGGCAGATTTCAATTTCTGCAAACTCATCGCTGGCTCTGAGGGAACCTTGCTCTTCATCACGGAAATCAAACTGAATCTGGTGCCAGTCCCACCCAAAGTGGTTGGACTGGTCTGCATTCATTTTCATACGCTGGAAGAGGCCATGGCAGGAAATCTGATTATACTCAAATACAAACCAGGTGCCATTGAACTCATCGATGATGTGATTTTGAAATGCACGCTCGACAGCATTGAACAAAGAAAAAACAGGTTCTTCGTGGAAGGTGAACCAGGGGCAATCCTGATCGTAGAATGGGCCAGGGAAACACAAGCGGAGATTACTTTGTTGCAGCAGGAGCTCGAAAAGGAAATGAGAGCAGCCGGATTGGGCTATCATTTTCCGCTGGTGACGGGTGATGACATCAAGAAAGTGTGGGCACTGCGCAAAGCGGGACTGGGACTGCTCTCCAATATTCCCGGTGATGCCAAACCCGTTTCGCTGGTGGAGGATACGGCAGTTGACCCTAAGGTTTTATCCGGATACATTGCCGATTTCAAAGCCATCATGGCCAGTCATGGTTTGAGATGTGTGTACCACGCCCACATTGCCACCGGCGAGCTTCATCTCCGACCGGTCATCAACCTCAAGGATCCCGAAGGGGTCAAGTTGTTCCGGACAGTCGCAACAGAGATAGCCCACCTGGTTAAAAAATACCGCGGATCGCTCAGTGGCGAACATGGAGACGGCAGGCTGCGGGGGGAATTTATTCCCGTGATACTCGGGGACCACAATTTTGAACTGATCAAACAGGTAAAGAAGACCTGGGACCCAGGTAATCTCTTTAATCCCGGCAAGATTGTCAACACACCGCCGATGGACAGCTCCCTCCGGATCAACCCCGGCGACAAGGACCCCGAACCGGTGACTTTTTTCGATTGGTCGGATTCGCTGGGGTTCGTTCGTCATGTCGAAAAGTGCAACGGTTCAGGCGACTGCCGCAAGTCGGAACTGATCGGCGGAACCATGTGCCCAAGCTACATGGCTTCCAGGGAGGAGAAAGATACGACCAGGGCACGGGCCAACCTGCTGAACGATTACCTGCGGACGAGGAATATTGAGGAAGTCTTTACCAGCAAGGAACTTTACGATATCCTCGACTTGTGCATTTCTTGTAAAGGTTGCAAATCAGAGTGCCCGTCGGGAGTAGACATGACCAAAATCAAGGCCGAATTTCTGCAGCACAAGTACGACAGGGAGGGTTCGCCCCTTCGCTCTAAACTGGTGGCCAATATTGCAGGAATCTACAAACTGGGATCTGCTTCTCCATCAGTTTTCAACCTGTTTATTCGAAATCGTTTTATCTCTTCAGCGCTGAAGAAGATGACAGGGTTTGCGCAAAAAAGAAGCATCCCGGGTCTGGGTAAAATAACTTTGCGAAGCTGGTGCAGGAAGAATCTTGCACAGCTCAATGCCGGAATTTCAAAACCAAAAGGCAGTCTTTACTTTTTCGTGGATGAATTCACCAATTACAACGATACCGAGATTGGCATCAAGGCCATCAGGGTACTGAACCATTTGGGATATGAGGTTTTGGTTGTCAGTCATGAGGTGAGCGGCAGGACTTTCCTCTCAAAAGGTTTTGTTCGGAAAACGGCTAAAATTGCGGCCAAAAATGTATCCATTTTTGAATCACTAATTGATGAGTCGCATCCTTTGGTAGGCATTGAACCTTCTGCCATCCTTACTTTCAGGGACGAATATCCTGATTTGCTGCGGGGAAACGAGAAAATTGCGGCAAAGAGGATTGCCCGTAACAGCCTGATGATTGACGAATTCCTGGTAAGGGAGCTGGAAAAGGAAAATATTTCGGAAGAAAGTTTCACCAAAAAAGAGCTTTCCATCAAACTTCACGGACACTGCCAGCAGAAGGCCATTGCCTCAACCCTGCCAACGAAGAAAATGCTTTCTATACCTGCAAATTACCATGTCCAGGAGGTGCCTTCGGGATGCTGTGGCATGGCAGGATCATTTGGATATGAAAAGGAGCATTACGACCTGTCGATGAAAATCGGGAACCTGGTTCTTTTTCCCGAATTGCTTCGTCTGGGGAACGAGGTGGTGGTGGCTGCTCCAGGAACAAGCTGCAGGCATCACATCCTGGATGGGACTGGGAAGAAGGCGGTGCATCCGATTGAGATTTTGTATGAAGCGATTAGCAATTAGCTGTTAGCCATTGGCTTTTAGGTTTCTAAATTACCACATCTTAAATCATAGACAAATTGGGTTTCCAGATGAAAATAATTCATTTCATACTACTGACGTTATTGATTACTCAGGGTTGCAAGGGTCAGACCTTGCCAGCAGAGGACAAAAATGTTCCTTCAGAGCTGGTTGCCGACAACGGCATTCTCACCCTCAAGCTGGATCTGACACGTGGCGGAGCCATCTCCTACCTATCTCTTTCAGGGTCCACCCGGAGTGTGGTGAACATAGCCGATGAAGGAAGGTATATCCAGCAATCCTACTATGCCGGAAAATCCCTCAACCGCCAGGCGGAAGGCCAGTCCCCCAGGTGGTCGCCATGGTCGTGGAACCCCATCCAGGTAGGGGATGCATTTCGCAACCGGGCAAAGATCCTCAGCTTCGAACAAACCAAAACATCCCTGTATGTCAAGTGCATCCCGATGCAGTGGGACATGAACAACAAACCGGCTGAGGCAGAGATGGAGCAGTGGACGACGCTGAACGGGAATATGCTGGAGGTCAGGAACCGCCTGACCTGCCATCGTACCGACAAAATATATGGCGACAGCATATTGTGTGACCAGGAGTTGCCTGCTGTATATCCGGTTTCAGCCCTCAAGAACCTATACACGTACCAGGGAAGCCTTCCTTTTACCGGGGTGCCTGTCCAGCAGCTTCAGGTAGTGAACCTTTCCAGCGGATTCTGGGGAATCTACAAAAATGTATCCGAAAACTGGATGGCATTTACGGATGATTCCAGTTGGGGAATGGCAGTATATAATCCCATATGTGTTGATTTCCTGGCCGGACTTTCCGGAGTAGTTGGGAAAGAGGCTTCGGATGGATCCACTTCCTACATCGCTCCGGTGAAGAAGGAAATATTGTACAAGAATTCGGTTTACGAATACAAATACTATGTGCTGATTGGGAAGCTGGAGGAGATGAGGGGGGAAATCTATCAAATCAGAAAAGCAAGCTATTAAGAATTACAGATTAAAAATTACAAATGAAATCCTAATTGGAGAGATTAGTTGATTTCACAATTTTTATTAGCGAATAATTCGTGATTTATATTGAAATACTGTAACTTATATACAACTAAAAATTGAAATATGAAGCAGTATAATTTAATTCAGGAAAAAAGTTTCGATTTTGCGGTTAGGATAGTGAATGTATACAAATATCTCTCCTTTGAGCAGAAGGAATTTGTGCTATCCAAGCAACTGCTTAAAAGTGGAACCTCTATTGGAGCCAATGTAGAAGAGGCGATTGGTGCACAGTCTAAAGCAGAATTTTTAACTAAATTGTCGATTTCATACAAAGAGGCGAGAGAAACAAATTACTGGTTACGACTTCTAAAGAAAACCAACTATCTTAATGACATAGAATCAGCAACTCTTTTATCCGAAATTGAAACATTGAAGAGAATCATTGCAAAAATCAGATTGTCAACGATGAGTAACTTACAAAATAAAAATTGAGGACAATCTGCCCCCAATCTTTAATTTGTAATTTTTAATCTTTAATTATCTTTTACCAGATCTTCGCCCGTTTCTCAGGTGCCAAATACATGGCCTGTCCAGGTTTTACATCGAATGCGGCATAGAATTCAGGGATGTTCTGAAGTGGTCCCAGTACCCTGAAGCGGCCCAGCGAGTGAACATCTTCCTTGGTGCGGCGAAGAATCTCCTTATCCCTGGTGTTTTGAGCCCAAACATGTGCATAAGCAAGGTAGAATCTCTGTTCAGGAGTGAAACCGTCGATGGCAGCGGTTTGAGTATTGGCTTTCAGGAATGCCTGGTGCGAAATGTTCAAACCACCAAGGTCGGCAATATTTTCACCCAAACATAGCTGTCCGTCTGCGTGAATGGAATCCAACACAACAAAACTGTTGAACTCTTCAACGAGTACTTTGGCACGTTCGTCGAAGCGTTTGGCATCTTCGGGCGTCCACCAGTCTGTCAGGTTGCCGGCCTTGTCAAATTTGCGGCCCTGATCGTCAAAACCGTGGGTCATTTCATGTCCGATGACAACACCGATGGCACCGTAGTTCACTGCATCATCTCCATCCTTGAAGAAGAACGGTGGTTGCAGGATGGCTGCCGGGAATACAATTTCGTTGTTGGTAGGACTGTAGTAAGCGTTAACGGTCTGAGGTGACATGCCCCACTCCGTTTTATCTACTGGTTTGTTGATCTTGTTAAGGTTGTATTCGGTATTGAACTTATCGGCACGCATGACATTCAGCACGTAGGCATCGTCCTTGATTTCGAGTGCCGAATAATCCCTCCATTTGTCGGGGTAACCAATCTTTACATTGATGGCGGCCAGTTTGTCCATTGCCTTTTGCTTGGTCTCGGGGCTCATCCATTCCAGGTTCTGAATCCTTTCACCCAATGCAATCTTCAGGTTGGCAACCAGTTTGATCATCCTGTCCTTGGCTTCCTGCGGGAAATAAGCCTTCACATACAACTGTCCCAGAGCTTCGCTCAAGGAGCCGCTTGTCTCTCCAAGTACTCTTTTCCAGCGGGGACGCATCACATCTGTGCCTGTCATGGCTTTGCCATAGAAATCGAAGTTGGCCTTCACAAAATCAGATGAAAGATAGGAGGCCGTTCCGTTGATCAGGTTCCATTTGAAGTACAGTTTCCAGTCTTCGACAGGTGTGCTAGTCAGGACGGTACTGATCTCCTTCACAAATTCCGGCTGGTTCAGGTTGATGGTACCCGGATTGCCGATTCCCAGATCCGTAAAAAAGCGGTTCCAGTTAAATACAGGTGACAATTTCACCAACTCTTCAGTAGTTACTTTGTTGTACGTTTTGTTTGGATCGCGTCTTTCGAGACGAGACATGGATGCCTTGGCCAATTGGGTTTCCAAAGCCATCACTTTCTGTGCATTTTGTGCAGAAGTTGCTTCATCGTATCCGATCAGCTTAAACATGGTAGTCATGTAGGCTACATATTTGGCACGCAGATCTGCAGACCTCGGGTCCTCCTTCAGGTAATAATCCCTGTCGGGCATTCCCATGCCTCCCTGTGTAAGCTGTGCAATGACCATGGAGCTGTTACGTGCATCGGCAGAGCCATAGATGCCAAACAATGGCGACATTCCGCCTTGATGAAAACGGCTGATGGCCTGTTGCACACCGTCAACACTGGAGATTTGATCAATCTCTTTCAGAAAAGGAGCAATAGGTTCAAAACCCATTTTCTCA
>CAIUUO010000089.1 GCA_903902325.1 uncultured Bacteroidia bacterium
TAATCCTGACATGAAAAATTGGATGTTTTTGGAGGGTAACCATGGTGGTCAATTTGCACCGGCAGAAGGTGGTCAATTTGAATCAGCAACACATGGTCAATTTAAATCGGCAGAAGGTGGTCAGATTGACCGAAGTTTGCAGTCTACTTTACTTTTTGCTTCAACTCAGCAAAACGTTTTTTCATGGCCTTAATCTCTTTTTGGTCATTCGGATTTGAAATGCTGTTATGGAGTTCGTTCGGATCCCTTTTCAGGTCGAAATATTCCTCAAACTCGTAATCAGGCCAATAAATGTACTTGTTGTGGTGCGTCACCAGCGCTTCGGAGGAAGGGATGAATGTCCTGCTGGTCACGATGGGATGTTCGTAATAGAATTCCTGGCGCCAGTCGCTTTTTTTCGTACCCAGGTACAAAGCTGAAAAATCAAGTCCCTGCACCTCCTTCGGAATGGAAGCGCCAGCAGCATATATAATCGTTGGAGCTAGATCAATATTCAGCACAAATTCATCGTTCGAAACATTCCTTTTACCTGCCGGAAGCCTGGGATCAACAACGATCAGGGGTACCCGGATCGCCTGTTCGTAGGGATACCACTTGTCGGCAAGCTGATGGTCTGACTGGAAATAGCCGTTGTCACCCATCACGATGATGAGCGTATTTTCATAAACACCCTGATTCTTAAGCTCATCCACTATTGCACCAATGGCCATATCCACCTCGGTGACCATCCGGTAATAGGCTTTCATGTACTTCTGATACTTTTCGGGTGTGTCAAATCTCCAGTGCCATCTGTTGCGGCCCTCGTTCTCTTCACTGCGGATAAAGGGAGGGAGCGCTTTCAAGGCTTGCTCTGTGGCCGTTTGGGGAATTGGAATCGCCACATTCTGGTAATATTTCTCACTGGACGGCTGGTACCGGTACTGATCCGGGTGTTTATCTTCAGCATGCGGGGCAAAAAAACCGACAGTAAGGAGAAAAGGTTTATCCCTGGGTCTGTTCTTCAGAAAATAGAGTGCATCCCTTTCATTCTTCGCCGTTACCTGGATAGAATCACCCTGTCCATCCGGCAACCAGTGTTTGCCTTCGTACTCAACGCTGTAATCAAATTGATTTTCAGCTATTTTACCCACGCCGTACTTACCGACATACCCCGTCCAGTATCCGGCATTTCGCAAAACGGCCGGATAGGTTTCCTCCAAGATCTTTTCCTGCAACTGAACACCGAATTTTGTTACCTGGTGCCGGCTCATGTACTGCCCGGAAAGGATCGTTGCCCGGCTGACCATGCATATTGCGGTGGTTACGCAGGCATTGTTGAAACGGACACCCTGCTGCGACAACTTATCGATGTTTGGTGTGATGACCACTGAATTGCCCATGCAACCCAGAGAATTCCAGCGTAGGTCATCTGCCAGCAGGAATACCACATTCATTTTTCCTGCTGCTACACCCGTTGAAGGTATTACTGCAAGGCAAATACCTGCCACACATACAGGTCTTGCAATCGCGGTTATTAAAGAATTTTGTCCTATCATAAGTCCGATTTTAGCAAAAAAAGGTAAAGCCTGTTAGTCATGAAGTAAGCCATGCTCCTACCGGATGAATCCAGTTCTGGTCATGGAATGATCCCGAAGCAATAAATATAAGGATTAAAAAGTATGAACAGTTTGGCTGATCTCAAAAAGAGATTCATCAAAATGATAGGCCAGTAAAAAAGAAAAAGTTGCCTTACAGACAACTTGATTTTTTTTGGATACTTAAATCAGTAAAAAATGCAACTAACAGATTTTCAGTATAAAACTGTCGGGGTGACTGGTCCTGAATATATTTAACTCAATGTATAACAAATATATTTTTCAATTTATTAAAATCTGCAATTATTTTTTTTCTTCCTTATCTTTCGTAAAATACTCATCTCTGGATAACAAATGATTTAAGCTGGCCACTCCATACACCACGATTGCAGTAACAATAGAGGTATGCTCCTGATATTCAGATATACTCTTATTGTATAAATCGCGCTCCGTATGCCAGATTTCCATATAACTGAAATTATAACCTTTTGGATCTTCGGTTCCAAATGTCATGGTTGGAACTCCTTCCACTGCAAATGTTCCGGCATCAGTACCCATAGCTACCTTTGGTTTGGGTTGAGGTTCTCTTTTTTTAAGTTTAAACGGAAAATCCGGATTAATTGAATTCAGAGGTTCAGATATTTTTTCCAGATCATCCCACATGGCAGCCGAAACACTTAGACTCGTGGGTACAGTTGGGCCACCATCACGATTAAACATATTGGATATTTTGGGTAACTTGGCTTTATTTCTATTGACCCAGCTGTGTGAGCCTAACAAACCAAATTCTTCGCCTGCCCACATCACTACCAAGATCGTACGTTTTGGCTTTCCGCCTGCTTTCATAATTAAGCGGGCAGCTTCCATTGCAGGAGTTGCTCCTGAGCCATCGTCTACTCCGCCTGTCCCTACATCAAAAGCATCCAGATGCCCACCCATGATTACATATTCATCAGGATATTTAGTGCCGGGAATTATTCCTATAATATTGTGATATTTAACTGGTCCGGGTTTGAAATGGTTGCGGATGTCAAATTCAAGAAAAAAGTTGCGACGTTCTTTTGTCATTTGCTCTATTGAAGCAAACTGATGTTCATCCAGTTTTATATCTGGCAGAGTTGGAAGCTTTTCAAAGCTCAAACTATCCAAATTCTTACGATCGTAAAGCGCACGAATTGGAACCGGTGCAGCCTGAATAATTCCCAAAATACCTGCATCTTTCATCTGTTTATAAAATAAGGCAGGTTCATCTTTCAGAGGAATTAATTCTTTTTTAATAACTGCTTTTTCATCCTTTTTATTTTCAGTTTCAATGGAATCATTTTGTTTTTTGATTTCAATATTCTCTGCAATCACTTTTGCACGACGTTGATTTGCTATTTCTGAAAAATCAATTGGCCACCCATCGCTTTTTCCGGTGATAAGAACCCATGCACCTTTCAAACGACCCTTCATCCGGTCAAATTCAGCCTGGGTTTTTGGTTCCAATAATACGTGGCCTGTTTGAACTCCTTTTGTACCTGCTGTGTATGAAGGAGTTGCGAAATGCAGATCCATCCCATTTTCGCTAAGTAGCTTTCCAAACCAGGGACCACGGTTGAAACCAACGGGTACAGTACCCGCTTCGTCCATCTCCACCTGCATTCCCCAGGCTTTAAACTGGCTGGCTACCCATTCTCCGGCATTTTCATAAGCATCGGATCCGATAAGCCGCCCACCAAACCGATTGCACAAAATATCCAGATGTTGCATGGTCTGGTTATCTGATTTTCCAATTTTAATAATATTTTTTACTACGGGATCACTTTGTGCATGAGCATTCAAATTTGAAATAACAAAATAGCTCAACATCAAGATGTACAAAAGTTTTTTCATAAAATAA
>CAIUUO010000090.1 GCA_903902325.1 uncultured Bacteroidia bacterium
TAATTTTTAACCACAAAGGACTCAAAGGATTGAACAAAGGTCTCTAAGTAATTTTTTTACATTTAAAATTCTATTGCCATGCGTCAACTTATTTCAATTGTATTTCTATTTATTTCAGTTATTTCGGTAGCTCAGGTTTCCAAATTCGGAACCTACTACGACCAGCGCAAGTCCCTTTTCGAGATTCTTCCGGAAACAAAAAATGAGGTTGTTTTCCTGGGTAACAGCATTACCGATGGCTCAGAATGGTCTGAATTGCTGCAAAACCATCATGCAGTCAACAGGGGCATCAGCGGCGATACCAGTGAAGGCGTGCTCAATCGCCTGTATCAGGTTACGAGATCGCAACCGGCCAAAGTATTTTTGCTGATTGGAATAAATGACCTTTCAAAAAATGTATCACCCGATACGGTCTATGTAAATATAGTGAAGATAGTTTCCATCATCACGAAGAAATCACCTAAAACGAAGGTGTATGTAGAGAGTATTTTTCCTGTAAACAATACTTTCAAAACCTTTGGATCCCATACCAGCAGGACGCCACAGGTGAAAGATATCAACGAAAGGTTGAAAAGCATCTGCCCGAAACTAGGTGCAACTTATGTCGATTTGTTCTCGGTGCTAAAAAACCCGAACGATGATCTTCTTAATCCCATGTACACCAACGATGGATTGCACCTTCTTGGTGACGGGTACAAGGCTTGGGCCAAAGCAATTTTGCCTTATCTTAAATAAATGAAAAATGAAAAATGAAAAATGAAAAGTGCAGGAACTCTCCTTAAATTTTTCATTTTTCATTTATTAATGAAGGCCACAATCCAGTCTCCCACGGCTGATGTGGAAAGCGCCTTGGATTTATCGTCGGTAAGGTCTTCTGTTACTGCACCGGCTTCCAATGAGGCTTCAACAGCTTTTCTGATCAATGCCGCTTCCTCGTTGAGGTTGTAGGCATATTCGAAAAGCATGGCGGCTGAGAGTATGGTGGCACAAGGGTTGGCGATATTCTTGCCCGCAGCTTGTGGATAGGAACCGTGTATAGGTTCAAAAACGGAGGTGTGTATGCCAATGGAGGCCGAAGGGAGCATTCCGAGTGAACCGGCAATAACACTTGCTTCATCGGTCAGGATATCCCCGAACATGTTTTCAGTTACCATGACATCGAAGCGCTTCGGCCATTGAATCAGCTGCATGGCTGCATTGTCGACGAACATGTATTCCACTTCAACTTCAGGGTACTGTGGTTCCATCTCCTTGGAAATTTGCCTCCAAAGGCGGGAAGTCGCAAGTACATTGGCTTTATCGACCACTGTCAGCCGTTTTTTGCGCTTCATGGCAAATTCGAACGATAGTTTGAGGATGCGTTCCACCTCCATGCGGGTATAAATGCAGGTATCATAGGCGGTATCACCATTTTCGCTGCGGCCTTGTGGCTGACCGAAATAGAGACCTCCGGTCAGTTCCCTGATGGCTACGAAATCAGCCCCTTCGATGCGATCCGTCTTCAGCGGCGATTTGTCGAGCAAGGATGGGAATGTGATCAGTGGCCGGATATTGGCATAGAGTCCGAGTTTTTTGCGCATGGCCAGCAAACCTTGTTCCGGGCGCACTTTGGCAGATGGATCGTTATCGAACCGCGGGTGACCTATGGCTCCAAAAAGTACTGCATCCGATTTCATGCAAAGATCGTGGGTTTCATCTGGATACGGATTTCCTGTTGCATCGATGGCCACAGCCCCTACCAGACCTTCGGTGGTGTGGAGTTTATGACCAAATTTTACGGCGACCGCTTCGGTCACCCTCAGGGCTTGTGCTACAATCTCAGGCCCGATTCCGTCTCCGGCCAAAACAGCAATGTTCAAAATCATAAAATCAGTTTATTTTGTTTGAAATGTTTGAAATGTTTGACGAAAGTACTTTTGTAATTTAAATAAATTGTCGAATTGTCGAATTGTTGAATTGTCGAATTATCGAATTGTCGAATTGTCGAATTGTCGAATTATCGAATTATCGAATTGTCGAATCGTCGAATTGTCGAATTGTCGAATTGTCGAATTGTCGAATTTTTTAATATACCTGTCCGTCACTCTCAATAATATTCAACATTTTGATGGTGGCCTTAATGGCAGCGGCTGCCTGGTCGGGATCGAGTCCTCGCGTTTTGAAATCGCGCCCCAGGTTCCAGGTAATCAGTGTTTCAACCAGTGCATCTGTTTTCCCTCCCGGAGGAATTGTTACAGTATAATTGACCAGAGAAGGTAGTTGCTTGTGCTGTTTGTGGTAAATTTTTTGAAGTGCGTTCATGAATGCGTCATACTGACCATCACCCGAACCGGCTTCCTCGTACAATTCTCCGTTCACTTCAATGCATACTGTAGCCATTGGACGTAGACCAAGGGCATGTGAAATGGCATAGTTGCGAAGGGTGATTTTCTCAAAGATTGATTCGCTTTTGAGCACGTCTGAAAGGATGTAGGGCAAATCCTCGGAAGTCACCGACTCTTTTTTGTCGGCCAGTTCTATGACCTTGTCCGTCACCCGTTTCAGGTTCTCCGGATCGAGCCGGATACCCATATCTTCCAGATTTTTGGCGATATTGGCTTTACCAGAAGTTTTGCCAAGAGCATACTTCCGGGTACGGCCGAATCGTTCCGGCAACAGGTCGTTGTAATAGAGATTGTCCTTGTTGTCGCCATCGGCATGGATACCGCTGCACTGTGTGAAGACATTCTCGCCAATGATTGGTTTGTTGGTTGAAATATGTATTCCTGAAAAGGTCTCAACCAGGCGACTGACCATATTCAGCTTGTGCTCGTTGATAGAGTTCGACAATTTTAAATGGTCGTTGAGCAAGGCAACAACGCTCGAAAGCGGCGCATTACCTGCGCGTTCGCCCAGTCCGTTGATGGTGGTATGGATCGTTTTGATACCCGCACGCAAAGCCGCATCGACGTTGGCAACAGCCAGATCGTAGTCGTTATGGGCGTGGAAATCAAAGTGAAGCATGGGGAAATTCCGAATCATCGTTGTACAGAACTGGAAAGTTTCTGTCGGACTAAGAATGCCAAGCGTATCGGGAAGCATCATTCGGCGGATTGGCTCATCTTTCAAGCCATCCAGCATGAAATCGACGTATTCGGGAGAGTTGCGCATCCCGTTTGACCAGTCTTCCAGGTAGAGATTCACGGATATTCCCATCGTGGTGGCGAGGGCAATGGATTTTTTGATGTCGGCTAGATGCTGTTCCGGACTCTTCTTGAGTTGCTGGGTGACGTGGCGGAGTGATCCTTTACCGAGAAGGTTGATTACTTTTCCCCCGGCGCTTGCGATCCAGTCGAGTGAGGTAGATCCGTCGACAAAACCAAGTATTTCGATTTTGTCAAGAAATTCTGTTCCTTTTGCCCACTCCATCACCTTTTTGGCTCCGAGCAGTTCTCCATCAGAAACCCTTGCAGAGGCGATCTCAAGGTAGTCGACCCTGACCTCCTCCAAAAGAATCTTCGCAATGTTCAGTTTCTCCGACTCCGAAAAGGAAACGCCTGAGGTCTGTTCGCCATCCCTCAGGGTCGTATCCATGATGTATATTTTATTCTTCATTCAAACAGTTGACTTTATAAGTGAAAAATGAATAATGAAAAATGAAAAATGATGAATGGAAGATACGGTTCTCCTATTTTTCACTTTTCACTTTTCATTTTTCATTTAATTCGAAGGCTTCTATTTTGGTTTTCATGCTCAGCAGGTAATCAATGTCATCGTACCCTTTCAGCAGGCACTCTTTTTTATAGGGATTGATGTCGAATTTGAATTCCGTGGATAAACTGACATTTCGGATAGTCTGATTTTCCAGATCTACCTCGAAAGAGGCCACAGGATTTTTTTCGATCGACTCAAACATCCCTGTCAGGAAATCTTCAGAAACCTGTACCGGTAGTAATCCGTTGTTAAGTACGTTGCCTTTGAAAATATCGGCAAAGAAACTGGAAACGACGACCCTGAAACCATAATCATACACTGACCAAGCCGCATGTTCGCGGCTCGATCCGCTACCGAAGTTCTTTCCGGCTACCAGGATTTTGCCCGAGTATTTTGGGTTGTTCAGCACGAATTCAGGGTTGGGCGTACCATCCTTTCCGTAACGCCAGTCACGAAACAGGTTGTCGCCGAATCCTTTGCGTTCAACGGCTTTCAGGAACCGGGCCGGAATGATCTGATCCGTATCCACATTCTCTATCGGAAGCGGAACCGCAGAACTTATTATTTTATGAAATTTATCTATTGCCATTTTTTAATTAAAAATTAAAAATTACAGATTAAAAATTGCCAAAGCAGTTGAATTACAGATAAAATTGCGAAATAAATAATACATAAAAATTTGATTATGTGGTTTTTAATTTTTAATTTGTAATCTGTAATTTGTAATTAATTTACTCCCTCGGATCAGAAATCACTCCACTCACGGCAGCAGCTGCAGCCATCAGCGGACTAGCCAGCATGGTGCGTGCTCCGGGGCCCTGACGGCCTTCAAAGTTGCGGTTGGAGGTGGATACGGCGTATTTTCCTTCCGGGATTTTATCATCGTTCATCGCGAGGCACGCGGAGCATCCGGGTTGGCGGAGTGCAAATCCTGCTGATTCCATGATTTCTACCAGACCTTCTTCCCGGATTTGCTGTTCGACCTTTTTGGATCCTGGTACGATCCAGGCAGTCACCCATGAAGCTTTTTGTTTCCCTTTGATGTATTCTGCAAATAGCCTGAAATCTTCGATCCGGCCATTGGTGCAACTTCCGATAAAGACGTAATCAATCTTCTTCCCCTTGAGCTTTTCGCCGGGCTGGAAGCCCATGTATTCCAGTGATTTCAGGAATGTAGCCTTGTCGCTGCCTGTGAGGTTATCACCGGTAGGGATTGATCCTTCCACACCGACACCCATACCTGGATTGGTCCCGTACGTGATCATCGGAGTGATGTCTGCAGCATCAAACGTGTATTCGGTATCAAAAACTGCATGGTCGTCAGTTTTGAGTTTCTTCCATTCCGCCAATTTTAGCTCCCAATCGGCTCCCTTGGGAGCTTCCTGGCGTCCTTTCAGGTAGGCGAATGTAGTTTCGTCAGGAGCAATCATTCCACCACGGGCACCACATTCGATGCTCATATTGCAGAGGGTCATCCTGGCTTCCATGGATAGGGAGCGAATGGCTGAACCCGCGAATTCTACAAAATGTCCTGTTCCGCCGGAAGTACTGATCTTGGAGATGACATATAGGGCGATGTCTTTGGATGTGACATTTTTAGCCAGCTTTCCTTCGACATTGATCCGCATCTTTTTGGGTTTTGGCTGAAGGATGCACTGGCTTGCAAATACCATCTCCACTTCACTGGTGCCGATACCGAAAGCAATGCTTCCAAATGCACCGTGGGTGGAGGTGTGACTGTCGCCGCAGACAATGGTCATCCCGGGTTGGGTAATACCAAGCTCGGGTCCAATGATATGTACAATGCCATGCCATTTGTGGCTTAAGCCATACATGGGAATGTGGTGGCGCTCACAATTGGCTGTCAGGGTCTCTACCTGTTTGCGCGACAGCTCCTCCCTGATGGGAAGGTGCTGATTGAGGGTAGGTACATTGTGATCGGGTGTAGCTACTGTATTCTCAGGACGGAAAACTTTCAGCCCGCGGCCTTCCAGTCCTGAAAATGCAACCGGACTTGTCACTTCGTGGATGAAATGGCGGTCGATGTAGAGCACCGAAGGACCCCCTTCAATTTTGCTGACTACATGGGCATCCCAGATTTTGTCAAATAATGTTGTTGGTTCCAAAATAGATTCTTTATTTGGTAATGAATGAAATTAGAGTCTAATTTAAATCATTGAAAATTGTCAATTGTCCATTGTCAATTTTCAATTACTTTTTACGTCAGTTGCGTGTTCACTGTTTCCTATTTTGTTGATGGCATCTAAAAATGCTTCTACGGAAGCGGTGATGATGTCGGTATTGGCGCCGAAGCCGTTGAAAATATTGTTTTCGTGTTCGACTTGCATGTGAACCTTGCCAATGTCATCACTTCCCTTGTTGATGGCCTGTATCAGGAATTCCTGCAGGGTCACCTTCCGATGGATGATGGCTTTGACAGCCTTAATGGCGGCGTCAACTGGTCCGTTCCCCGATTCAGTAGCCGTAAATTTTTCCCCTGCGATATCCAGGCGCAAAGTCGCCATGGGGATCAGATTTTTGCCGGTTACCACCTGCAGAAAATCGAGTTTGATGCGACGTTCACCGATACCACGTTCACCAACCAATACCAGCAAGTCGTCTTCCTTAATGTCTTTTTTCTTGTCTGCGAGCAAAAGGAAATCCTGGTAGACATCGTCCAATTTTTCCTTGTCCAGTTTAACACCAAGCATGTCGAGGTGATGGTTCAGGGCTGCTCGCCCGCTTCTTGCGGTAAGTACGATGGATGATTCGTTGATCCCAACTTCGACCGGATCGATGATCTCATAGTTTTCACGGTTTTTCAGCACTCCATCCTGGTGAATACCACTCGAATGGGCAAAAGCATTCCTTCCCACAATCGCCTTGTTCGGCTGAACAGGCATATTCATCAGGCTGGAAATAAGTTTGCTCGTCTTGTAGATATTTTTTGTATTGATGTTGGTATGCAAGTCCAGCTCCTTGTGTGAGCGCAGAATCATGACCACTTCCTCGAGTGAAGTATTTCCTGCACGCTCTCCGATGCCGTTGATGGTGACCTCTACCTGGCGGGCCCCGTTCATCACGCCGGCGATGGTATTCGCGGTAGCCATACCAAGGTCGTTGTGGCAGTGGGTGGATACGATGGCCTTGTGAATGTTTGGTACATTTTCAAACAAGAATTTGATCTTTTCGCCAAATTCAGAAGGAAGGCAATAACCTGTCGTATCCGGGATGTTGACCACTGTGGCACCTGCCTTGATGACGGCTTCCACCACCCTGGCAAGATAGACATTGTCAGAACGTCCGGCATCCTCGGCATAGAACTCTACATCCTCAACATACCTCTTGGCATATTTGACAGCCGCAACCGCCCTTTCCAGAATCTCTTCCGGATTAGAGTTCAGTTTGGAGATGATGTGGTAGGGAGATGTTCCGATGCCAGTATGGATACGTCCGCGTTTGGCATATTTCAGCGACTCTGCAGCCACATCGATATCCTTTTCTACGGCGCGAGTCAGAGCACAGATGGTGGGCCAGGTAACTGCCTTGGAAATCTCGACCACTGATTTGAAGTCACCCGGACTTGAAATCGGAAATCCGGCCTCGATGACGTCAACCCCCAATTGCTCCAGTACCTTGGCCACCTCGATCTTCTCGATCGTGTTCAGCTGGCATCCGGGCACCTGTTCGCCATCGCGCAGGGTGGTATCAAAAATATATACTCTGTTGTCCATAAAATTCTAATTTGCAAGAATTTAAAAAATGTTAAGTAAATGTGACAATTCGGCAATTCGACGATTCGACAATGAACGCCAAGATGCAACCTTTTCTTCCTTATTATATCAAATTATTATAATTGCCTTGTCAGGCAGAAAGTTTAGAATTTTCTAATGTGATTTAAACATCAAAACATTGCAAAGTGTTTCAATTCTCATATTTCAAATAATAGAAGTGATTTAAAAATCAAATTCTTCATTGTCGAATCGTCGAATTGTCACATTGTCGAATTTCCTAATTGTTTTCAGGTCTTAGTTTGCGTACGGCTGCGCCTGCTCTCCACATTTCTGATTCGCGCAGTTCTTTCAATTCTTCTTCAAGTTTGACGCGATAATCATCCTTGCTGTTTGAATCGATCGAACGTTGTGCTTCCCTGCCTGCGGCGACCTCTTTGTAAAGATCCTCAAACACCGGCTTGGAGGCGTCCCTGAATTTCTTCCACCAGTCGAGGGCCCCGCGTTGGGCGGTGGTAGAGCAGTTGGCGTACATCCAGTCCATTCCGTTTTCGGCTACAAGTGGCATCAGACTCTGGGTCAGTTCTTCTACGGTTTCATTGAATGCTTCTGAAGGTGAGTGGCCATTGCTGCGCAAAACTTCGTATTGTGCGGCAAAGATTCCCTGGATGGCGCCCATCAGGGTACCACGTTCACCGGTCAGGTCTGAAAAAACCTCTTTCTTGAAGTCTGTTTCAAACAAATACCCTGAACCTACTCCGATTCCGAGCGCAACCACTCTTTCCCATGCTTTTCCGGTAGCATCCTGGAAAATGGCATAGCTGGAGTTCAATCCTCGACCCTGCAGGAACATTCTGCGGAGGCTGGTGCCGGACCCTTTTGGTGCAACCAGAATCACATCCACATCAGCAGGAGGAATAATTCCTGTACGTTCCTTGTAGGTAATGCCAAAACCGTGGGAGAAATAAAGCGCTTTGCCAGCGGTAAGATGCTTCTTTACGGTTGGCCAAAGTGTAATCTGGCCGGCGTCTGAAAGCAGGAACTGAATGATGGTGCCTTTTTCGCATGCCTCTTCAATTTCGAACAGGTTCTTGCCGGGTACCCAACCATCTGCGATGGCCTTGTCCCATGTTTTGGACGCCTTCCGCTGGCCAATAATCACATTGAATCCGTTGTCGCGAAGGTTTAGGGATTGTCCCGGACCCTGTACACCATAGCCAATGATGGCAATGGTCTCGTTTTTCAATACTTCCTGTGCTTTTGACAATGGAAACTCTTCACGGGTTACCACATTCTCTTCAGTTCCACCAAAATTAATCTTAGCCATTTTCTTGTTCTTTTTTTGATAAAAATTATAATTATTTTGTAATTTCAATATCACTTAATTTTCGCCTCCATCTTGGCAAACAGGCTGTCCCGTTCGCGAAGGAACTCGGATAGCCTTTCTATGGGCGATCTGGTGATTGCTATACGACCTGAACGAATAAACTGCAACACTCCAAACTGGTTCAATCCGTTGAAAAGCGCCTGTGTCTCTTCCTTGTGGCCGGTTTTTTCGATAACGGTGTATTCTTTAGTGATCTCAAGTATTCTCGCGTTGTGAAGGCGTATCATTTTTTCGATCTGGTCGCTCTCCATCAAGGCCTGTGTAGGCACCTTGTAGAGGGCGATTTCCTGAAAGATCATTTCGTCGTTGGTGTGGTAAAATGCTTTCAGGACTTCAATTTGTTTTTCGATTTGTCTGACGATATTGACCACTTTTTCTTTCTCCTCATTGACCACAATGGTGAATTTGGAGATGCCTGCCAATGCAGATTCGGAAACTGTTAAACTCTCAATATTAACCTTTCTGCGGGTGAAAATGATGGTTATCCGGTTTAGTAAACCGATGTGGTTTTCACTGTATGCGCTGATGATATATTCTTGCTTCATGGTGTTGATTTTTACTGTGAGTTTTATAATTCGTCCGAACCAAGGAGGCAGTTTGAAACAGTTGCACCTGCTGGGATCATAGGAAAGATGTTGTCTTCCTGTTCGATTTTCACTTCAAGCAGGTAAGGTCCTTTGGCGGCAATCATCGCTTTCATCGCCGGCTCAAGGTCTTTCCTTTCAGATACTACAGCTGCGGGAATCCCGTAAGCATCGGCCAGTTTGACAAAGTTCGGACTGGTAATTTCCGTAAATGAATATCTTTTTTCGAAGAAAAGTTCCTGCCATTGGCGTACCATGCCCAGAAAGTCATTATTCAGTATGACGATTTTAACGGGTAGTTTTTCCTGAGCAATGGTCCCCAATTCCTGAATGGTCATCTGTATGCCACCATCTCCAACAAAGAGAATTACCTCTTTTTCAGGGGAGCCGAATTTGGCGCCAATGGCAGCCGGCAGACCGAATCCCATGGTTCCCAGTCCTCCGGATGTTACCCATGATCTGGATTGGTTGAACCGGGCATAACGGGCAGCCGCCATCTGGTTTTGCCCCACGTCTGTCACGACAACGGCCATATTTCCTGTCAGATTAGTTGATAACCGAACCACTTCACCCATAGTCAAACCCAGTTTAGTTGGATGAAGGTCTTTGATAATAACCTTCTCTTCCTCTTTCTGTCTTGCCTGAAGAAATTCATTGACCCAGTCGGTGTGTTGCCTCTCCTCTACCAATGTAGTCAGTAAACGAAGTGTATGCTTGGCATCGCCGAGGATCGCTACTTCGGTTTTGATGTTTTTGTCAATTTCAGCCGGATCAATTTCGATGTGGATGACTTTAGCTTGTTTGGCATATGTCTTGATATTGCCTGTAACACGGTCGTCGAAACGCATTCCGATGGCGATCAGTACGTCACATTCATTGGTTTTGATATTCGGAGCATAGTTTCCATGCATGCCGAGCATTCCCATGTTAAGTGGATGGTCGCTGTCGAGAGCCGAAATCCCCAGTAATGTGGAGGCAGCAGGAATTCCAGTTTTTTCGATGAAATGACGAAGCTCTTTCTCTGCCCCTGAGAGTAAAATTCCCTGACCGAAAAGCAGATATGGTTTTTTTGCAGAATTAATCAAGTCAGCCGCATTTTTGAGGTGAACCTTATTGGTTGGAAATTCAGGAACATACGAGCGGATTCTGGTGCATTTCTTGTAGGCGAAATTGAGTTTGGCGAATTGCGCGTCTTTGGTTATATCCAGTAGTACGGGCCCCGGACGACCTGTTGAGGCGATGTAAAAAGCTTTGGCTATGGCATCAGGAATCTCATCAGCGCTGGTAATCTGGTAGTTCCATTTTGTGACAGGCATAGAAATTCCGATTACGTCGGATTCCTGAAAGGCGTCCGTTCCAAGTAACCCGGAGGTCACTTGTCCGGTGATACAAACGATGGGAGTCGAGTCAATCATGGCATCTGCGATCCCTGTTATCAGGTTGGTAGCACCAGGACCTGATGTGGCGAAGCACACACCAACCTTACCGGAGACGCGGGCATAACCCTGTGCGGCATGGACAGCGCCTTGTTCGTGACGGACTAATACGTGTTTAACTGCATGGCCAAAGTCGTACAGCGCGTCATAGATGGGCATGATTGCCCCTCCGGGATATCCAAAAATCGTGTCTACACCTTCGGCAACCAACGATCTGACCATTGCTTCCGAACCGGACATCTCGATGGCCTCCTTTGGACTATTCTTTATTTTCTCATTTTTAGTCGTCATATCTGATCATTTTGTAATAAGAAGTTCTATGTTTTTTCTAATTTTTATTTTCTGATATTATTTCAAATATTTCGTTTCTCCGTTACTGAGTTACAAGTTGCACGTTACAGGTTCCGGTCTCCCGTCTTCCTTCCGTCTCCAGGTCTTCCGGTCCTCCGTTGGACTCTCCGTCTCTCCGTCATCTCAGTCCTTCCCTTCATTCCAGCAACCGGATGGCACCTTTATCGGCCGACGAAACATTCTGCGCGTAGGCTTTCAGCGCCCTGCTTATTTCCCGAACCCTCAAGGCTGGTTTGTAGGCTTCTTTACCGCGTGCCTCCTGCTTTGATTTTCGGAGGGTCAATTCCTCATCGCTCACCAGCCATTCAATTTTTCTGGAGGGAATGTCAATCAGGATCTTGTCGCCATCCTCCAGTAGGGCTAATTCGCCTCCTGCAGCGGCTTCGGGCGATACGTGTCCGATGGACAAGCCGGAAGTTCCTCCCGAGAAACGGCCATCTGTTAACAGGGCGCAGGATTTATCCAGTTTCCTTGATTTCAGATACGAGGTAGGGTAGAGCATTTCCTGCATGCCCGGACCGCCTTTGGGCCCTTCATAGCGGATAATGACCACATCGCCTGCCTTGACTTTGCCTTCAAGGATACCCGTGCATGATTCTTCCTGAGACTCAAAAACACGCGCTGTGCCTTCGAAATGCCAAACAGATGCATCCACTCCTGCCGTCTTCACGATGCATCCGGTTCGGGCAATATTCCCGTACAGGACGGCAAGCCCGCCCTCTTTCGAAAATGCGTTTTCAACGCTCCTGATGCAACCTTTTTCGCGGTCGAGATCCAGTTCAGCGTAATATTTTTCCTGCGAACCCATTACCAGGTTTCGGCCGAGGTTGCCGGGAGCAGAGGCATACCATTTTTTTGCCTCAGAAGTTGTGCCAGCCCTGCGTATATCCCATTTTTCGATGGCTGCAGCCAGGGTTGGCTCATCCACCCGTGACACATCCGTCTTCAATAAATTTTTTCTTTCCAGTTCCCCCAAAATACCCATTATACCGCCAGCACGGTTCACATCCTGGATGTGGTAGGAAGAACTTGGAGCGACCTTGCAGATGCATGGCACCTTACGTGAAAGTTCGTCCATATCTTTCATCGTGAAATCAACCTCTGCTTCATGGGCGATAGCCAGCAGGTGCAATACGGTATTGGTAGAGCCTCCCATGGCAATATCAAGCGTCATGGCATTCATGAAGGCATCGCGTGTGGCGATCGTGCGGGGCAAAACCTCTTCGTGACCTTCGAGATAATAGGCATTCGTGATCTCCACGATGCGTTTGGCTGCTTTTTCAAAAAGTTTTTTCCGGTTGGCATGTGTAGCCACAATTGTTCCGTTGCCAGGTAGGGAAAGGCCAAGGGCTTCTGTCAGGCAGTTCATCGAATTGGCCGTAAACATTCCGGAGCAGGATCCGCAGGTAGGGCAGGCATCCATCTCAACCTCCGAAAGAAGTGTTTCGTCCACAGAGTCGTCGGCTCCCATCACCATGGCATCCACGAGATCGTATTGTTTTCCGCGGATTTCCCCGGCCTCCATCGGACCGCCTGAAACGAAGATAGCAGGGATGTTCAGCCGCATGGCCGCCATCATCATGCCCGGAGTAATTTTATCACAGTTGGATATGCAAATCATGGCATCCGCCTGATGGGCATTCACCATGTATTCCACACTGTCAGCAATCAGGTCGCGGGAGGGCAGGGAATAGAGCATGCCGTTGTGGCCCATGGCAATACCATCGTCGATGGCAATGGTATTGAATTCTGCCGCAAAACAGCCTTCCGCCTCAACGAGCTTTTTAACCATTTGTCCCACCTCATGCAAATGTGCATGACCTGGAACAAATTGAGTGAAAGAGTTGACAATAGCGATGATCGGCTTGCCAAAATGTTGTTCCTTCATTCCGTTGGCCCGCCACAGACTTCTAGCGCCCGCCATTTTACGCCCTTGCGTGGATTGATTGCTTCTTAACCCTTTTTGCATAATCTTTTTCTTAAAAAAAGAACCTCTCTCGTTTTGTTGAGAAAGGTTCTTTTATTTTTAACATCACAAAGAATCAACCTCCTCAACCAGCACAGACGAGAATTAGAATAACCACGAGGAGGAGACTGTCAAAGGATGTTTTCATATTTTATATATACTCAATATTCGATTTTTTGTTTCAATGAACAGCATTAACCTACTATTTACCGTTCATCCTCGGCAAAAGTATAAACTAAAATCACACCACAAAATAAAATTGTAAGCGATTTACGTTTAATTATTAATAAATCAAAGATTTTATCGACTTTACGTTAACGTTTGTGAATTATGGAATATTTTAACCAAAAATTCAAAATTCATATTTGAGCAAGTGCAACTCATTGCATAAACGAAGGCGGGTTACTCGGCGAATACCTATTCTGGCCAGGGATTTGAATTAATTGTTTGAAATTTTTGCAAAACCATTGTCAATTGAGGTCTGGGTTAGTCATTGTAAAATGAAAGAAGAATTGACTCCAGCAATTTCGAAGTCTCTGAAGATTTCAGGTCAAAATTATTGATCATGACGGCAAACAGAATTTCTTTTCCGCTTTTAGTTTTCATTGTACCAGCAATACTTCTTACTCTCGACATTGAACCGGTTTTGGCCCTGACATTCCTTTCCAGCGGAGTCCCTTTGAACGAGTTTTTCAGTGTCCCGTCGACTCCGGCAACAGGAAGTGAATTGAAGAATATCTCGCGGTAGGGTCCGTCGTAAACATGTTTGATGGTTTCAACAAGAGTTTGCGAAGTCATGGCATTGGATCGAGTGAGGCCACTTCCGTCTTCAGGGAAGAACCCCTGTATGTTGATTCCGTAATCTTCGCAGAATTTTTGGTAAGCTTCTAGTCCCTTTTCCAAGGAGGCTTCTCCGGATCTTTTTCTGCCGACCTCGCGGAGGAGGTGTTCAGCAAACAGGTTAAGACTCTCTTTATTGAGCGGTACAATCAGGTCCTTCAACGGAGGGGAGAGTTGGGTGCACAGAATTGTTTTTTTTGTGCCGTCATCGGAAAATATTTTCGAGACACCGCCAGTTACCGGGATCCCGTTTTCTTTCATTTTACGCAACAATGCGGTTGCGGCTACTGCCGGCGGATCAGGCATTGCGGCCCTGACCACAAAATCTGTCTGGTCAACCGGAATGGTTCCTTCGATGTACTGGTGAAGCAAACCCGGTGCTCCATAAGCTATGGTATGATCTCCTGTTCTTGCAGATGACATGACCTTGTTGTCAAGTATTAAGCCCTCAATTTCAGGTTTGCCGGAATGGATGGTAACAGGCAAACCCTCGGCTTTGGGCGAAGCAAAATGGATTTCATAGAGATTGTCGCCGAATGTGAGCGCCGAAACACCAGCCCCGTAATAATTGCCAATATCTTCCCATACCCATCCACCCGGAATGGTTGCCTCATTCATGGCTGAAAGGTCCAGCAAAAGGCGACCATCAACCGTTTTGATGCCACTCTTTTTCAATTGATTGATCCAGTTGTCAAAACAATCTTTGTAATGATCTTTAAACCAGGTGGAATAAAAGGCAGGATCACCTCCACCAATAATAATCAGATTCCCTGCAAGAATGCCTGTATTTGAATCCAGGGTTCCGGTATAAGCCAGTGAAGTTGAAAATGTGTAATCAGGTCCCAGGATATCCAGGGCAACGGAGGTTGTAAAAAGTTTCATAACAGATGCCGTAGAAAGGCTTTTCTGGTCAGATGCCGCGATTTTCTCGCCCGTTTTTGCATCAATGGCAAATATGGAGTAGGAAGCCGTTTTTAGACTCCCGGTACTGAAAAACCTTTCAAAAGAATTGTTTTGTGCGTACCCGGATAGAAGGGGACTGAAAAGGGAAAGTAATAGAAGTGTAAATATCCGCATAGTAAATAGGTTAATATTTTCACGCAAAGATCGCAAAGTTATTTTTTGCAATTATTCCTTTGCGCACGAAGCATTTCCTTAGCGTATTTTGCGTGAAATACTGAAACGACGGTAAAACTAATGAATTGGTCTAACTATTAAAAGCATCAGAACCAGAATCCTAGGGATAGGAAGGGAAGCACCTCATTATCGATAGAGGAAAAGCTCATGTTAAATTCCAGCGGACCGACCGCACTGTTGTATGCCGCATTCAGGCCAAAACCATAAATGGTCTTCTGGTCGGTTAGGAAAAGGTTGTCGGTGCTATACATTCCAACATCTCCTGACAATGAAAGATATACCTTTTCCCACATGCGTAGCCGTGCTTCAAGCCTTCCAACTCCGACACTGCTGGAACTTATCTGCATTCTTCTCACGCCGTTGAATCCTATGGTATTTTCAAAATAGTCTGTTTGTTGCAAACCCCCGATATAAGTGTGGTGAAAAAAGGATTCATTTCCGCCAAAAATCAATCTGCTGTCAATACCATAGAGCAGTGTGACTCGATCGGAAACTGACCTGGCTCGTTTAAACTGAAAACTTCCGATTACTACGGCATTTTCGTAGTTGTTTAAGATCATTTTGGCCCCTCCGCTGACATTGGTGCCCCTGGTAGGGAAATAGACCTGGTTCAATCTGTTGTGCTCCATCTTGGCAAACAGGTTGAAATATGCTTTGCCATGAATTTTTAAACCTGTTGTATCTCCGATAATTGATCCTGCGCTATAACTATCCATGGATGCGCCAACAGTAAATTTGGTCGCATCTGTAATGTACGAATGGGTAGCCAGTTGCAGGTTTACAATCGACATGTCAACCTCGGCAATTTTTTTCCCTTTATCAAACCTGTATAAATGGTCTGCCGCATACATAATTTTCGAGTAAAACCCTGGTTTCCATCCCCTGTCGATCGAGTAATGAGCCGCGAACATAGGGTACTGTGATAATTTTGAATCCAAAGAAAGCCTCGATCCAAAGAAGTTCTGGTTTCTAAGGGTGATATTGATAAGCATGGAAGCCCTGTATTCAGAGTCATAGTGAAGTCCGGCATTTATTTTATTGTTTTTTCGCTCTTTTACCTCGATCATCAGCGTTTTTGTCTTATTCCCAACAAGCTGGTAATTGACGTATTCATAGTTCCCTGTTGAATAAAGCCTCGAAATACCGTTGCGAAGGTGTTCGAGGGTAACATGCTTGTCATACTTGATTCCGACCTGCCCGAGGTAAAATGCAATTTTGGCCCTGTCGGTTCCTGTAACTTCAATTGTATTGATTTCGAGTGTGGTGTCATTCCTCATCGGCTGATGATCTGGTCTTGGATTCATTTCCAGATGAAGTGAATCCCTGAGGCGGATCAGTTTTGGCAGGATCCTTCTGGCAGCCTCTTCACCCCTGTTGATAAGCGCCTGAGCTGCTTCCGTGTTGAAGACGGCTGCTGAGTAATCCTTGACGTAGGGTCTGACTGTCACATCCACACCTTTCGAATTTTGCCTATTTCGCTTCATCCCCATGAAACTGATCATTTGGGAAATCACATCAGGGATTCCTTTCAGATCTTCCTTTATCAGCAAACTGTCCGTTATGTCAACACCAATGATCACATCAGCCCCCATTTCCCTGCATCTGTCGACCGGATAATTGTTGACAATTCCACCGTCAACAAGCAGTTTCCCATCAATTTCTGCTGCCGTGAATGCAGCGGGCACGGCCATACTGGCTCTGATGGCATTTGGCAGATAACCCTTGTTCAGCACCACCTCTTCTCCACTCGACAGATCGGTGGCGATGCAAAGGAATGGAATTGGTAATTTTGAAAAATCGAACACATCATGATAGCCCAAAGTCAGGTAGGACAGTAGTTCCATCGCATTCTGACCATTTAGGATGCCGTTTGAAAGGGCCAGTTTTTTTTGTTCAAATGGGAAACTGACAGTATATCTTGATTCATCCGTTTTGTCAAACGGATTCACAAATTCGGATTTATATTCATTGCTAAGCAATGCTGCCCAATCCTGGCTCAGAACAATTTTCTCGATGGTTGCGGCATCGTAACCACATGCGTACAATCCGCCGACAATGCTTCCGATACTGGTTCCTGCAATGTAATCGACAGGTATTTTAGCCTCTTCCAATACTTTTAATACACCAACATGAGAAAAGCCCTTGGCTCCGCCGCCCGAAAGCACCAGCCCTATTTTGGCTTTGTGATGTATCTCCTGCCCGGACAAGAGAAAAGCCAGAAGCAACAGGACAAAGGTGATAATAAGGTTTTTCATCTTAGGTGAAAAGATTTGGATCAGATGTTGAACTTAGCAATTAATTCGAGATTTTATCCGAAATTGATATTATTTTTTTGATAACAATAAGGGTAATTTCATGCATATCTGTCATGAATTCAGATGCACCTTAAAACCCATTTTAAAAAAAATGATGTAACCAATGACTCGACAAAATTCGTCATAAATTATTAACAATCAAAAATATACCTAAATTATATTCAAATGAAAACAAAAACTGGTTTTGGAATGAACAATCCTACCCGCGTAACATTGATCCTCCTGGTCGCTTTCTGCTGGAGTGTAAGTCTAAAGGCATCACAAAGAGCGGTTTCTATTCCTGTTTCACTCAATTATGTGCAATGCAAAGGCTACGTCATCGAATCTGATTCGAGAAAAGCACTGGGTTTTGCAACCCTTACCCTCGAAGGCGCCAACCTGTCAACTGTTGCCAACAGCGACGGAGAGTTTTTATTCAAGGTACCGATAGTGAATCAGAACGGCAACGTGATCGTTTCCTATCTGGGTCACAAGGATAAAATCATCAAACTTTCAACGCTGAAGCGCGACAGGAACCGTATAGAACTTGAGTTATCTTCTGTTACACTAAGTACGGTCAGTGTCCATCCAAAGGATCCAGACATGCTGATGAGGGCAATACTGAGCCGGAGGTCAGAAAACTACAATCAGGAACAAAATAAAATGACTGTTTTCTACCGTGAAACGATCAAAAAGAACAAAACCTATGTTTCGCTTTCAGAGGCTGTCCTGGATGTTTACAAGCAACCTGTTCTCTCAGCCAGAATGGATCAGGCTGAGATTTCCAAGGCGAGAAAAAATACAGATTATACCAAGCTGGATACCGTGACATTCAAACTTCAAGGTGGCCCTTATACTTCCCTGATGCTGGATATCATGAAGAATCCGGAAGAGATTTTTACCGATGACATGGTTGGAAATTATCAGTTTACTATTGAGAATATCACGAAAATCGGTGAAAGGTTAATGTATATTATCGATTTTCAACAGCATCCATATATTGAAGAACCACTTTATTTCGGTAAATTGTATGTTGATACGGAAAGTCTGGCCGTTCTGAGTGCAACTTTCAGCCTCAATGTCACTGATAAGGCAAAGTCATCGGATCTGTTCATCCGCAGGAAACCGGCCGGGGCAAAGGTATATCCTACAGAGGCCACTTACCAGGTCAACTACCGTGAAAAGGATGGGAAATGGATTTTTGGTTATTCAAGAGCAGAAATAGTGTTCAAAATTGAGTGGAAGAAACGACTCTTCAATACCCATTATGCCAGTACCATCGAGATGGCCGTCACAGACTGGGAAAAGGTTAAAAACGCCAAACCAGTGGATCGGCTGAAGCCAAGTGTGGTGATGATGGACGAAGTATCAGGTTTTGCTGATCCTGATTTCTGGGGTGTTTACAACGTGATTGAACCAGAGAAATCCATCGATCAGGCAATCAGGAAAATACAGAAAAAACTAAAAAAGGATCAATAGTCAGTAAGTCATCGCCTTTCTGACTTCCTTCTGAATTTCCAACGTGATTTTTACATTAACAAATAATTGTCGGACTCAAAAGTGTATGAATCTTGAGACAGATTGATTATCTTCGTGCGGTTTTTTAAATCAATTAAAAAAGTGGCTATCTTTCGGGTAGCGAACATATTGTATCACATTAATATCACACAAAATGATAATCAGTAAAGTCCTGGGAAGAGAGATTCTTGATTCACGCGGTAACCCAACCGTAGAAGTTGAAGTAACCCTTGAGAGCGGTTTTGTAGGTCGTGCGGCTGTTCCATCCGGAGCATCAACCGGAGAAAACGAGGCCATCGAACTTCGCGATGGTGACAAGAAGAGATATCTTGGCAAAGGTGTCCTGAAAGCAGTTGCCAATGTAAACACAGTCATTGCAGAAGCTGTAGTTGGAATGAATGCACTTAATCAGGTTGCACTCGACCATGCCTTAATTGCACTTGACGGTACAAGCACCAAATCCAATTTGGGTGCCAATGCGATCCTTGGAGTTTCACTGGCCACTGCAAAAGCTGCAGCAGCCTATCTTGAAATGCCTCTTTACCGTTACATCGGTGGTGTAAATGCAAGGACGTTACCCGTTCCAATGATGAACATCATCAACGGTGGTTCTCACTCGGATGCTCCCATTGCTTTCCAGGAATTCATGATTCGTCCAATTGGCGCTTCCTCTTTCCATGAAGCTTTGCGCATGGGTGCTGAAGTTTTCCACAGCCTCAAAAAAGTACTTCATGATCGTAATCTCAGCACAGCAGTTGGTGACGAAGGTGGTTTCGCCCCAAAACTGGATGGTACCAAAGATGCTTTGAACAGTATCATTCTTGCCATTAAAAACGCCGGTTACAAACCAGGCCGCGCAGAAGAAGGCGGAGAGATTTCAATCGGCCTCGACTGTGCCGCTTCAGAATTCTATAAAGATGGTATTTACAATTATGCCAAGTTTGAAGGTGCAAACGGTGCAAAACGCAACAATGTTGAGCAGGTAGCATTCCTTGCTTCACTGGTTGAGAACTTCCCGATCGATTCAATCGAAGACGGATGTTCCGAAAACGACTGGGATGGATGGGTTATGCTGACAGAAAAACTGGGCGACAAATGCCAGTTGGTTGGTGACGACCTCTTTGTTACCAATGTCCAGTACCTGAAAAAGGGAATCGAGCTTGGTGCAGCCAACTCCATCCTGATCAAGGTAAACCAGATCGGAACTTTGACTGAAACACTGGATGCCATCGAAATGGCCCATCGTGCAGGTTACACCAGTGTAACTTCACACCGTTCGGGTGAAACCGAAGATGCAACCATCGCGGACATCGCTGTAGCTACCAATGCAGGACAGATCAAGACTGGTTCATTAAGCCGTTCCGACAGGATGGCCAAATACAACCAGTTGCTCCGCATCGAAGAGGAGTTGGGTGCAGCCGCAGTTTACGGCTACAAGAAAGTTGTGAAAGGATAAGATCAAACTTCTAATATATTGAAAAAGGCATCCGGAAGGGTGCCTTTTCTGTTTTTAAGGGACCCTCAAAATTTTGGATTTTGGGATAAATGCCGTAACTTATTGATCGAAATATAGGAGCAACTCTATTTGCTATTTTCATTTGATTTCCAATTATCCCTTCGACCCTTCGACCCTTCGACAGGCTCAGGAACCGAAAAATCAGGGACAGGTAGTCGTAAAATAA
>CAIUUO010000091.1 GCA_903902325.1 uncultured Bacteroidia bacterium
ATTGGGAGTAAAATATAAATCTTCATTTTTGTAAAAAAGAGTGATCTCGTAATAATCAATGTACTCCCTTACATCAACAAGCGCTCTGTTGACGCTAAAATTAAAATCTTTTTCCTGGAGTTTAACCGTCTTGTTTATGGTGATCAGTTGTACCCATACCATGGCGGCAACGGCAATGGCCATCACAATTGCGAGTATATTGATCATTTTTCTGCTCATAAAACAAATATATAGTTTATAATCCGTAGGGAGGTGGATCCTTAACAATATTTAACAGCGCGGGTTGCAAGCCATTAGCCATTAGCTATTAGCTGTTAGCTGTTGGCTGTTAGCTTTCGGTAAGGAAGATTTTCGAAATAGAATAGCTTCGTTTAAATGGAAAAACCTATATGTGTGGAGGAGCCTCTCTAAGCTAATAGCCAATGGCTAATGGCTAACAACTTTCTTCGGCGCCCAGCCTTTCAAGCGCCTGCTGTGCTGCATTCTGCTGAGCTTCTTTTTTTGAATAGCCTTCTCCTGATCCCATTACCTTTCCGTCGATGCAGGCTTTGGAAACGAAAGGCATTTTGTCAGATCCGGAATCGGGATTGTTGACAGTCTGGAATTCGACTTCCTGTTTGATTTTCTGACCCCATTCTATCAGTTGGCTCTTGAAATTGTTGTCGACATTTTCCATTTCCTTGATATCGACATGCTGGTTGAATATCTTCTTGATCACAAATTGTTTGGTTACCGCATAACCGCAGTCGAGGTAAATGGCTCCGATAAAAGCTTCCAGCAGGTCGCCATACAAATGGCTGGATTCGCTGACTGAGTTGGCATTGGATGTAACATAACGGTTAAGACCCATCTTGAAGGTCAGCTGGGTTAAAAAGCTGCGATTGACGACACGTGATCTTAGCTGCGTAAGGAATCCTTCGTCCTTGAAGGGGAAACGGTTGTAAAGATATTCAGCGACGATAGTGCCCAATACGGCATCGCCAAGATATTCCAGCCGTTCATTGTTGACCGTGTTGCCCAGCTTATCCACATAGGAAGCTGATTTATGGATGAAGGCAATGTCATAAAGTTTGAATTTCAGGGGGCTATGTCCAGTCAGGGCCCTGATATACGAATAAAACTCTTTTCTTGGGGAAGAAAAGAGTTTTATATGATATCTCAGATTTCTGATCACTTACTGAACAAATTTTTTGAAAATGACTGTCCCGTTGTGACCACCGAAACCAAAAGTATTGCTCAACGCGTAATTGATGTTGCGTTCTTTTGCATGGTTGAAAGTAAAATCAATTTTTGGATCGATTTCCGGATCAAGTTCAAATTGGTTGATTGTCGGGGGCACAAGGCTGTATTTCATGGCAAGGATACAGGCCATTGCTTCTACGGCTCCGGCAGCTCCAAGCAGGTGACCTGTCATCGACTTGGTTGCGCTGATGGCAACTTTGTAAATATGATCACCAAACACTTTTTTGATAGCCTTTGGTTCAGCAATATCACCCAAACCTGTAGAAGTGCCGTGAACATTGATGTAATCAATATCTTCGGGTTGAAGTCCTGCATCGCTCAATGCCCTTTTCATGACCAGTGAAGCGCCGCCGCCCTCGGGATCCGGAGCCGTCATGTGGTAGGCATCTGTTGACATTCCGCCACCAACCAGTTCTGCCCAAATATGAGCTCCCCTGGCGATTGCGTGTTCATATTCTTCAAGAACCAGCGCTCCTGCTCCTTCACCCATCACAAATCCATCCCTGTCCTTGTCAAAAGGCCTGGATGCTGTTTTCGGATCATCATTGCGGGTTGAAAGTGCATGCATGGCATTGAATCCACCGACTCCGGCCTGTGTGATAGCTGCTTCCGATCCACCTGCGATGAAAATATTGGCTTTACCTAAACGAATATAAGTTAAAGCATCAATCATGGCATGAGTCGCGGATGCACAAGCTGTAACGGTAGTGATGGTCGGACCCCTGAATCCATATTGCATGGCAATGTTCCCACTGGCCATATTGGCGATCATTTTCGGGATAAAGAAAGGAGAAAACCGTGGATTATCCGGATTGCTGTTGAAATCGGTAACAGATTGATAGAATGTATCCAATCCGCCAATGCCTGCCCCCCATATCACACCTACCTCATCCTTATCGATTTTGGAGAGATCCAGTCCTGAGTTTTCAATTGCTTGAGCTGCAGCGATATAGGCGTACTGAGCGTACATATCGTGTTTTTGCACCTCTTTCCGATTCAGATATTCATTTGGATCGAAATTCTTGATCTCGCAGGCAAACTTTGTCTTGTACTTGGAAGCGTCAAAACGAGTAATGGGGCCTGCACCGCTGACCCCATTCCTTAGGCCTTCCCAATATTCTTCGACATTTTTGCCAAGCGGGTTGATTGTGCCTAGACCGGTAACAACAACTCGTTTTAATTCCATATTGAATTTTAAGACCTTAACTTATTTTTTACTTTGCGTTTTCAGTGATGTATTTGATAGCGTCACCAACTGTGCCGATTTTTTCTGCTTGATCATCAGGAATAGCAATTCCAAATTCTTTTTCGAACTCCATGATCAGCTCGACAGTGTCCAAAGAATCTGCGCCTAAATCGTTTGTAAAGGAAGCCTCTGTTGTTACTTCGCTCTCGTCAACTCCTAGTTTATCAACAATGATTGCTTTTACCTTAGCCGTAATGTCAGACATAATTTTTTAATTTTACGTGGTTACTATTGTTATTTTTACACACTGAATTTTTCAGCGATGCAAAGAAACGAAGAAACAAAATTATCTTCCAAATATTTGTTAAAGAATGTAGTCATTTTACCCTCAAATTAACCTCGTTCCAAACTATGTGGAATAATGGGGTCGAAAATTCTAAAAACAGATCATTGTAAGTATTTGATTATGAAAAAAATAGCTATACTTGCTTCGGGGTCCGGTTCAAATGCGGAAAATATTATCCGCTTTTTTCAAAATCACCCAGCAATTCTTGTCGACTCGGTTTGGACGAATAAAGCAAATGCATTTGTCTTGGAAAGAGCTGAGAGACTGAACATAGAAGCCCACGTCTTCACAAAAAATGAACTGGCTTTAACCAATCATTTATTGAACGAATTTAAAAGCAGAAAGATAGATTTGATCGTCCTTGCCGGATTTTTGCTTTTGTTGCCTCAAAAATTCGTCCGGGAATTTCAGGTTGTCAATATTCACCCTGCTCTACTTCCTTCTTATGGAGGGAAGGGCATGTATGGCGAACATGTTCACAGTGCAGTGATCGCCAACAAAGAGAAACAGTCGGGTATAACCATACACCTGGTTGATGAGGTGTATGATCACGGCAAAATCCTTTTCCAGGCAAGCTGCACGATTGATCCGATGGATACGCCGCAGGATCTTGCCGGCAAAATTCACGAACTGGAGATGGAGCATTTCCCCAGGGTGATTGAACGTTTACTTTTAGGAAGTGCCTAGAGTGAACTAAAGTGCCTAAAATGCCTAAAGTACTTATGCTACAATTATAATTTGTTGGGAGTCCATAACTTTAGGCACTTTAGTTCACTCTAGTTCACTTTAGGCACTTTTTCATTAATTTCACGAAAGATAATTGTACCGCCATGATTCATCCACCATTCCTTCAAAAAGGCGATAAAATAGCCATGGTTTCTGTTGCCGGTAAGGTAAACAGGGAACCTGTTGAAAAAGCGCGGAAACTGCTGGAAGATGAAGATTTTGTGGTTGAAATCGGATCCCATGCATTCGATGCCTACAACCAGTTTGCTGGTACTGATGCCGACAGGGCTTCAGATATGCAAAAGGCATTGGACGATCCGGATGTGAGGGCGATCTTCTTTACCCGTGGAGGATATGGATCAGTCAGAACATTTATGATGCTTGACTGGACCGGCTTTCATAATAGTCCCAAGTGGCTTGTAGGCTTCAGCGACATCACCGTATTTCATGCCTACCTTTCTCAAAACGGAGTGGCTTCAGTTCATGGAGTCATGTCATCCTTTTTTTTTGAAGAGGGGGTCCGGACTACGAGTTTTGACCAGTTAAACGGTTTGTTGAGAGGCAGCTCGTTGGAATACAAGATTGATGCCAACAATTTGAACATACCCGGAAAATGTGGCGGGGAGCTTGTAGGCGGGAACCTATCTATCCTGGTAAGTTTAAGGGGAACACCGCTCGACAGGTCTTTGGAAGGGAAGGTGCTTTTTATTGAAGATATCCTTGAATTTGATTACCATATCGACAGGATGATGATGAACCTGAAGTTTGGCGGAGTTCTATCCAATCTGGCAGGCTTGATCGTCGGCTACTTCACGGAAACCAAACCAAGCGGTACACCCTTCGGAAAGAGTGATCTGGAGATTATCAGGGATGCCGTGGCTGATTACGGTTACCCGGTCGTTTTTGGTTTTCCTGCAGGGCATGAGCTACCCAATTACCCGTTGGTGATGGGAAGTGAAATATCCGTGGACGCCACTGTGGATAAGGTATTTATACGACAATTCTTGTAATTCTCCCGCCATGAAGTACGATGACGAAGAGCAACCCGAAAAAAATGACCTTGGTAAAAAAGGGGAAGAAATTGCCAGGGAGTTCCTTCAACTGAAAGGATATCAGATATTGGATATCAACTGGCATTTTGGGCACAAGGAGATCGATATTGTTGCCAGGCAGGGAGAGGAGATTGTGGTTGTAGAAGTGAAATCAAGGCTTGAAAACTATGCGGAGGAACCCTGGGAAGCCGTGACAACTGGTAAAATCAGGAATATTGTGGAAGTCGCCGATGCATGGCTGATCGCTAACAACATCGATTTGGAAACCAGGTTCGATGTGGTCTCCATTGTTTTTCACATGGATGGGAGTACCAGGATTGATCATTTTGAGGGGGCGTTCATACCTCCGGTGAACTGAGTGCCTAGAGTGAACTAAAGTGAACTAAAGTGCCTAAAGTTATGGACTCCGGATAAATTCTCATTGTAGCGTAAGTACTTTAGGCATTTTAGTTCACTCTAGCTCACTTTAGGCACTTTTTGATTAATTTCACGAATGTAAAATAGAGCGCCATGAACGTAGAAGATGTCAGGCAGATTTGCATAGCAAGGAAGGGAGTAACAGAGGGATTCCCTTTCGATGAAGTAACTTTGGTGCTAAAGGTGGGTGGCAAGATTTTTGCCTTGCTCAACCTCGACAAGAATCCATCCATCAACCTGAAATGCGATCCGGAGCGGGCAATTGACCTGCGCGAGCATTTTGACGGGATCGTTCCGGGATACCACATGAACAAGCAGCACTGGAATACCTTGATGCTGGATGGCAGCCTTCCTGAAAAACTGGTTGTTGAGTTGATCGGGCACTCCTATGACCTTGTTTATGCCAGTTTGCCCAAAAAGGCGAAAGATGAAGTGGATAAATTCGACAATTCGGCCATGTGATGATTCGACAATTTCAATACGCGCTCATCAGGATTATCGCAATCCGCATCTCATAACTCATAACTCATAACTCATAACTCATAACTCATAACTTCTTATGATCTACAATCTGAAAGGCGCCGAATACATCGAACTGATTAAAATGCTCAAACTTTTGAGGATCGCTTCCTCCGGCGGAGAGGCAAAAATGATGGTGGAGGATGGCGAGGCAAAACTCAACGGGAATCCCGAATCCAGAAAAAGGGCGAAACTTCGGGTCGGTGACGTTATCGAAATATTCGGAAAGTCGATTACGATTCAACCGTGAAATTCCCAAAGTAGTTTTTCAAATGTATTTTTCGGCAATCGGGTGGATTTTATCCTCGTTGTTAAACAGCTGAAGTTTGATTTTCCTTTTTTCAAGATAGGATCCAAGTGCTTTGTTTTCACGCAGCCTGGAGAAATCGTCCATCAATACCTGAAAGCATTCATTTGTGCGATTGACTGACAACTGATCTTCGGATAGCCAGAACAGATCATTCCTGACAACCACAATTTGATCATCCGAAATGGAGAAAATCAGATTCTCATGATGCCATGATTTTTCAGATTCGAGGATTCTAACTCCATCACTGATTTTATGATCCTCTTCGAGCAATCTGCCATAATTTTTTTCACATTGTTTATACAGCCTGTTTCCAGAAAGTAATCCTCCGGCCATAAAAAAACACACTGTAATCAGGACATTTAATATAGTCAGGTTTTCTTCCTTTAGAATCTTCTCTGTTAAAATGAAGGTTAGGGCAACCGGTAGTCCCCAAAGAACGGAGCCATGAATAAAAATATAGCGCCATTTGTTCTTTCGCTTCATGCTCCATTTTTTAAAAAATCGGGTTTGCGTAGGGCTGAGTTCTGGCATCGTTCTGATTGAAATGATGATTGGGAATTAGTTCTGTTCGGATCAATTGATTGTTATTCTTTTTTCGTTTGCCATCATCCTGATCACATCCCTGGCTTCGATCAGTACCTTAAATTCGAGGTCTGACAATGAAAATCTGGAAGTGGATCCATCCGTCTCAGTAATGAGAAACCAGTTGGATTTGTATTCCATCGATTTGATCCGGCCCCAGGAGATGGATTGCTCCTTTGCCCGTATTCCAGGTTTAATGGCAATGTGCTGATCGTCAATGTGAATATACGCTGAGCCAAAGAATTTATCAAAAGAATAGCCCAATCCGGTCACAATGCCCCGGATTCCCAATACCAGCATGTACAGCATCATTAACCCGCCAAATATCCAGTCACCTTGATTTTTATGAATGACGAGGACCAGGTAAAGGATACCCAGAATGATTCCTGTAACCCCCATTGCGAGGGCGAATTTGGATTTTTTGGCTTTGGGAAGCAGGTCGATTTTGAGTTCCATGAGTTGCAGGCATTAGGTGGGCTGAAATAAGGGTAAGAGAACCTTACCCCAAAGATAAAAAATTTTGGTTTCACGCTATCGCAAAATAGGAATCATTCCTCGTAGTAGTTTCGAGCAATTTCACATTTTTTTTTGCTTTTTTATTAATTCTGGGACTTCCGTCTGAAATGCAAAGTTTCTCTTTTTTAAATATTTGCTCGCTGACGGTGTCTATCCAACATTGTTAACCCGGGGTATCGCTCCTTCGTCGCTTAACCCCGGGCTATTAACATATAACCCCTTCGGGGTAAAAAAGAATTATGTTGACCTTATCCTAGTCTCAACTAGACTTAATCACGAAATCTGCACATCGCATAATCATCAAATCAACAAATCAGCACATCAGCTAATCATCCCATTGTCGAATTGTCGAATTGTCGAATTGTCGAATTGTCGAATTGTCGAATTGTCGAATTGCCGAATTGTCGAATTGTCGAATTGTCAAATTGTCGAATGGCCGAATTGTCGAATTGTCGAATTGCCGAATTGTCGAATTGCCGAATTGTCGAATTGTCGAATTGTCGAATCGCCGAATTGTCGAATCGCCGAATTATCACATTTTAAACACCTTCATCATGCAATTCCTGCAGTCGAACTCCAGTTCGAAGCGGTTGGCGCCATCCTGCAGGAAGAAAGGCTCAGTAAATTGGGTAGGAGAGGTGCCTCCAAATTTTGGACAAAATCCCAGCTCATATTTCAGGCAGTGTTTGGTGGTCATCACCAGGAGTCGCCCGGATACTTGCCGTTTTTCGACGGCCATTTCGGGATTTTCGATGCCGTGGTGCCTGAAAAACTTCACCGCAAGCCTGTTGCTGATGTTGTTTTCGAAATGGAAGGCATCGGTGGGATAGGGGATCGTATTGTTGATGGTTTTGAATGGAAATGTCTGATCCTTAATCCTCCTGGGTGAGGGCAAAATAGTTAGTTCCTTGAGCAGTAGGTCCAGCAAGCCCCTGCGCAATTCGTTCAGTTGCTGCGAGGTGAAAAAGTACTGCTCGTTGCCACTGGTTTCTATGTCAGTTACCAAGAAAGGCGTATCTCCGGATTTTGCAAGTTGCCGGATGATATTCTCGTGCGATTTTGCTGAATCATTGGCGGGGACTTTAGACATTAACATGGAGAATCCCGTCGGGGCATCCCTTGTGGGTGACCCCTCATGGGCGGCCACAAGGGCCACCTGGACGGTGAATCCATCCGGAGATTCTGAAAGTGCAATTGTAACGGAAATCTTTCGTTCCGCGCTCTTCCGCTCGAGTGCCATCTGGAAGGCATGATCTGAGTTCCTGTATATTTTTGCCCCGGCGAAGACCCCATTCATCCTGTCGGGATAAACGAGTCCGTTCTCCGTCTTGTTGACCTTTAGTCCGGTGCTTTCGCCATTCCGGCCAACAAAGGTCAGTCCGTCGTTGTTGGAGATTTGTTTTGTGCCTGTAACCTGTATGGAATCACTGGTAATTCGGGTTACTTCCCCAATCTCTTCCCCCAGCGACTTGGGACTGTCCATTCCGGCAACGGGATCCTTTCGCCCCCGGAGTAAATATTCAGTGGAGCCGCGTTGAAAGCTCTTCGATGGATCCGGCGTGAAAAAGAAGGTAGTTTTTCCAAGGGAAGCAGCGGTGAATTCAGGTTTTTCTTCCAGTACCTTGTCGAGTTCGCTCCTGTAATAAGCCGTGACATTTTTTACATAGTTGATATCCTTCAGCCGGCCTTCAATTTTAAAGGAACGCACTCCTGCATCAGACAGTTCGCGGATGGAATTCGACCTGTTGAGGTCCTTGAGCGAAAGCAGGTGCTTGTCGCGTACGATAATTTTACCTGTCGCGTCAGAAAGGTCATATTTCTTGCGGCATGGCTGTGCGCAGGCTCCCCTGTTGGCGCTTCTTCCTCCGACCGTGTGGCTCATGAAGCACTGACCGCTCAGGCTGACACAGAGTGAACCGTGCACGAATGCCTCGAGTTCAATCGTGGTCTGGCCTGCTATTTCACCTATCTGTTCGAGGGATAGCTCCCTGGCCAGAACCGCTCTTTTAAATCCGATGGCTTCCAAAAACTTGATTTTATCTACCGTGAAGTTGTTGGCTTGTGTACTCGCATGCAGGGCAATGGGAGGCAAATCCATCTCCAGGATGCCAAAATCCTGGATGATCACGGCATCGGCACCGGCTTCATATACCTGTCGGATGATTCTGCCTGCCTCTTCCAGCTCGTTGTCGTAAAGGATGGTGTTGAGGGCTACATAGGTTTTGACCCCGAAAATGCGGGCTTCGGCTGCCAGTTGTTCAATCTCCCCGATGGAATTGCCCGCAGCCTCCCTCGCGCCAAACCTGGGCGCACCGATGTACACGGCGTCAGCGCCATGCCGGATGGCTGCGATGCCGCATTCCAGGTTTTTTGCAGGAGAAAGAAGCTCTAATTTTTTATCGGGGGACATGAGACAAATTTACGATTTTGGATTTTGGAATTTCGATTTTCGATTGGTGGGATCAACATTCATTAACTATCAAAGAAAATTTCGATGGTCGCGTAATCGAAAATCGAACCCTTCGACAGGCTTCTATGTTGTAAAACAAATTTTTCCCAAAGATTTTTTTTATTTCTATAAAACCATGCTTCTATCAACAGACGACTATTTTATCAGATAGTGCTGTAAACCCCTAATCAGATTATTTGAAAGAAGGGG
>CAIUUO010000092.1 GCA_903902325.1 uncultured Bacteroidia bacterium
AAACCTTGTGCCTGTTCAAAAGAGATCATTCTCCCCACTTTCATCCGCATCTGGTATATGAGGTTGTCGCTGGAACGGAGAAGGGTGATGAACTCACCCGTGTCTACGGTGGTGCTTTTAAGATATTGGGTATTGGGATCTTTTGCTTGATCGATCTTGTCCTGCATCCATTGTTCCGGTGTTTTCTTTGGCCTGCCTTGCGACGACTGCTCCGGTCTTGTTGGTTGTGTGCTCTCGGTTCCAGCCGGTTGTTTGGTTCTCACCTTTTTGTTTTCCATAAATTCCTCCTGTCGTAATTAGATTTTCCCTGCCGCACGCATGGCAACTCCACTACCAAAGCGCTTGGATAATTCGTTAAACACCGTGTCGTCGAACCTCTTCATGTTTTGAACAATCGATTCCACCGCATTGATTTCTGCTGCTACGCTTGCATATTCCGAACGAGCGCTAGAGACCAGTTTCAGCGTGTTTTCCTCCAGCATATCCACCAAAGCCATGCCGCCTTCGAGGATTTCCATTTGACACGTTTCTGGTGACGAGCCTGATTTATTGTCCTTTTGCGTAGATCTGATATGACGTGCCAGCTCATTGAGTTGATAGGTGCGTCCCAACAGGTCAGAAAGCATATAGAAACTGAAGGCTTTTGCTGTTACTTCTGACAATTTACCGATAACTTCCGTTTCAGTATTGGTTGCAACTGCATTCTTCAGAATAAGGGATACAGACATCGGCGTTGCTTGAAGAAACGCTTCTTCAGTGGCGGTTAGGGCGGTTTTGCTTTTAATCTTTGTGGCGATTGATTGCATATTGTTTGATACAAACGTAATCAGGTTCTTGTTGGTGTCTGAAATAGTTGTGCAGGCACCGCCTAATGAATCTCTCCCCTCTGCTGTTCCTGTCAAAAACGAGTCATAGTTATTATTTGCATCACAAGGCGGGATATATTTAGCCGCATACGTTGTGCCGGTAGAAGACGGGCTGCTGATAATGACATCCCCAATAAAGCCTCTCATCAGCTTTGCATATTCACTACTCATCCCTTTCTTACTTGCCAGGTTTTCCAGAACAGATCCGCTGCCAAATATCTGGACAATTTCAGTCGGGCAGCCAGCAGTCGCTCCTGATGCAGCCTGGTTTATGGCGTTTGCACCAGGAGCAGGAGCCGAGCCGAGAAAACTTTTCCCCAAGCTTTCAAACGATTTGCTGACGTCCTGATACAAGTCTTTTGCACCGCTCGATACCATAAAGTCAGTCTGAGCCGTCTTGATCTCAGCTTGCATAGCTCCATTCATTACAGACGAGAACGGACTGGCTGCGGTTGCCACTAATGCTTTGGCGGCCTTACAGTCGTTAAGTTGCAGGCCATTGAGGCGATCAACAATAGCTTCAAGCGTATTTATGGTATCAGCAACCAGCGGGGCCAGTGTTTTCAGGGCGATATCGAAAGCTGCTGCCGGTGCTGCTGCAAGTATGTTTTGAAGTTTTTGGACAAGGTAATCGGTATTCATGAACGAAAATCCGCCCATAAACATATCAATGCCGCCACATCCGGATTTGAGTTTAGGCAATGAAGCTGATACCAGAAAATCGTTGCTGTTTGGCCATCGAGCGGAAAAGCTGCCACCGGTATAGTAGCCACGCTTGGAACCCTCATAATAGCTGGGAGACGTAGAGCTTTTCTGCTGAATCCAGTCATCAACCCAGCCACCAGACCATGAAACAGTCGGAGACAGTGAAATTGACAGTGCTAGACTGACTGCTGTCGTTTTAAATAGTATTCCATGCTTCACAAAGTTCTCCCTTGGAAAAGATCTAAAGCAGCGACTGATTTTTCATCTTCGCTTTTTGATGTCATATCCCCCGCCTCTCTGGAAGTCATATAAGGAATACTCTTCAGGGGTGATCTCGCCTTTCAGCAGGCGGACAGCCCGATACGTCTTGTCCTCGATTTCATCAGCTGATATGACTCCAGCTGATACCGGAAAATAGTCCTGATTTCCTTTCTGAATGAGGATGATCGTTGGCGTGATTTCCACGTTAAATTTCGCTGCAAGAGCCGGATTCTCATTTATATTGACCTGCTTGACCGTCCAATTGCTTGTTTTGGTAAACCAGTCCAGTATTTTTGACTGTTCGTCGCAATAGCTGCAATCAGGGCGATTGAAGTAGACCATCGCAAATTCATCTCTGGCTTCCTGAAGTTTCCGTTGCCGCTCGTCTGCTATCTGTGATACGCGTGCCAGATTGCCGGGCGTGGTGATCGGGTAGTCCTTCTTGGTGGTCAATTCCGGGTATTTCTGCCAGACGTATTGCGCGACGTTTGTGAAAGCAAGGGCCTTCTTCCTGGCAATTTCCTGTACCTCGTAATACTCTTTCACGTTTCCTTCAGTCGGTGTTTGTACCGCCTTTTTTTTCACGGTATCAGCAAAGTCCTTGAACTGATCAGGATGCATATTCCACATTTGATCATAGGTAAAATCCTTAAAAGTCGCAGCCTGCTTAGGCTTCTCAGTGTTCTTCTCTGCCTCAGTTGCCTCCGTTTTCTGCTCCGGCTTTTCGTACCACCACCAACCTTTACCGGAGTCAGAGTAATACCCCGCATGAGACGTGCCTGCAAAAGACAGAATGATCGCGAAAACGGCAAGATTCCACCTGGTCATTTTGCTGCCTCTTTTAACTTGATGTCCTTGATGAGCTTTTTAAGGATTGCCGGTTTTGTACTCTCGAACTCAGATGGTAACACTCCAAAAGCTGACGCTCTGAATGGTATGAGCAGCCAGTTGGTGACTTTGTCATTGTCGTTGATAACAGCAGTTTTGATGGTAAAGTAACTCTTCGCCATCATCTCTATTGCTGTTGCGTCTTTTGTTTTGCCGAGTTCCCATACGACGGTGAAAATGTAGTCACGCTTTGCCGCTTCGTCACCAGCGGCGACCAGAACAGATGCATCACGACCAGCGCAGGTCTCTTGAATTGCTTTCCATAGCCCTTCCGGTTTTACATAGACAATCCCATTTGTCATAGAGACAGCCGTCCAATGAATACCGGAAGGTGTCCGCTCAACCTGATTAACCTGATGTTTTATCAATGCGAGTATATTGTCTGCGTCATACCAGGACGGTAAAACGACCTTTTTCGGCTTGTATTTTACTTTTGGTTCGCTGCCAAGTGGGTGATCAGTCGCTTCATGTTGTTCTGTCTGTACTCGAAGAGATGGATCTTGTACCGGTTCCAAGGCGAGCGGTATGGTTGGGTTCGACACCACTTCCGCTTGAGTCTCTTCCAACTGGGTGTCATTATCCGCTTCCTCTTCATCATTCTCATCAA
>CAIUUO010000093.1 GCA_903902325.1 uncultured Bacteroidia bacterium
ACGTTTTCTATCGTCTAATTTTTCTGAACATTCATCCACACATTCATCTCTCCGGCACCCCTGTTGGCCCAGGAATAATAGGGAATGGCTGTAATGGATATGTCTTTGGTTTTGCCTTGATTGGCTGTTTGTTTGGTACTGCTTCCATTTGTCCGGATCACAGTTACCCCGTTTAGCAAGTCCGGCATCCAGGCCGTTGTGTATTTATTGTCTCGATTCAGGCTCAGACCCAGTGTGCCGGTTTCTTTGTTATCCGCTGATTCGGTACAATAAACCAGTGGTCCGCGCTGCAGAGCCATTTTGCCTGCATCATCCTTGATCAGCGGATTGGCAACCAGCTCCCTGACAGGCATTGGAAGATCAAGCACAAGCTGGTCTCCTTTTTTCCAATCCCGGGAAATAACGGCATAGCCATTCTCTTTTTTGAAGGTTGAATTTTTTCCATTGATGTGGATGATTGTCTTTGCCTTATCCGCCGATTTGAATTTGTACAGATCCGTGGGAAATGCCTGGTTCTGTGCCCATCCGGGTATCCTGACCAAAAGACTGAACTTGCCCGGCTGATCCGGATTGATTTTCATGGTAATTTTACCGTTCCATGGGTAATCCGTTGCCTGATCTATGGCAATTTTTCTTCCGTTCAGTTCCACGGTTGCTTCGTTGTTCACGAACAGGTTTACGTACAGGGAATCTCCCTTGCGGGCATAGACATATCCGGGCACCGAGGGTATGAACCGGCAAATGTTGCTTGGGCAGCAGGCGCAGCCAAACCATGCCTTGCGGCTGTGTTCGCCATGCGATTCCAGCGGGTTGGGGTAGAAAAACCTGTCGGCAGTAAGGGAAATTCCTGACAGCAATGAATTATAAAGGGTACGCTCCAGTACGTCAAAATATTTTGAGTCCCCTTCAAGCAAAAACATGCGGTAATTCCACATCACATCGCTGATGGAGGCGCAGGTTTCGCAGTAAGCAGTGTGGTTGGGAAGCAGGTAGGGATCGCTGAACCCTTCGTTGGTCCCGGCAGAACCAATCCCACCGGTAACATACATCTTGGTTTCGAGAAGATCGTTCCAAATCTTGTCGATGGCATTTTTGTAGGAATAGTCGCCAGTCATTGCAGAAACATCTGCCATCCCGGCATACATGTAGGTTGCCCTGACGGCATGACCGACAATCTTGTCCTGTTCTACAACCGGTTTGTGGGCCTGGTTGTATTCCTCTCCGCCTTTTCTGCAGTCGAGGAAGAATTTGGCCAGTTTCAGGTAGCGTTCCTCACCTGTGATCCTGTACAATTTCACGAGTCCCATCTCAATCACCTGATGACCGGGATAATAGCTCAATTTTCCGGGACCGAAAGCGTGATCGACCAGATTGGCACTCTTGAGCGCTACATCCAGAAGTGTGCGCTTTCCGGTAGCCAGAAAATGGGCATAGGCCGCCTCATAGAGGTGGCCCAGATTGTAGAGTTCATGACTGAGTACAGGATCCTTTTCCCAGCGTTTTTTTCCCACCCAGGGATGCATGTGGAGGGAATCGATGGTGCGGTTGGTATACAGGTAACCATCAGGCTCCTGGGCCAGGATGATATAGGAGATAACCGTGTCAATCCGGCTTTCCAGCTGTTTGTTGGGATTCGTCTGAAGGGAATAGCTGGCGCCTTCAATGATTTTATAGAGATCTGAATCATCGAAAGGATATTCAGATTGGAACTTCCCTTTGGTGAGTTTTCCGGCAATTTTGAAATTTTCTACACGGCCTGTTTTGTAGCACTGATCCAGGGCGATGGGAATTGTGACACGCTGATTCAACTCCAGGCGCGGAGCCCAAAAATGGTCGTTCAGCTTTACCTTTGTGAAACTTACAGGCTGAATCGGGTAATCCTTGCCCGGTGATTTCTGGCCGAAGGAAGGAAATACAATTAAACTGCAGATTGCAGTGAACAACAGGATGCAGGCCAATTTAACTGGGAATTTCATAAAGCAGGTTTTATGGAATGGACTTTCATTTTCTTTTACCGAATAAAGATAATTAAGTAATTGAAAACTGACAATTTTCCAAACTCAATGAAATGAATTTGGAACCCGAACAAAGACTAAAGGCAATATTTAAAGTATAAAGGCTAAAGTAAGAACGCTCTTTTCTAAATTTTCTGTAACCTGTAACCTGTAACTTGCAACGTGCAACGTGTAATCCTTATCCTCGAATCCTGCATCCGGCAACTCCTACTTCATCCTCCTGATCCTTACATCAATTTTGCTGTCTTTCAAAAGATCGGCAAGCAATTGTACGTTGGTTTCCCCAGTGTGGTATGGGTAGAGAATTTTGGGCATGAAACTGCGTGCACCGGCTGCTGCCATCTCCGGAGTCATGGTATACGGAAGGTTCATGGGCAGAAACGCGATGTCAATGTTCTTCAGATCTGCCATCTCGGGAATATTTTCAGTGTCGCCTGCGACATAGATTCGTTTTCCGCCGAATGTGATGACATAGCCATTCCCGTTTCCCTTCGGATGATAAGGATTTCCATCTCTTTTGTTGACAATGTTGTAGGCAGGAACCGCTTTGATCGTGATATCGCCAAATGTTTGCGCATCGCCGTTTTTGTACACGACTGCATTTTCGACTTTTCCACTGCAACTCTGGCTTACGATCGTTTTGGTTTGTGGTTGTGTAATAAGTGCGAGCGCCTTGAGGTCCAGATGATCACCATGCTCATGAGTAATCAGGATAATATCACTTTTGGGCAGCAGGTTATAATCTGCTTCGCGCGTAACCGGGTCGATATGAATAACGGTCTTTCCGGCTTCAAGCATCAGGGTGCCATGTCCGATAAAAGTAATGACTAGCTTGCCCTTGCCGGTTTCAAAACGGTCCTTTTCAAAAATCTTTGGGGAATTGGCCGTCTGGGAATTTACCGAGATTGACACAAACAATGCCATGACAGAAAATATTGCTTTCATAAAAATGGAATTAAATCGGTTATAATTATATAAAAATCCAGTGAACCTTTCAATAGGTGGTATACGTAATTGTCAAATGTCTGTTACTTATTATCCAAAACACTTTGTTAAGCAGACAGGTCATGAATTTATCATTAAATTTACTCCCCGAATCAATCGCATTTTTTAACTACTACAATGAATATGAGAAAAGCAATTTACATCCTTTTTTTGGGAGGGGGATTATTTTTTACCTCTTTTTTGCATGCCGAAGTGAAAAAGGAAAAACAGCCTGTTTATCAGGATGTTCCTTTTATGCAGGAGTACAGTATAAAATACTACTCCAAATCAGATACCATCCATTTGTTGAAAGTTGGCTGTGACAGGAATGGGGATATAAAAATCCTCACCTCATCGGGTTTATACAAGCCATACGACGGACAGTTCCAGTATCCCGGAACCCTTGCCAAGGATCACTCCTACAGGCCGATGGAATTGAAGAAGATTTCTGACATGGCTGTTTATCAGGATCAGTTTGTGTATCTGGATGACAAGGCAGTACTGAGCAATAGCTGGGCCGGAAAACTGTTCTCAAAGCATGCACTTCCGGATGCGGTTAGTTTTGCTACAGGCAATGATTTTAATTTTTTGGTTACAAATGGCAAGGAAATCAGGTTGTTGCATGAATCAAAAATTGAATGGAGTGGCAGTTTTCCTGACGTCAAAATACTCTCTGTCAGGTATGATACTTCACACAATCTCTATTGGTTATTAGGGAAAACTCAACTCTGCAATTTCGATCCCATTAAAAAATTATTGAAATCTGTTTTTCAGGCAGATAACATGACCAGTTTTGATCTGAGTGCCGACAAGAAAACGGTTTATATCGGCACAACAAACGGATATTTTCAATTTGATGCCGGTACCATGAAACAGATCGGGGCAATCGTTCAAAGAATGCCATGCACGAACATTACTACCGTGAAAGAGGTGAACGGCAGCATGTGGTTTGGTTCAACGGAAGGTGCATTTCAATTAAGATCCGATGGGAAATACAATTTTTTCAATGGTGAAAGATGGCTGCCGGGAAATGTGGTGGTCGATTTTGCAAAAGGTGAAAATGGTTCCGTACTAATCCTGACGGAGAAAGGGTTAACGGAAATGGCCTATAGAAACTGGACACTTGCCGACAAGGCTGAATTCTATGAGAAGCAGGTTCGTTTGCGTCATATCCGCAATGGGTTTAATTCATCGTACGATAGCATGGACAAAGGAAATTTGTCGACAGGCAGACTATCAGACTCTGATAATGATGGACTCTGGACTTCCATGTATCTTGGCGGTGAGATTTTCAGATATGCAGTTACCAAATCGGAAGATGCACTACAGAATTGCCGTGAATCACTCGATGCGATGGAAAAACTTTACAGCGTCAATGGATTGAAAGGGTTTCCTTCCCGGTCGTTTGAAAGAAGCGGCTGGATGAAACATCTTTCGGATCCTGACAGATGGAAAAATTCTGCTGACACTGAATGGGACTGGAAGGCGACCACCAGCAGCGATGAGGCAATTGGACATATTTTTGCTTTGGGCGCGATGGCTGAATTAATCGGAGATCCCGACCTGACCAAACGTTCAATACACTTGATAGATATTCTGATGACGCATATTGTTGAGCACGATATGTACCTTGTGGATTTTGACGGGAAACCGACCATGTGGGGGAAATGGAATCCCGTTTATGTGAATGCAAGGCCAAAAAACGTAGGTGACAGGAAAATCAATTCATCCAACATCATTGCCATGCTTCAGACAGCGTATCATTTCACCCACAAGGATATATTCATGCAAAAGGCCTTTGATTTGATGAATAACTATGGCTACTATGAAAACCTGATGCAAAAGATGGCCAATATCGGCAAAGCTGATCCAACAGCGGATCTGCTTAGCAGGGAGCTTTCCGAGGACTGGAACCATTCTGATGACGAAATGTATTTTGTAGGATATTGGGGTTTGTATCGCTATGCACTGAATGATACACTGAAGACCAATTTCAAGGCGGCCATCATTGACCACTGGCAAATCGAAAGGCCGGAAAAGGAAGGAGCCTGGAATATATTCACGGCGCTGACAGGAACACCCAATTTTGATCTCAACGAAGCAGCATGGTGGCTGAAGGAATATCCGATGGATATGATAGAATGGGTGATCATCAACAGCAACAGGAAGGACATCGATAAACTGGAACCTAATTTCAGGAAACAAACGATCAGGGAAGTACTTCCACCCCAGGAAAGGCCTATTAGCAGGCACAACGGGAATATGTTCAGCCTCGACAGAACCCATGGCAACGGTAATTCAGAAAGCAGCGCCGGTGACATTTGGTTATTGCCTTACTGGATGGGGAGGTATCTCGGGGTAATCAGTTCTCCTTTGCGTAAAAATTGACAACCGAAAGTTGACAATGAAACCAAAAAAAGATGAAGTTGAGCATATACATTGCCCAAATTCATCTTTTTTTATTGCTCTATGATTTCCCAATCACTTGAAATCTTACATTAGCACATTAGCACATTAGCACATTAGCAAATTAGCACATTAGCACATTAGCACATTAGCAAATTAGCACATTAGCACATTAGCAAATTAGCACATTAGCACATTAGCAAATTAGCACATCACTTTCCTTCAATCCACTTGATGATCTTCTCTTCGTCAGGAAGTTCTTTTGGAAAAGCCACATCAGCCAATTGCCCCTTTTCGTTGATCAGGAACTTCTGAAAATTCCATTGAACGGGGGCATCCACTACTTTATTCTCCGCTTTGTTGGTCAGCCATTTGTACAAAGGATCCATGTCATCTCCCTTGACAGAAATTTTCGACATCATCGGGAAGGTAACGCCATAATTTTGGGTACAAAAGGTCTTTATTTCCGAGTTTGTACCAGGCTCCTGGGAAGCAAAATTATTGGCAGGGAAACCGATGATCACGAAATTCTGGTCCTTGTATTTGTCGTAAAGCTTCTGAAGCAGTGCATATTGTGGCGTGAGTCCGCATTTTGAAGCGGTATTGACAACCATTACTTTTTTACCCTTGAGGGTATTAAGGTCAAAGGCCTGACCGTCCAGTGTGGTGGCCTTGAAATCATACAAAACTTTGGTCTGAGCCGAAAGAGTCACAGCAGAAAGAACCAGACATAGTGAAACAATTATTGTTTTCATTGTGAATACGTTTTAAATTGATAATATTCATTTTATACGATAAAGAATCAATGTGGTTACCATTTCCTCATTAGCACATTAGCACATCAGCAAATTAGCATTGGTTGATAACTTATCCGGTCGTTGGGTTGGTCACAAACTTTTTTGTCTTATTTTTGGGGATCGAATAGGTTAAATCTCTGCATGGAACATTACATCGTATCTGCCCGGAAATATCGTCCCGACACCTTTACATCGGTGGTTGGGCAACCTTCCATTACTTCCACGCTGAAGAATGCGATCCGGAGCAATCATTTGGCCCACGCTTATTTGTTTTGCGGTCCGAGAGGGGTTGGCAAGACAACTTCTGCACGTATTTTTGCCAAAACGATCAACTGCCTCAATCTTTCGGCAGAATCTGAACCATGCAACAAATGTGAATCTTGCGTCTCTTTCGACGAGAACCGATCCTACAATATCCATGAGCTGGATGCAGCTTCCAACAATTCCGTTGAGGACATCCGTTTGCTTGTGGAAAAGGTTAGAATACCACCTCAAATCGGCAAATACAGCGTTTATATCATCGATGAGGTTCACATGCTTTCGCAGTCTGCCTTCAACGCCTTTCTGAAAACACTGGAAGAACCACCTGCACATGCCATATTTATTCTGGCAACCACCGAGAAGCACAAAATCATCCCTACCATACTTTCACGCTGTCAAATCTATGATTTCAACAGGATCAGCATTTCCGACATAGAGAAACACCTTCTTGAGGTAGCCGGGAAAGAGAAGGTAACCATAGAACCTGAAGCGCTGAATGTAATTGCGCAAAAGGCCGATGGTGCGATGCGGGATGCACTCTCCATTTTTGACCAGGTCGTAAGCTTTTGCGGCGACCATGTTACCTACCAGGATACCATTGCCAATCTGAATGTTCTGGACTACGATTACTATTTCAAGCTGACAGAAGGATTCATCAAAGGTGATGTTGCAGGTAACTTGATGATATTCAATGAAATCTTATCAAAGGGTTTCAATGCCCACCATTTTATTATCGGTTTGTCACAGCATTTCCGTGATTTGCTTATTTGCCGTGATACGGTCACACTGCCATTACTTGAAGTCGGGGGTGAAATCAAGGAACGTTACAGGAAACAGGCTGCCTTGTGTTCTGAAGATTTTCTCACTGCTGCTCTGATCATTGCTTCCGATTGCGATATTCAGTACAAGAATTCTTCCAACCAGCGATTCCTGGTGGAACTTGCCTTGATCAGGAGTTCTCAACTGCTGGAGCAATTAAAAAAAAAACTATTGACGAAGCAATAAATAGCCTTTGGTTCTTGCCTGTTTTTACCACAATTTCCCAGATTGCTGAAACGACATCGATATCCAAACCCAAACCTGCCACTGCACAAGGTAACGATATTGCCGAGCCACCAAAAAATGCCGAAATTACGCCGGAACCGCGAAATTCTCCTGTATCCAGGATGGAAGATAACGAACGAAGGAACCGGCGACATCATAGCGAGAATCTTGCTACTCCTTCCATTTCGGGTATGTTGAAAGGAACCGGCCTCTCTCCGGTTTCAGAGCCCAATGTGCCTATTCCAAAAGCGATAGTGACTTCGCATGAAGACTCATTTGATTTGAGTCAACTGTTGGTTGCGTGGAAGGATTTCGCAAATAAAGTGGACGCCGCACAGTTAAAATCTGCCCTCTCGGTCAGAGAGCCAATTTTGCATGATGATTTTTGTATTGAGTACAACCTTGACAATGAGGTTCAGCGAAAGCGAATTGTTATGGATGTAAAGTCGAAATTATTGGGCCATTTACACAAAGTTCTTAATAATGAACATGTTACAGTTGAATTCAATGTCAGTGAAAATCTGGAGGATATAATCAATAAGCCCTATACGGATCAGGAAAGGTTCAATTCAATGGCTGCCAAATATCCTGCTCTCAGCATGATGAAAAACAAATTTGGACTGGATTTTGAATGATGAACTCTTTTCTCTGCTTAAAATTTCGTTCAACTTGTTACTCAACCAATATTTTGTAATTTTATCGCTCCAAAAAATAGTAAGAATCATTATTTAGGAATATATGCAAAAAATAAAAGTACTTAACCCCGTTGTGGAACTTGATGGGGATGAAATGACACGGATTATCTGGAAAATGATCAGGGAACAATTGATATTGCCGTACCTCGATCTGGATATCAAATACTATGATCTGGGTATTGAATACAGGGATCAAACCGATGATCAGGTCACGATTGAGGCTGCTAATGCCATAAAAAAATACAAGGTGGGAATCAAATGCGCCACCATCACACCCGATGAGGCGCGAGTGAAAGAGTTTGGGCTCAAGAAAATGTGGAAATCTCCCAATGGTACCATTCGTAACATCCTCGACGGTACCATCTTCCGCGAACCGATCGTCGTGAAAAACGTACCACGGTTAGTTCCCCAGTGGACAGCTCCGATCATGATTGGCCGTCACGCTTTTGGCGACCAGTACCGGGCTACCGATATCGTCCTTGACCGTCCGGGTAAACTTACGTTGTCATTCACATCTGATGATGGAACTGTGAGTGAAGTTCATGATGTGTATCATTTTGATGGTCCAGGTGTTGCCCTTGCCATGTACAATACAGAGGAGTCCATCCGCGGGTTTGCCCACAGTTGTTTCAAGATGGCCCTTACCAAGAAATGGCCACTCTATCTTTCAACAAAAAACACGATCCTGAAAAAATATGATGGTTTCTTCAAGGACATTTTTGAAGAAATCTTCCTAAATGATTACAAACCCGATTTCGACAAGGCAGGAATTACCTATGAGCACCGACTGATCGACGATATGGTAGCCTCAGCCCTGAAATGGAGCGGTAATTTCATTTGGGCATGCAAGAACTATGATGGTGATGTGCAGTCTGATACCGTGGCTCAAGGCTTTGGTTCACTCGGATTGATGACCTCTGTTCTCTTAACACCCGACGGAGGAACAATCGAAGCAGAAGCAGCTCACGGAACTGTAACCCGTCACTATCGTGAATACCAGAAAGGACGTCCTACTTCCACAAACCCGATCGCATCTATTTTTGCGTGGACCCGAGGATTGGATTTCAGGGGAAAACTGGATGACAATCAGCCTCTTCGTGATTTTGCGGCACTGCTTGAAAAAGTATGCATCGATACGGTCGAATCCGGGAAAATGACGAAAGACCTCGCTTTGTCTATTTATGGCGACAAACTGACAACTGACAATTATCTGACTACGGAGAAGTTCATGGATGCACTGACAGAAGAGCTCAATAAAAGGATGGCATAAGTGTAAATGACAAAATTGATCGGAATAGAATAACAATTTAAATGTAATGCTATGTTGAAGAAGTCTATCGAAAAAGCTATAAATCAGCAAATTAATGCTGAATTTCATTCAGCTTACCTCTATTTGTCCATGTCATCCTGGTTGCAATCTGTCGGAATGGCAGGATGTGCAAACTGGATGAAGGTACAATACCAGGAAGAGTTGGCTCATGCGACGCATTTTTTTGATTATGTACTCGAAAGGGGAGGTCGCGTCACGCTTGCACCCATAGCGGAAGTTACTGTAGATTTCAAGAGTGTGATGCATGTGTTTGAGGAAACCTTGAAACATGAGATTAATGTTACGGGTTTGATTAACAATCTGATGGACGTAGCCATCAAGGAAAGCGATCATGCAACCAAGAGTTTTCTGCAATGGTTTGTTGATGAGCAGGTTGAAGAAGAAGCCAATGTAGAGCAAATCCTCAACAACCTGAAACTGATAAACGGAGAAGGTCAGGGATTACTGATGATGGATCGCGAAATGCAGTCCAGGGTATTTGTCAATCCATTCCCGGGAAAAGCCTGATTTTTAACCTCGGATTCCTGTTTGCGCAGATTCGGAGGTATAGGGTCGAATCCACAAATATTTGGTATAATATTTGTGGATTCGTTTTTATGGATATAACGGCATGTTTTGATAACCCGTCCGGTTTTCGGAACCTGATGGGTTTTAAATAGCCGGATATTTCGTTCGTTGCAACTTTTCAATTACCTTTGCATGAGGACGATTTTAAGAACTAGAAAGTAATACGAAAATATTGATATGTCAATTTTTGGAAATTTATTAAAGGGACTTCTTGGTAACAAATCTGAGCGGGATGTAAAGGAAATTTCGCCTGTTATTGCCTTGATCAAGGAAGAATACAGCAGGATCACTGGATTTACCAACGATCAGCTTCGCGCAGAAACAGTCAGGATCAAAAAAATAGTTTCCGATTTCATCAAAGAGGAGGAGGAGGAGATAGTTGCCCTGAAAGAACGGGCTGAAAGTGGTGAAATGCCCATCGAGGAAGGTGAAAAACTTTACAGTCGGGTTGATAAACTGGAGGAGATTATTACCAAAAAGATTGAGGAAATACTCCTTACGATCCTGCCTACTGCCTTCGCCATTGTCAAAGATACGGCACGTCGTTTCTTCGAAAACCAGGAGGTCGTAGTTTCTGTTTCTGATTTTGACCGGGATCTGGCAGCTACCAAGGATTTTGTCACCATCGAAGGAGATAAGGCGATCTACAAAAATAGCTGGATGGCCGGAGGAACCGTTCAGACCTGGAACATGGTTCATTATGATGTTCAGCTGATTGGTGGGTATGTACTTCACACAGGTAAAATCTCAGAGATGGCTACAGGTGAAGGAAAAACACTCGTTGCAACCTTACCTGTATTCCTGAATGCACTTGCTGGGAGAGGTGTTCACATTGTAACTGTCAACGACTATCTGGCCAAGCGCGACTCTGAATGGATGGGTCCGATGTATATGTTTCATGGCATCTCTGTCGATTGCATAGACAAGCATCAACCCAATTCGGTGGAACGTCGTCAGGCATACAATGCGGATATTACTTTTGGAACCAACAATGAATTTGGATTTGACTACCTGCGTGACAACATGGCAACCGAACCTGCCGATCTTGTGCAGCGCAAGCACCATTATGCCATTGTGGATGAGGTTGACTCCGTATTGATCGATGATGCCCGTACGCCGCTGATTATTTCCGGTCCGGTACCAAAAGGAGAGAATCAATTGTTTGACGTATTGAAAGGTCCTGTTGAACAATTGGTTAAAACACAACGTGAACTTGTCAATCAACTTTTGGTTGAGGCCAAGAAGAAGATAGGTTCGAATAACAAGGATGAAGCAGAAGAGGGTTCCATGGCGCTTCTTCGTGCCTACAAGGGATTGCCCAAATACAAGCCGTTGATCCGTTTCATGAGCGAAGAGGGGAACAAGGCAAAGATGCTGAAGACCGAGAACTTCTACATGGCCGACAACAGCAAAAACATGCACATTGTCACAGATGAACTCTATTTCATCATTGAAGAAAAGCAGAATTCTGTTGAACTGACAGATAAAGGCATTGATATACTTTCCCACAACAATTCAGATTCAGGTTTCTTTATTTTGCCTGATGTTGGAGCAAATATTGCTGATATTCAGAATGAAAATAATCTTTCCGATCAGGAAAAAATTGAAAAGAAAGATCAGCTGATGCAGGATTTTGCTGTCAAGTCAGAACGTGTCCATACGGTAAACCAGTTGTTGAAGGCATATACTATGTTCGAGAAGGACATTGAATATGTACTCATAGAGAACAAGGTTAAAATTGTCGATGAGCAAACCGGCCGGATCATGGAAGGCCGTCGTTATTCTGATGGACTGCACCAGGCGATCGAGGCCAAGGAAAGAGTTGTAGTGGAAGCAGCTACCCAGACTTTTGCCACCATCACCTTGCAGAACTATTTCAGGATGTACCATAAACTGGCAGGGATGACAGGTACGGCGGAAACGGAAGCCGGTGAATTATGGGATATCTACAAGCTTGAGGTTGTGGTAATACCTACCAACCAGCCAATTACAAGGAAAGACTACGAAGATTTGGTGTACAAAACCAAAAATGAAAAATACAAGGCGATCATTGATGAGATCGTTAAACTGAATAAAATGGGAAGGCCAACCCTGGTTGGTACTACCTCCGTTGAAATTTCCGAGTTGCTTAGCAGGATGTTGCAGATGAGAGGCATTAAGCATCAGGTTCTGAATGCCAAACTGCACCAGCGTGAAGCAGATATTGTTGCTGAAGCAGGAAAGCTGGGCACAGTCACGATTGCTACCAACATGGCAGGTCGTGGTACGGACATCAAGTTGACCCCTGAGACGCGCACTTTGGGCGGTTTGGCCATCATTGGCACCGAAAGGCACGATTCACGACGCGTTGACCGTCAGTTGCGCGGTAGATCAGGCCGACAGGGAGATCCGGGAACTTCACAATTCTTCGTTTCACTGGAGGATGACCTGATGAGGCTGTTCTCATCCGACAGGATCGTTGGTATCATGGACCGTCTCGGACTGAAGGAAGGGGAGGTGATCCAGCATTCAATGATCTCCAAATCCATTGAGCGGGCGCAGAAAAAAGTTGAAGAGAACAATTTCGGTATTCGTAAGCGTCTTCTGGAATACGACGACGTTATGAACTCCCAACGTGAGGTAATCTATAAAAAGAGGCGTCATGCCCTGTTCGGAGAACGAATTGAAGTTGATATCCTGAACATGATCTACGACATGGGTGAATTGCTTACCCAGGAACACCAGCCCAACGGTCACGAAGCCTACGAGGATTACCGAATTGATCTGATTAAGGCGCTCTCGCTGGATTGTCCGGTTAGCGACGATGAGTTTACAAAAATGAATGTGGATGATCTCACTGAAAAGGTTTACCGTGCATCGATTGAGAATTTTACCCGTAAATCACAAGCAATTTCCCGTCAGGCATGGCCAGTCGTGAAAAATGTATATGAGACCAAGTCGCATATCTACAATAATATTGTTGTTCCTATCACGGATGGCCACAGGTTGTTCAACATCGTGACCAATCTGGAAAAGGCATACAAGACGCAAGGTGTCGATTTGGTTAAATCATACGAAAAGCAGGTTATTCTGGCAACAATTGATGAACACTGGAAAGAAAACCTCCGGGAGCTGGATGAACTGAGAACCTCTGTTCAGAATGCATCCTACGAACAAAAAGATCCTCTGCTCATCTATAAACTGGAATCATTCAACCTTTTCAAGGCCATGATGGAACAGATCAACAGGGGAGTAGTATCCACGCTGATGAAAGGTCAGATTCCGATCAGTGAGCCAGATCAGGTGAAAGAAGCTCCATTGGCCAAACGTAAGGATGACAGGTCGCAATACCGCGAAGAGAAGATGGAAGCATCTGGTCATGGAGGTGAGCATAAGGAAGAACCAAAGGTCGTTCAACCCATTCGCCATGCTCCCAAAGTTGGTCGCAATGAACCTTGCCCATGCGGAAGTGGCAAGAAATTTAAGAACTGCCACGGACACGAATAAGATAAAATTATGATAGTGAGCACATTATTGTCCATACACTGGAACGCCAATCCGGAATTTTTTAGTCTGGGACCTATCTCTGTACGCTGGTACGGATTGATGTTTGCCCTCGGTTTTCTCTTTGGATACCAGATCATGTACAAGATGTTCAAGTTTGAAAAATCAAATACCGAGTGGCTTGATAAGCTCTTTATTTATACAATTGTTGCTACAATTGTTGGTGCCAGGCTTGGTCATGTATTTTTCTATGGCTGGAGCTATTATTCCCAACACCTTCTCGAAATTGTACTTCCTATTGCCAAAGGTGAGACAGGTGCTTACAAGTTTGTCGGTTATCAGGGACTTGCCAGTCATGGTGGAGGTATAGGGATTGCTTTAGCCATCTACTTCTACTCCAAAAATGTTACCAAAAGATCTATGCTATGGACGCTTGACCGTCTGATCATTCCTACCGCTCTTGTTGGTGCCATGATCCGTACCGGGAACCTGATGAATTCTGAAATTTACGGGGTTGCTACCAATTTGCCATGGGGTTTTATCTTCGAACGCAATCATGAAATTGTGGCCAAGCATCCGACACAAATATACGAGGCATTGGGATATCTGGTCGTTTTTGGCTCCTCCCTATGGATGTTTTTCAAAACTAAAGAGCTGAAAGACAGAGAAGGATTCATGATAGGTTTTGGATTCGTTGGTATTTTTGTCGTCAGATTTTTTGTAGAGTTCATCAAGGAAAATCAGGAAGCATTTGAGGCAGGTATGTCTTTAAATATGGGACAATTATTAAGTATTCCGTTTATTTTGGTTGGTGCGTTCCTGATGTACAGAGCCTTGAAACGACCACCTGTCATATACAATGTCTGAATTTGGATTTGTTGGATTGAAGGATTGTTGGATTTAAAATTTGTTCGATAGGTGTGATGGAATAGTTCCGGGCATTTTATTCAATGGATGTCTTAATCGTTTTATCTCGAGGCTTTTGGCTCCAAAATTTAGGAGTAATCCCTTATCCAGTTTGTAGGCTACCAGATAATTTAAGCCTTGTGCCAGGTGTACATCCTCCAATTTGACAAGTGCCTTAAGTTCAACCGTGATTGTTTCTTGGACCAAAAAATCAACTCTCCTGGTACCTATATTAAAATTGTTATAGTAGATTGGAATTTCTAATTCCCGCGCAAAGTTCAATTCAGCCTTTCTATAGCTAAAACTACCTATACCTATACCCATACCTATACCTTATTATTATTCCATAAGTTAACCAATATCAATGACAAAAAAGAATAGAATGCAGCTTTTTTTTTAATGTGGCGGACTAATCAGTAAAAAGATAATCTCCAGTTTTTAATCCAATAATCCATCAATCCGACCAATCCAAATTAAGATATAATTAGCACATTATCAAACACATATAAAAGTGAATGTTGATAAATGCAACAATGCATAAAAATTATACACATCTCCTAAATAACAGTAAATCAAAATAATAACTAAAATATATATTTTAACTGTTTAATTATTCAACATATTATACTGTTTAATATTTATATTTTATGATTACAATTATCTGTATATCAATGTTATATATGTAAATATTATTTTGGCACAGTTATTGAATTGACTAAATCGGTTGTTGAAAATTAACCAGCACCCGACAAAAATTAGTCAACCTTTATAATCTCTGTCATGAAAAACTTATCAATTTTATTAATCGGGTTATCATTTACCATGTTGGTAAGTACGGCCTTCTCCCAGAGCAGGCCAGATAATTCAAAAACTGTACCGGCAAACCAGGTCGTCGCTAATGAGGTAAAAGTTACGAGTTCTCCGGAATTATACCATTTGGCACAGGGTTGGGTCAATGATTTCAGTAAATCAGATCCGTCGGTTACTATTTCGTTGGACAAGATCATGGGTAGCGAAGCGATGAATATTGATCATCTTACTCTGGTTACGGATCAGAATGATAAAGTTGTGTATGATCAGTCCAATTGGAGAATGATAATTGGCCGGGATGTCATTGTTCCGATCATGAACGCAAAAAATCCAATGTTGAATCTTTTGTACCAGAAAGGAATTTCACAGAAGAAGTTTGCGCAAATGTTCAACGATCCTTCAAGCAGGAATTGGGCTGCCATGGTGAAGGAAGGGCAGAGTGTTCAAATGCAGTTATTTATTCCTGATAACAAAGAGATTTTGACCGTTTTGGGAGATTTTGCCAAAACCTCTTTCAATTCCAACAACCTTAAACTTGTCGCAAGTGTCAACGATGCAATTGCCGAAGTTGAAAAGGATTTCCTGGCCATTGGCTTTTGCACGCTCAACGATCTGAAAGCATACAATCTGGCAGCAGGAAATGAAAATATCAGGCTTCTTCCGATCGATAAGAACGGCAATGGCCGTTTGGATAACTTCGAGAATATTTACAGGAATACGAATGAATTTGCGCACGGTGTTTGGATCGGCAAATATCCAAGTACCCTTTGTAATGATATATATGCTGTTTCCAAATCTAAACCAGTCAATAAGGGTGAACTTTCATTTCTTAGCTTCATTCTGGCAGAAGGCCAGGTTGCACTGGGTTCAAATGGTTTCTGTGAGTTGGCAAGCAGTGAAAAACAATCCAATATTGCTGATTTATTTGCAAAAGGGATTACAGATTTAAAGGCTGGAAATACAACCCCTGCTCCGAAATCCTGGCCTGTAATTCTTACATTGCTTGCAATTGGCGGTTTGTTTGTTGCAATATTTTTCTACAGCAGAAGAAGAGCCGGAAATGTTACCACCGAAAAGGAAATTCAGGTAGCACCCTTTTTAATCGAAAATGCGATGGATGTTCCGAAAGGTCTTTATTTTGATAAAACCCATACCTGGGCATTCATGGAACAGGATGGAAATGTCAGGGTTGGTATTGACGACTTTCTACAGCACATTACCGGAAAACTGACCAAGATCAGGATGAAGGAAGCAGGCGAAAAGGTTAGAAAGGGTGAAGCTATTGTGACAATTATCAGGGATGGGAAGCAATTGAACATCTATGCACCAATTTCGGGAACCATCCTGGCACAAAACGAATCATTGATGACTGATTCAGCCATCCTCAATTCTTCTCCTTTCTTCAAAGGCTGGGTATATCAGATTGAACCAAAAAATTGGCTAAGAGAAGTTCAGTTCATGTTCATGGGTGAAAAATACACAGACTGGTTGCGTGATGAATTTGTCAGACTGAAAGATTTTATTGCAGCTGTCAGGACAGACGAGATGGTCTATGCGCATGTCATTCTGCAGGATGGAGGGGAGTTAACAGACAACGTTCTTGCCGACATGGGGCCTGAAGTATGGGAAGATTTCCAGACGCGTTTTATTGATACTTCCAGATAGTTGACGACAAGATTTATCAAATTAATTAACCTAATTAAAAAATAGACCATGGGTTTTGATCGCCGTAATTTTTTTAGGACCATTGGAGTTGCAGGAGTCACACTTGCAGTAGGAAAAAGTTTTGGTTCAGTTACAACAAAAGATAATATCGTTGAATTTCAGGCAATGCTTTATGATTCGACCCGCTGTATAGGTTGTCTTGCCTGCGAAAGAGTCTGCGCAAAAGTACATAATCTTCCGGAACCACCGGAAGGGCTGAAAGCAGGCGTGGTCCGCAAAACAACAGAAACACAACGGGTAGCTATCAACAATTGCAATACTTCCAAAGGGGAGGTTTTTGTTCGGAAATCATGCATGCACTGCAATGAGCCAGCATGTACTGCCGCCTGTCTTACCGAGGCAATGCACAAAACCAAAGAGGGTCCGGTGATCTGGAGAGAAAGTAAATGCATGGGTTGCAGATATTGCATGGTGTCCTGTCCGTTTGATGTACCGAAATTTGAATTTCACAGCGCCAATCCTAAAATACAGAAATGCGATCTCTGTTACGACCGAATCAAGGAAGGGAAAATTCCGGCTTGTGCAGAAGCTTGTCCCGGTGATGCCCTGACATTTGGTACGCGTCGGGAATTGATCTCTGAAGCGAGAAAGAGGATCTTTGAAAATCCGAAGGATTATATCAATCAAATTTACGGAGAAGAGGTGGCGGGCGGAACCGGACTCTTGTATCTTTCTTCTGCACCATTTAGTGAACAGGGTTTTGATCCTAAAATTCAGAATTCATCCTATCCGGCTTTGACAAAGGGATTTCTATACAGTGTGCCTTCTGTTGATGTCCTTTTGCCACCGCTTTTACTGGGAATCTATGCGGCAACTAAAAATAACCACTCAAAAGAAGAAGACAATGAATAATAAGGCACAAACTATGTTCAAAGATAACGACGGCAACTCAATCATGAAATTTCTAAAGAGGGAGCTTAAGCCAAAGGCGAAACTCCTTACTCCTTTTAATTTAATATCTATTCCGATTATTCTTTTGGGCTTGGGACTGATAGTGATCAGGTTCTGGAAAGGACTCGGGGCCATTACCAATTTAACCCAGGAAGTACCGTGGGGATTGTGGATTGGATTTGATGTGGTGACCGGAGTCGCGTTTGCAGGAGGCGCCTATGTTGTCACCTTTATGGTTTATATCCTGAACATGAAAGAATATCGACCCATTGTCAGGGTGACGGTTTTAAACGGGTTTTTGGCCTATGCGTTCTACACAGGAGCCTTGCTGCTTGATCTTGGCCGTCCCTGGAATGTTGTCAATCCGATTATTGGCAATAATTTTGGGACCAGTTCGGTGCTATTTTTGGTTGCATGGCATTTTTTGCTTTACATGTTGGCCGAACTCATCGAATTTTCACCTGCTATAGCCGAATGGCTCGGTGCGAAACGTGCAACAAAAATTCTCTCAGGAATGACCATAGGTGCGGTCATTTTCGGAATTACGCTCTCCTCCTTGCATCAATCAGGTCTTGGAGCACTTTATCTGATGGCAAAGGATAAAATTCACCCACTCTGGTATTCGGAATTTATTCCGGTACTGTTTTTGGTATCCAGTGTATTTGCAGGTCTTTCAATGGTTATTTTTGAGGGATCTATCAGCCACAAGGTGTTTTACGATCAAATGAGCGAGAAGAATATCAAATCTCAGGATGGGATTATCCACGGGTTGGCCAAGATCTGCTCGGTTGCCATGTTTGCCTATTTCTTCCTGCAATTCCTCGTTTTCCTGCATGACAGGAACTGGGAATACCTGAATACACCGATGGGGTATTGGTTTTTGGTTGAAATGATCGGTTTTGTATTTACACCCATGCTGCTCTTTTTCTACAGCTACCGCCTGAATAATATTTTCCTGATAAGGCTTGCTGCCGTATTGACCATGATTGGCGTAATTTTAAACAGACTTAATGTAACTGTGATAGGATTCAGATGGGATGCTGCTACCCACTATATTCCTTCGTGGATGGAAATTGTTGTAACTTTAGCAGTAATCTTCACTGAAATATGGATTTTCAGATGGGTCGTCCGCAGGATGCCGGTGTTGCGGGAATCACCCGTTTGGGCTAAGCATGATCATGATTAGTTCCTTTCGGCTCCTTTGCAATAGTTATTTGAATAAGAGAGAATATTATTAATGACATAGGAATATTTAACAGAACAACTAAAATTTTTTTATTATGGACGGATTTACTTACAACAACATTTTTGAGACCAAGGGGATCGAATATGTGGCAATTGTCGTATTTTTTGCCATCCTTATACCTTTCTGGATTGTACTAAACAGACAGGTGAAGGCTACAAAGCAACTTCAAAAAAAGCTTGGAATTCTGACTGCCAAGGCACTTAGAATTCCACAAGGGATTTTCTTCAACAAGGACCATACCTGGGCGCATATGGATAAGGCAGGATTGGCCAGGGTCGGTATGGATGATTTTATTTTGCATCTCATCGGTAATGTTACGGTTAAAAGGATGAAAAAACCTGGTGACTCGATTCAGAAAGGTGATTTCTTGGCTGAAATCGAGCACGAAGGAATTTCTTTGAAGATCTATTCACCGATTTCCGGTGAAATTATTGATAACAACCAGCAATTGATTGAAAATCCGGAGTTGTTGAACGATGATCCTTACATGAAAGGATGGATGTATAAAATTAAGCCATCCAGATGGATCGCTGAGACCAGTTCATTCTATCTAGCCGAAGAGGCATCCAACTGGTCGGCAAAAGAGATTGAACGGTTCAAGGATTTTCTTGCCGCTTCTGTTGAAAGATACACAGAAGATCCTTCTCTGCTTGTATTACAGGATGGTGGTGAACTGATTGATCATCCTCTATCTGAACTTCCTCCTGAAGTCTGGCAGGATTTTCAGCACAGTTTTCTTGGAAATAAATCCAAATACCCTCATTTCAGGGGATTGGGAAAACAAGAATATGGTCCGGAGTATTTCTGATATTGCCGAATGCTATCCAAAGTAAGACAAAAAGTAAATTAAATGATGGTTTTTGTTCAGGAGGCGATGTGCTTGGCATATCGCTTCTCTTTTGACTGGCAGACCATTAAATTGAATGTTTTTAAACTGTAAAAAAATTCAACAAAATTGAATATTTGAACGGTTTTTTAAAATTTTGGCCTTAACTTAGCGTTCATCAACTCAGGTTGCCAGATACTTAAATGGTACGTTGCATTCTTTTCGCCTAAGGATTATAGTTCTTATTAACAAGTAGATATAAAAAAATGGGTTGGAGAAAAAAAATGTCTGAAAATGAATATGTAGGAGGACCGATCTACAGCGGTTATGTTAGGTTTCGTTCTTCTATTTATGGCAGGGTCGTGATTATTATTACCATTTCCTTCTTTTTTCTTTTTTTATCATTTGGTGTCATCTTCAGGTCTGTCAATGAAGAATACATGAAATCAGTCATTCAGGAAAATGGAAACAACATTGGTTTCATTGTCCAGGGTGCCTTGTATCGTTCGATGATGGAGAATGACAAAACTTCGCTACAGGGTACGCTTGATGTGATCAATACCATGACGGGCATTGACGATGTCAACCTGTATGATGACAAGAATAACCTGGTTTATTCATCCATTGTCAATGATACGATTAACCATGGTGATCCTGATTGCATCAGATGCCACAAGAATTTTAACACGATGTTTTCGGTTAAGGAGAAATCCTACAAAATCATCGATGTCAACAGTGAGTGCAGCATGAATCACAACAACAACAATTGCAGGCACTTATTAATAAAATCCCCCATTCTGAACAGTAATTCATGCTCTGCAAGTGCCTGTCATGCCCACAGTCCGGATGAAGAGGTACTGGGATCCCTTATCATCAAGATGCCTCTCAGAGGGCTGGACCTTGCTTTAAAGGATTCAACCACAAATTACTTTCTGTTGGCATCATTCCTGACCGTTCTGTTGCTGGTGTTCCTCTTTTTCTTCACGAGGAAGAAAATCAAGGATCCATTGAATGAAATCATTAAGGCCAGTGAGGCAGTTGCAAAAGGTGACAGGAGCACGCGCCTCGTAATAAAGCCTCACCAGTTGTCAGATATGAGAATGGTATCCTATGCTTTCAATGATATGCTTGACAATTTGCAGGTTGCTACCAATGAACTTCGCAATTGGTCTCAACAATTGGAATACAAGGTGCAAAAAAAATCAGAAGAACTGGGACAAGCACAGAAAGAGTTAATCAATGTAGAAAGGATTGCTTCCCTCGGTAAGTTGTCCCTCTCCGTTGCACATGAGATCAATAATCCATTATCTGGCATACTTATTTATGCCAAGCTGATTCAGAAGCAGTTGAGTAGTCAAGATGTTGAACCGGCAAAAAAGGAGATGATGCTTAAGAATTTAAAACTGATTGAGAACGAAACCAAGCGTTGCGGGGATATCGTAAAGGGTTTGCTTGATTTTTCCCGAAAAGACCAGGATGGTTTTGAGGCAAAGCATCTTCAGGAAATACTTCTGGATACCTATGAATTGATGTCCCACCCGATGAAAATCGCCAACGTCAGTTTTATTTCGGACTTTTCAGCTAAGCCTGATCTGATCTACTGCAGTCCCAACCAAATCAAGCAGGCTTGTATCGGAATCCTTGTCAATGCTTCGGAGGCGGTTTCCGAAAACGGGGAAGTTATTTTTAAAACTTCCAATCCTGATGAAGATCATATCCGGATTGAGATTTCAGACAACGGCATTGGAATTGCCGAAGAAGACATTGCCCACATTTTTGAACCTTTTTTCTCTACCAAGGAGAATATGAGCGGCATCGGACTTGGTTTGGCAATTGTTCATGGAATCGTTCAGAACCACAAGGGAAAAATTGACGTAAAATCTGAAAGAGGGAAAGGAACAACTATCTCCATCAACTTACCATTGTTAAAAAATCAATAAAAAGTTACCATGGTCAAAAAAGTATCAATCCTGATTGTTGACGATGAAGAATCTGTAAGGGATTCTTTGTATAACTGGTTCATAGAAGACGGATATCGCGTTGAGTGCGCTGAGAATGCCAAAACAGCCTTGACCATTCTTCAATCTGATAATTTCGACATTGTGTTGGCAGACATCAAAATGCCCGGTATGGACGGACTTGAGATGCTCAGGAGGATCAAATCGTTGAGAAAAGATTCGATTGTAATTGTCATGACGGCATTTGCTACAGTGGATACGGCTGTACAGGCATTGAAGGATGGAGCATATGATTATGTGACCAAGCCTTTTGATCCCGATGACCTCTCGCACCTGATCCGCAATGCCTCTCGCCAGATTGCCCTGGCTGAAGAAAATGAAATTCTCAAGGACAGGGTTGTTTCCCTCGAAAACGTGGATGACATCATTGGCAACAGTGTGTCGATGCAGATGGTTTTCCACGAAATAGAGAGTGTTGCAAATTCAAATGCCTCCGTCATCATTACAGGTGAGAGCGGAACGGGAAAAGAACTTGTTGCCAAAGCCATACACGCGAATTCGCCCAGGAGATTCTTTCCGATGGTAAGTGTACACTGCGGAGCACTCACTGAAAGTTTACTTGAAAGTGAACTTTTCGGCCACGAAAAGGGAGCTTTTACTGGGGCCGTTTACAACCGCAAAGGGAGATTTGAAATGGCCGATAGCGGAACCATCTTTTTGGATGAAATAGCTACAATTTCACCCAAAATGCAGGTTGAATTGCTGAGGGTGCTGGAAACGAAAAGCTTTGTCAGGGTAGGAGGCAACAAGGAAATAAGTTCCGATTTCAGGGTTATTTGTGCTACCAACAGGGATCTGAAAGGCCTTGTAGATAAAGGATTATTTCGTGAGGATCTCTTTTACCGGCTGAATGTCGTGAACATACACGTACCTCCCTTGCGTGAACGGACAGAGGATATCCCGTTGCTTGTCGACTATTTCATCAGGAAATATTGCATATCAATGAACAAGGCTCCCATGACCATTGACCCTTCTGCTTTGAAACGCATGGATGATTACAATTTCCCTGGTAACATCAGGGAGCTGGAGAATATGATTGAACGTGCTATCGTAGTTGGAAACGGAAAGAAAATTACCGTAAAGGATCTTCCTTTGTGGAAGGAAACTGTAAATCCTACGTTCGAAAGTCTGGATGATTTGGGAAAAAAGCACATCTACCAGATATTGAATAAATACAGTTGGAATATATCTGCTTCTGCCAAAGCCCTCAAACTAGACAGGGTCACGCTTTACAATAAGATCAAGAAGTACGGATTGAAACCACCAAAATGATGCGATGATTTGCTGATTTGCTGAAATGTAGATTTATTGATCTGCACATGCTAATCCTACCTCTATAAAAACGTAAAATTCATTTTAGTCATTCTTTACAATTTTTCAGTGAATGAGCCTGGATAATATTACCTTAATATCTTTTGGGTATTTCGAGAAGGAACTTCTCGAAATGATTGTCCAGGATGTCGGACAGGAATTCATGCTTCCCGTTAAAACCAGGGAGGGTCACCTTGATTTGAGCGAGTTTCACAATGCTTCCAGAAGACAATACGACGGATTCAGGTTGTTGAAAGAAATTGATACCAATTTTTCCTCGAGTTCAGTAAAGACCATCGGATTATTTGATGTGGATCTTTTTATCCCGATTCTTACCTACATTTTTGGACAAGCCTATCTGAATGGAAAATCCGGGATAGCCTCCATATTCCGTTTGCGAAATGAGCGGTATGGATTGAAACGCGATGATAAAATCCTGGTAGACCGTTTCAGGAAAGAGGTAATACACGAACTTGGCCATTCATTTGGTTTGATTCATTGCCATGACTCGGGATGTGTAATGCAATCCAGTACCTATGTGGAGGACATTGACATGAAAAGCCACCACCTTTGCCCTAAATGCAGGGAACAACTAAAAATCTGAATTTTTTGATTTTGGAACCTGGACTGTGAGCCTTTGATCCTATACCTGTCAACCGATAGAGACTTGGAAAGCTAACAGCTAACCTCTAATAGCTAATGGCTAGTAGAATCAAGGCATCCGGCTGAGTCCTTCCCATTTCACCTTCCAGCTACCGTCTTTCGGGATGCCCGGATTTTCGGTCTCGCATCCATCATATCCTGCACACATCAATGCAACTGCCGACAATACACCACCGTTTCCCGGAAGGTAAAGCCTTAAACGTTTGTCCTGGTAATTGTGGCCGTTTGCCAGATACGTATTGGTTGGAATGTTCATAAAGAGCGCGTCAATAGCCTTATCCGGACGTCCAAGGCGGGTTGCCGTCATGGCTGTCATCGGGAAATCCCAACCCCAGGTCTTCTTCCAGTTCCAGTGATCCCAGACATAATCGAAGGTAGCGTTCATGGTTTTTTTATTCACAACCCTGGAGGATGGCATGACTCCCAAAGCGCCAAAAACGGCCGGATGATCTGAATAATATGGCAGGTTTTTGTAGGAATCCGGCGCACTTTCAGCAGAGAGGTAAACCCCATCTTTCTGAGCGAGCACAGCCAATTTTTCAATGATTTCGTCCCATTGCCGGTTGCGGCTCATTCCAAGCCTTACGCGCCATTGCTGGGCGGTGCTGAGTCCCCAGTGCCAGTATGCCAGCTCATAGGGAGAATTGAAGGTCACTTCCGGCTTCATGGATTCCTGTGCCGGAATTATGCCGACGAGGTTATACCTGTTTTTGTCAGGATCGTATGTGACAAAAGAGGCCATAAAATCGGCTGTTTCAAATACAAGTTGCTTGTATTTCTCCAGTATGTCGTTGTTATGGTAATTGCGGTAACAAAGTTCAGAAAAATAAATGATGTGCGGTTGCTGCCAGATCAGAAAGGAGCCCACGCCAGATGGCGCTTCAATTCCTGTTGTATCTGTCATTTTCATCCAGCGGGCACCTTTGTAGCCTTGTCTTTGTGCGATTTTTTGTGCCATTGGCAAGACATCCCGATACCATCCCAGGCTTTTTTCAAGTAGATCGATCCTGTTCCACAACGCGAAATGGGTGGCATGCCACCAGTGCATCTCCAGATGGAATTTTCCATACCAGCTGTTGAAAGTCAGACCTGTTTCCTGGGGAGGATAATTTCCTGCACACTGAACAGCCATCAGGTATTGCGACAGGACGACACGCCTCTCGAGTTCATCAGCCCTTTTATCCGTACTTCCTGTAAAATCTACAGCACCGCCCCGGTTCCAGAAATAACTCCATTTTGCTTCGCTGTTCATTTTTGTCAGGCTAAAATCAGCCAGCGGTCGTTCCGTTTTATCCCTGGTAAACAAACAGCTGAATTCAATGCCTTTACCTGTTGGTGAAAGTTCGAAACAATGGGCTTTCTTTTCCTCCATTTTGGCAGATCCATTCCAGTCGACTTTGGCAAAATACTTTGTTGAATCCAGTGTCCTTTCAAATATCACCGAGTTTTCAACTAATGCATAAGCTTTTGTCACATGTTTACCTGGATCGCTCAGATCGTATGAGCCATCAAAGAAATTCCCGCTAGGATACGGAAAATCAAATTTAACTTTCAACCGGCCGGTCTCAATCAATGGTGAAGTAATCCTGGATGAAACCTGGTCGAGGTCGGGATGGCAAATGGTTGTCACATCGACAGGAATACCCTCTACCTTAAAGGTACTGTGGATTTCACCCTTCCAAAGATCCAGTTGTTCCGTGAGATCTGTGATGTCATTGACAGTCAGGGCTGAACCGTCTTTCTTTTTGATATCCAATCCAATAATACCGAGATGTAAACGATGTGCATTGGCGCGAAAGTATTCGCCGGCATCCTGGGCGCGCTTTGGTTCCTTCATCACAACGGAGTAGGGTTCCTTTCGACCATGAAAATTATAGTCTTTCAGGCTTTCTTCCGGTTTGAACCCATTGATGTTGGGAAATTCATGCCAGCCCCATTGCGACTGGATTTCCAGCGGAATTCCATTTTCGTAGTAGGATGGAAATGTTTGTAAACCTGTAGCATCAGCGGTAAAGGCAAAATTGCCGTTTCCAACAGTGAGGGATGCCAGGGTATCTACTTTTGTAATGGTTACATTGTGCTTGTTTACAAGGGCCTCCCTGTTAATATCTCCACGGAAATTTGTTTTGTAGCTGACTGTTTTTTTTAAATATTTGGCAATTGGGATTTTTTGCTGCTTGATTTCCTGAACCGCAAGTTCTGCCACTTTAAAGGCGCCCAATGGATTGAGATGGGTATTGTCTGTCTTGCCGTAGGGATCCAGCTTGCTGACTCCGGGTTCGAAAATCATGTAAAGCGCCTTTGATCCTTCAGCACCCAAATTACCGATCAGTTTATTAGTTGAAACATTGAGATCCAGAACCGGAACTTTGTATTCTGCTCCGATTTCTCGCGTAACCGAAGGATAATCTCCCAAAGTATTGACCGGCTTACTGTTTGCATCAAATGATCTCCTGACGATGGATGTACAAAGAATTGGAATAGCCCCTTTTTCCCTTGTTTCGGAAATGTATCCGATGAGGTTTTCCCGGTAGGTGGTGTGTGGATCAGTTTTGCGTGCCGAATCTGGTTTTGAATCGTTGTGTCCAAACTGTATGAGTACATAATCGCCTTTCTGCAAGACATCCAAAACACCTTTCCACAAACCTTCATCCTTAAAACTTTTGGAACTTCTTCCGTTTTTTGCCCTGTTGTCAATTACCACAAAATTTTCATCGAAAAATTGCGGCAGCACCTGGCACCATCCCCGCTCAGGATTATTTTTTGAGGTGTCCTTGTTGGCCATCGTAGAGTCTCCGATGGTGAAAACAGTGATTTTCTTTTTAGCAGGCGAGAAACCTGTCAGCGCCAGCAAAATTACAAATAGGAGAAGAATTCCTTCCTTTTTCATGGTCTGGTATGTTTGGAAAAGTGTTACAAGTTACAATAAAGATCAAGGCGTTCTGTACTTTATCCTTTTGCCTTTATCCTTTTTCCTTTATCCTTTTTCCTTCTTTAGTGCCTTTATCCTTTATTTGAGATATTTGTCGAACCACTCCGAAAAAGTAACCAGATAATTCAATATATCCGGCCATGCCTTGTGGGTTCCTCCATCTTTGATCATAAGTTCGCAGGGCACATTGAACTCCATCATTTTTTTTATGAAAGAAGCTGATTGCTGAAGTGGTATCAACTCATCCATGTTGCCATGTGCGATGAGGGTTGGCGCCGATTGTGCGGTGATATGATAAATCGGAGAGATTTCACGGCCAATTTCAAGCAGTTTGTTCTGATCTGTGATCAGGTCAAAACGCCTGGTTTCCTTATTCCAGATTTTGAATTCAAAAGCAGCCTTGAATTCGGAGAGTTTATCCGTTCCCATGGAAACTTTCCCAGGTTCGCCAAAATTAAGGAAGTCTGTGGGCGGGAAGAAACAGGCAACCGCCTGCACATTACCGGGAACCCTGTCGACCGGATCAGGAGCATTCAGGTTTGCTTCTGATCCTGATGTTCCCATCATCAATGAGATCCAGCCACCGGATGAAGCTCCCGTGATGCCCAGCTTATTCGGTTCAATGTTGTATTTGGCGGCATTGTAACGGATAAAACGCACGGCTCGGTGCATGTCGGCGGCAATCTCAATGTTGTTGAATTTAGGCGCTGATCCATGGCAAACTTCGAATACCGTATAACCTTTCATCAGATAGGGTTGTGCCACCGACCCTGACCATTCCAGCGCCATGTCGAAACTGGACCTCATTCCTGCACTGATGGCAAGTATTATGCCCCTGTTGTTGGACTTTGCCTTCGGAGTCAGAACGTTCATGGTGAGGGCCATCCCATCCTTTCTGCCATAAATGACCTCGTCCATGCTGGCAATGGCGTTCTCCCTCTGCTGGGCAAAGACCGGAAAAAACAGCAAAAGAAACAAGACAGACCAAAGATATTTTCTCATTTTTAATAGTAAAGGAGATTGATAGATGGTTGATTTATTGTTTTTTGGCTTGTAAAAATCGTTAACTGCAAAAATCGCTGATTGTTGCTGGCATTATTATTTTGGTCTTATTGGAATCCATATTTCTTCTTCCGAAGTCGGATCGTTGTTTTTATATTTTTCGCCAAGTATTTCAAAATGAGGTCTGTGGTCGACAACGTAGTTTGAAGTCGGCAACCAAGTCCCGTAAATGTATTGGAATATTTTAGTGTCAGTACTTAAACCTTTATAATGAAAAACCGCACACAGTCCGCCTGTTAAAATGTAAGTTTCCATTTCATCCGGAATGCATTCAAAGTCAGAAACTTCAATTGCTGCCCACTTTTGAAATTCGGAGTTGAGATTAGAAAATGTAAAGTCAAAAGATTGGGGATACACTTGCATTGAAAAAAAATCAGTCGTCAGGTTGTTTTTAATTTCCCTTCGTCTTGGCATAAAAGATTGCCAAAGAGTTAAAGTTCTATTGTTGGCAATTGTCATTGTCAATTGCTTACCGACTAATTTCTTTTCAGCTACTATTTCAATTCTCGGCTGCATATTTTGCGTCAACATTTTTGTAAAGCAGACTGTTGTTTGTTGCATCCTACATTTGCACCTAACTAATGGCTAAATGCTAATAGCCAATAGCTTTTCTTCAAAACTCCGAAGTAAAATGAAATTTAATTTTTGGGAAATCCCGTTGCGCCATGTCCAGGATAAAGGAGGAATCAGCGAGGAAAACATCGCGTCCCTGTTTGTCTGTCGCCATCTTGTTGTATTTCCGTTTCTTGAAATCATCGATAACGGCCCTGTCATCGCTTTCGATCCAGCAGGCTTTGTATAGGGATATGGATTCCCAGCGGCATTTGGCATTGTATTCGTGCTCAAGCCTGTATTCAATTACCTCAAACTGGAGAGCTCCTACGGTTCCAATGATTTTTCTTCCGTTCAATTGGCTCGTAAACAACTGGGCCACACCTTCATCCATCAACTGATCTACGCCTTTGGCCAATTGTTTGGACCTCATTGGATCCGCATTTTCAATGTACCGGAATATCTCCGGTGAAAAGGAGGGAATTCCTTTGTAATGCAGTATTTCACCCTCTGTCACCGTATCACCGATGACAAAATTTCCTGTGTCGGGCAAACCGATGATGTCGCCGGGAAAGGCATTCTCGATGACCTCTTTCTTGTCGGCCATGAATGCAGTAGGACTCGAATATTTAAAGGTTTTCGCCAAACGGATATGCCTGTAATTCTTGTTCCTTTCGAACATGCCGGAACATATCTTGACGAAAGCTATTCTGCTTCTGTGATTTGGATCTATATTGGCGTGGATCTTGAAAACGAACCCCGTGAAAGTATCTTCTTCAGGATGTACCAGCCTTTCCTCGGCTTTCTTGGGGCGGGGAGAGGGTGCGAGTTTAACAAAGGTATCCAACAGTTCCCTAACCCCGAAGTTGTACAATGCGCTACCGAAAAAAACTGGTGCAAGTTCACCGTCAAGATATTGGTAATGATCGAAATCGGGATAAATACCTTCCACCATTTCAATATCCTCACGCAGTACAATGGCATCGTTGCCGATGATTTTGTCCAACTGCGGATCGTTCAGGTTTTCGAACCGGATTCCCTTTTCGATATCGGTTATGCTTGGATTGAACAGGCTGAGGCTGCTGTCGAAAATATTGTAAACCCCCTTGAATTCCGGACCGTTGTTGATGGGCCAGCTTAAGGGCCTGACCTTGATCATCAATTGTTTTTCGATGTCGTCGAGCAGGTCAAAAGTATCACCGGACGGGCGGTCCATTTTGTTGATGAACACAATGACCGGAGTTTTTCGCATCCGGCAAACGCTCATCAGTTTTTCTGTTTGCGGTTCAACACCCTTGGCGGCATCAATCACGATAATCACACTGTCGACAGCCGTCAGGGTACGAAAGGTATCTTCCTGGAAATCCTGGTGGCCGGGCGTATCCAGGATATTGATTTTGTATCCTCCGTATTCAAAGCCCATCACGGAAGTTGCAACTGAGATGCCTCTCTGGCGTTCAATCTCCATGAAATCGGAGGTAGCTCCTTTTTTTATCTTGTTGCTTTTAACGGCACCGGCAACATGGATGGCGCCTCCAAAAAGCAGTAATTTCTCAGTTAGCGTTGTTTTTCCTGCATCGGGGTGACTGACAATACCAAATGTTCTGCGACGTAGAATTTCTTCCTTTAAAGCCATTGTTTCAGATTAAGCGGCAAATTTAGTTTAAAATTGCGTTAATCAGAGAAATTCTCGATTTTCGATTTTCGAATGACGCAACTTGCAGGATTACTGGTAAATAGGATAAAATAG
>CAIUUO010000094.1 GCA_903902325.1 uncultured Bacteroidia bacterium
CTAAAAACTGAATTTGAACCTTTTGAAGCCAATACAGTTGGAGATGCACGCAAAATTTTATCCACCTATGAGATAGACTTGCTCATCCTTGATATTCGTTTACCAGGCATAAATGGCATTGATATTCTGAAAGAGGTCAAGATTGACTATCCGTACATGGAAGTAATCATTGTCTCGGCCCACGGAGATATGGAAACAGTCATAAAAGCCATGCGCTTTGGAGCATTTGATTATTTGCGTAAGCCTTTCCGGTTTTTGGACATTCAGATTGCGATCGAACGTACCCAGAAATACATTGAGTTGCAAAGAAGGATGAAGCAGATCGAAGAGAAAAATTCTCTGATTTCAAAAAATCTCGAAGAAAAGATCGATCGTCACTTTATAGGTATCAGCGCCCAGATCCTTGAGGTTCTTAATCAGGCCGTCATCGCTGCAAATTTTCCTGAAGCCAATGTCTTGATAACAGGGGAGAGTGGAACAGGAAAAGAGAATGTAGCCCGAATAATTCACTATTCAAGCCTTCGGAAGGATCATGTTTTCTGTGCAGTCAACAGCAGTGCAATCACAGAGACACTGCTGGAAAGTGAATTCTTTGGTCACAAAAAAGGATCATTTACCGGAGCAATCAATGATAAGATGGGGTACTTTGAAGTATGCAACCAGGGAACACTATTCCTGGACGAAATTGCTGATATGCCATTGAATCTGCAGGCAAAGATCTTACGTGCCGTGGAAGAAAAGGTGATCACACGAGTAGGGGATACAAGCCAGATCCGAACCGAATTCAGGATCATTTCGGCTACCAACCATGATATTGACAAACGTGTGGAGAAGAAAAGATTCAGGCTTGACCTGCTGCACAGGCTTAACACCTTGCATATACATATACCACCGCTGCGCGAAAGACCGGAAGATATCAAACCTCTTCTGATTCACTTTGTTGATTATTATTCAACAAGGTTTAACAAACCTAATCTCCAGGTCTCCAACGAAGTCTTTGATGCCTTAAGTGAATATAATTTTCCGGGGAATGTCAGAGAATTGAAAAATTTGGCCGAAAGAGCTGTTATCCTTTGCAATGGCCATGAGCTCGGAATTTCTTCCTTTCCTGTAAAATCACAAAAAACATCCATGAAAGAGGAGGCAATTGATTCACTGGTTCTCAAAACAAATGAAATTATGCTGATCCAGAAGGCGCTTGTCAGATCAAAATTTAACATACAGGAAGCCTCAGATATACTGGGAATACATCGTGATGCACTCAGTCGAAAAATGGTCAAATACAACATTTCCATATGCAAATCTGAAGCGATACGTTAAATATTTGATTTGTATCAAGGTTGAGTGGCTGGGTTATGCAAAGACTGAATCTCTGCGAATCCTTGTTTTTTTCGTGAACCACCCTCTTTTTCTAAATAAGTCGGCCCTTCCTTCCTGCCGACCTCCTTGTACGCATTTTCGCGTACTTAAACGATTTTTTTGACGCAAAGAATTCTGATGATTCCAAAAGCTTTCCCCATTGAGATTGTTTCAATAAATTTTCAGTTGTTTTTTGTGCTCAACCTAAGTAGATTAACCGAATCTCATTATCCTTCTTTCACCTTCTGTTTTTTTTTGGCATGCCCTTTGAGTATCTCCCTGTACGAAAGATAAACCATCATAAACGTTCGAGTCCGGCACACTTAGGATTAACGCACATTGGCTCATCTTTCATAAAAAGAGGTAAGCCGTCCCTTTAATGTCAAGTACGGTAATCACTAATTAAATAATAGGAGATCAAAAAAATGTCTGTAGAAAAAACCATCGGTTCATCCAGTCTTGTTGAAGTTATCGACCGTATCCTTGACAAAGGTGTTGTAGTTGATGCATGGGTTAGGGTATCATTGGTCGGTATCGAATTGCTTGCTATTGAAGCAAGAATCGTTGTTGCCTCAGTTGAAACCTATTTGAAATATGCTGAAGCTATTGGATTAACTGCAAAAGCCGCATAAGGCATTTTGTATTTAAAAAGTTATTCTTGCTAATACATCCTTATGGGTTATTCTCTGAAAGCATGATTACCAGGAATCGCTTTATTCATCAACACAATCGAAGAATTACCATCCGCCGAAACCGAAAATACCCAAATTTTCCCGTCTGATCGGTGCCCGCTGACCAACCAGATTCAAAAATTGCTAAGAATACCAATCTTCAACTATCATGAATATCCAGCCTGAATTCAACATTGACAATTTCATTGAAAATATTATATCATCATACGAAACCCGTATTCAAAAAATTCAATCCGCTTATCAATCATCAGAGGCCATTCAGGAATCGTATCATAACCTTTTTGATCATGTTCATAATTCCTTAAACGGACTTAAAAAAGAAAGAGAGATATTGAATTCCAGAATCTGTGAATCGCTTGCAAAAAACGGTTCACTCAGAAAAAAGGATTACAATACTATGATGTCAGGCATTTTGTCCATGCTTGATCAAAAGGAAAAGGAAGCAGAATGTCAGTTTGCCGTATTTATTGAAGCTCAGAAGGAGATTGCACAATCGCTGAGAACAAGTTTGTTAAGCATAAAGGATATATCCTCGGAAGATGCTGGAGCAACCATCACTACCGTGAAAGAACATCTAACTCAAATTGCAAAATTTCAGGAAATTAGAAAAGAAGCGGTTATGAGAACGTTTCTCAATTTTCAACAGATACATAACAAGATGATTCAAAGTCTCGAAGATTTACTCAACAAAGGAGATCTTATCCAGGTACAAGACATAAAAAACATAACGAAATTGATTATCAGAGAATTAAATTAGAATAAAAACCAGTATTTATTAATCGATAGGAGAAAAAAAAATGGGACTAGCATCAGAAATGAAAAATTTGACTGAAGGGCTATTAGTTTCCTTCAAAAATCGCATCAAGGAAAATGAAGAACTTGTTGTCGAAGTGCAAAAAACACTCGATGGATTCAGAAAAGACCATCAGGAGATGACGGATGTTTTAAATGCAAATGCTTTGGCATTAAGAAAAGAACTTGCCACCGGCGAAAAAGAACGGATGGGAGCCTTTAACAATTTAATGTCAGACATCCACCTAACGATTACCAACATCAAAAATGAGGTAACAGACATCCAGGCTTCTACGAATGAAATGATCAGGGAATTCTTAACCGACAGATTAGAAATGGCTGTGGAGTTGGATAGAAGTTTTGCTAAGAACCGGACAGAAAGGGGACAAGACGAAAAAGAAAGAATGCAGGAATTTGTTGCCTTGATGAAAAGTATCAATAACGATATTCAAGGTATCAATGATGAAGTGACAGGTATATTTAATAATACCAACAATATGCTCGCCAGATTTGATAAGGAACATTTGGATATGTCAGTTGAACTAAGAACTGAACTGGGCAAAAATCTGGCCGAAAGGGTTGGGTATACCAGAATTTTATTGAACAATTTTCAAAAGAAATTGTCTGACATCAGTAAGGAAAATCAGAAGATTGCACAAAAACTGCGTAAAGACCTTGCCAATGGCGAGACAGACAGACTCAAAGATTATTCCGGCATCATGAAAGTAATACATCAGGCCATTAAGGAAATCGAGGCAGAAGTAAAGTTTATTGAAATAGAGACAGATAGAGTGCTTGATGATCTGTTCAAAAACAGGGTTCAGGCATCTGTAGACTGGACCAGAATGCAGGAAGCTATGGCCATGATAAGGAAAACTGGCACTGTTCAATCATCAAATGAAATGGTTGGGAAAGCTGAAAAAAAAAAGGTAACAGCTAAGGAAGTTTTGGATGAGCCAGCAAAAGCAGTTGAATTGATAAAAGTGCTTGAGACTGAACTTCTATCGGCTGAAATACCAGCTGCACCAGTAATTGAATCAAGCGATGAAATTCTGGCATCAATTGAATTGACACCCCAGGCTGCGATTACACTGGAGGAAAAAGTGCTGAACTACATCAACAAGCATCCTGTAAAAGGGGTGAAAGTTTCTGATATGGAAGGACCGTTTGGAGAGACACGCATGAAACTGGGATTCGTTGCAAAAGCATTACTGGATCAGGGGAAAGTGCAGAAAATTGAAAATTATTACTTTCCATTAAAGTGAAATTGAGGGATTGGCAGGATTAAAATTTATTTAATACTGCCAATCTGTTACAATTCAGAAGTTGCCATGATGAAAACTGTTATATGTGCTTTTTGCAGCGGGATAGGAAAAGATCCTTATGATTTGCTCTCTCCGTTATCAACCTGCCAGGTTTGCAATGGTTCAGGTGAGGTTGGAGTGATGGAACCAATCCAGAAATGCGTTTATTGCTCAGGATCAGGTAAGAACCCGTTGGGTGCCAGAATTTCATGCATCGTATGTGGTGGCAAAGGACATAACCATGGTGATCAAAAGACCAAATGTTTGCAATGCAAAGGAACAGGCAGGTTCAGTGATGGATTACCGTGTACCATGTGTCATGGCACAGGATTCGATTGAACATGGAAAATTCAGGAGACAATATCAGGAATAGCTTGCTTAAAAGGCAGAATGCGCTGGAAAAGTTTACTATTCTGAAGTATAACTTTTCACTGACCAAGGAACGAATCACAAGGGAAATTGAGGAAGCCAGAACCCTCTGGAAAAAAACGTTTGAAAAATTGCCTAATCACCCATTCAAGTGACAATTTTTAGAAATAAGAATAGATTATTCATAACCTATCAACTCTTAAATAATGAGCAACAACAATGAAATGAACACCGTCCTCGAGTTAAAGCCGATGTCGAATTTTGTCGAGACGGATTATATAAAGGACATTACATCCCGCGGTCTTACCTATATAAAAGCCGGATTTCCAGTGCATTTCAGGGGACCATCGGGAACAGGAAAGACTACTGTTGCCATGCATCTGGCGAGTAAAATAGGAAGGCCTGTTGTGATTATTCATGGAGATGCTGAATATAAAACTTCAGATCTTATCGGTAGCGAACAGGGTTACAAATACAAAAGGCTGGATGACAAATTTATTCATTCTGTTCATAAATATGAGGAGGATATGAGCAAACAATGGGTGAATAACCGTTTAACAATCGCCGTTAAAAATGGTTTCACCCTTATTTACGATGAATTTACGCGTTCACGCCCTGAAGCAAACAATATCCTTTTACCGATCCTTCAGGAACGAATGTTGAGCACATCTGCAGGGAAAGAAGAAGACTATTACATGAAAGTCCATCCTGATTTTCGGGCCATATTTACCTCCAACCCTGAAGAGTATGCCGGTGTCAACAGAACTCAGGATGCCCTGCGCGACAGGATGGTGACCATGGATTTGGATCATTTCGACTATGATACTGAACTGAAGATTACCATGGCAAAATCTGATCTTTCTCTTAAGGATACTGAGACGATCGTCAAAATTGTCAGGGGTTTGCGGGAATCCGGAAAAACTGAATTTGATCCAACAATCAGGGGTTCTATCATGATCGCAAAAACACTGGCAACATTAAATACCACTCCATCAAAATCCAAAGAGATGTTCCGGAAAATATGCCATGATATACTTACGTCCGAAACGAGCCGGATTGGCTCAAAAACCAATCAGGAGAAAGTTAAATTCATTGTGGATGAATTGATTGTGCAATATTCCTGAAAGGTCCTATTTGGGATTATTACAATCCGTTACGTCCTTCAAGTGTTTGTTTCAAAACCTTTGAAATCATCAATCAATACAACATGCTATGCCAATTTCAAGTGCCATAAAAGGACTTCAGAGCATTAGATCAATGCAGAATGTCAGCAAGTCAGGAATCCCCAACAAGGAGGATTCCGATTTCATCAAGCTTTATATGTTCGAAAAAGAAAGAAACCGCTTGAAAAGCGAGGAGATACGGATTATGCTCAGGCTTGAGTTTGTCCAGGGCAG
>CAIUUO010000095.1 GCA_903902325.1 uncultured Bacteroidia bacterium
CCTTCATCCTTCAACTCTTTTAATATCTCGCCACAACTCCAGTCTAACTCTTCAGTCATGTCACGATATAATCCGTTTGTTCCTTCATGCCTCCGAAAGCTTTTTGAGGCAAATAACGGAATATGTATTGCACTGTGCGCCAAATACAAGAAAAATGGTTTTGCCTTATTCATCCTTATGAATGAAATAGCTTCATGTGTATAATCCAAGGTTATCTGATCGTATTCAACTTCGCTGTTCTTTTTTAGTAAAGTGTCGTTTCGGAATAGATCAGAAATGCCATGATTGGGACCGGGCATTCCGTAATAATAGTCGAATCCCTGTGCATTTGGCATCACTTCAGGTAACATTCCAAGATGCCATTTCCCAATGCAGCCTGTTACATAATCTTCCTTTTTCAACAGTTCCGCAATTGTTATTTCGTTGGGATTTAGGCCGCTATGGGTATTCGGTGACAGAACTGCAACATGCAAACCAACACGTTTCGGGTAGCATCCAGTCATTAAACTGGCTCTGGATGGTGTGCAAACACATGCCGGCGTATAAAAATTCGTAAATCGCATTCCTTCTTTTGCCATTCTGTCTAAATTCGGAGTCTTAATCTCAGAAACTCCATAGCAACTCAAATCGGCATAACCCAAATCGTCAGCAAGAATAAATACTATGTTAGGCTTTTTAGCAACTAACGATTCTCCGAATAATGATAACAAACCAAAAAAACTTAATCCCAGTAAAGATGTTCTGCTCTTTAACTGGGATAAAGAACAGACTGGGTTATTTAACATATAGCTGGATATTGTTTGAGTGAGGCCGTATATCGCTTTGCCTACTTTATGAATATATTCCATTGTAAAAAAGATCACAAAGCCTACACTATAAAATGTAAATTACAATTAAGAAGGATTATATAGCTGTCCACCAGAAATTAAGTGGACAGCTATATTTATTAACTATTGAGTAGTTTTCAACCTTTGCATATCTAAACTGATAATTTAAGAGAAAGCGTCACCAACCCGGATTTTGAGTAAGGCTTTTATTCAAGGAAAGCTCGCTGTTTGGAATCGGTAGCAGGTTATAATAATCCAGATATCCATTCGGGAATTTTGTCTCGATCAAACTGCCAGTATGATCTTTTATGTCAAGGGGATAAAGGCTTTTGCCAATTTTCCATCTTTTGATATCTGCCCAATAAAGGCCCTCCAGGGCGAATTCAATTCTTCTTTCATGCCTTAGTTTTTCACGAGCAACTTCACGGGTCAGGCCCATAGGTAAAGATGTAATTTTAACGTCAGTTCTTTCTGTTCTGATTCTGTTTATTAATGCAACTGCATCATCTACGTTCCCATTTGTTTCAATAATTGCTTCTGCCTTAGACAAAATAACATCGGCATACCTGATGACAATATCGTTCAGGGATGATTGCCCTGACGGAGGTAAGGCAGCTTCCGGTTCGATACGGTATTTTCTTGTTGATAAATGCTTTAACCGATTTCCTGGATGGTTAAATGCACCCCCGGGATAAATATAATTGGGGAAACGATATCCAAGGATGTAGTCACCAGGAGTAACAATAGTAAATTTCATTCGTGGATCGCGGTTCTCATAAAGCTTAGCAGGATCCACGGGGGAACCATCAATTGTTTCATAGGCAGCAACCAAGTTGTCTGTCGGAACATATCGACTTCCACGCGTAAAACTTCCCGTTCCCGTTCCACAATACTGGTCAACAAATGAACCTTGTGAATTTTCACCCGACATATATTGAACATCAAAAAGAACTTCCTTGTTATTTTCATTCTCAAGTCGGAACAATCCTGCATAGCTTGGGAACAAAGAATATTTATTCAGTGCTTCTATTTGAGTTACAACTTCAAGCACTTTATCATATTTCCCCTGATACAAATACGCCCTCATTTTCATTCCCAATACGGCCCCTTTTGTGGCTCTTCCAATGGCAGGAGCATCCACTTTGAGCTTACTGATTGCATCGTCATAATCTGCAATTGCCTGGCTCCATGTGGCATCCGCCGTGGCCCTCGGAATATTTCTGGCATCTTCTGCAGTAATAGTTGATGAGATAACCGGAACTCCACCATATGATTCTACAAGTAGCGAATAAGCAACACCACGTAAAAAATGAGCCTCACCTGTATAAGTAGCTTTCAATGCATCACTCAACGAAACTTTATCGATAGCCTCCAATAAATAATTTGAACGATAAATGATACTATAACACCTGGTCCAACGAAAAGTAAGCATTTCGGCATCTGAGGTTAAGAGTTGTCCATTCCCAGTTCTGTCTATTACGCCATTCCCCCAATTAAAAGCATTGGGTGTTGCCCCGTCAAGGATCCCAAACCCAAACAAACCCTGATCATAAACAGAGGTCTCACGAAGTTGCCCATAGACGCCATTTAACAGTAATTTTATATCATTCTCATTTTGAGGAAAGATGGCTGAAGTAATCTTATCTTCAGGGAAGAAACTAAGATATTTATCAGCACAACTATTTGATGCTAAAAGAAGGATAAATATCGTACAACTAGTCAGTATATTTTTAAGTTTCATGGTTTTAAAAATTAAGATTAATACCAATTGAAATGATTCTCGGAACCGGATAAAGATTATTGCCCGAATCAAACGTATTTCGCTCAGGGTCATAGCCTTCATAATCCTTATTCACCAAAGTGAAGACATTCTGTGCATTCGCATAAAGATAAATTTTCTGAAGTGCCAGCTTGGATGTGATTCTATTTGGTATGGTATAACCAAATTGAATATTTTTCAATTTTATAAAACTCATATCATGCACCCAAAAGGAAGACTCTGAATTATCCCAGGTGTTATCATATTTTATGCTTGGAATATTTGTATTGGTATTCTGTGGCGTCCACGCATTTCTCCATTTTGTAGAAATTACCCTATTTTCCCAGGCAACATGAGTGAAATTGTTTTGCGTATAGGCATTCACGCCGGAAATGCCTTGAATTAACAAACTCAGGTCAAACCCTTTGTATTTAAAATTTGGTGTTAAACCAAAAGTGAATTTAGGAATAGTGTTCCCTAATCCTTGTTTGTCCCGATAATCCAGTTTACCATCGTTATTGATATCTTCAAATTTCAGATTCCCCGCTTTAGGCTTGTAACTGTTGTTAGCCATATGCGTTGCAGCTTCCTGGTCCGTTTGATAAATACCAACAACTTTATATCCATACAGGCTATTGTAAGAATATCCTTCTCTGATAAGATACAGTTGATCAGGTGAATCTCCTCCCCTGAATTTTGTCACCTCATTTTTTATTTGAGTTAAATTAAATCCTATACTAAATCCAAGCTTATCCTTGCTGCGCACCTGATTATCATAGTTAATATCGAATTCAAATCCATTATTCAGCATTTCACCCACATTTTGATAGGGTGCTATCAGCCCACCTAAAATGAGGGGAATCGGTAACTGTACAATGATATTCGAGGTTGTTTTCTTGAAATAGTCGGCAACAATATTGATCTTGCCCTTCAATAATCCAATGTCGACTCCAAAATCCAGTGTTGATGTTGTCTCCCATGAAATATTCTCATCGATCAAAGAGGTGACAGCAGCTCCAGGAGCAAAAGTACCGGCATTACTGTAACTCAATGAGTTATTTTGATCTATTACTGTCAGATAAGGCCAATATCCTGCGATATTTTGATTTCCTAACTGTCCCCAAGATCCTCGTAGTTTAAGATTGGAAAACATATCCAGGTCTTTTATGAATTTTTCATCGCTCATTCTCCATCCGGCTGAAAACCCAGGAAAAACACCCCATCGTGAAGCTTGTTGGAAGCGAGATGAGGCATCGGCCCGAATATTTGCTTCAAATAAATACTTGCCCATCAGGGAGTAGTTAATCCGTCCAAAATAGGAAAACATCTTAACCCCATTCATGTTCCCATTTCCCTGGATGCCTGATGTCCCTGCATCTACCTGTGTCAAACCTTCTTTGGGAGGAATCGATCTGCGTGCATATGTGTTTTTGATTATTGTACTTTCCATTTGCATACCAGCTATCGCAGAAACATCATGTACTTCACCAAATTTCTTATTGTAGTTAAGCGTTGCAAACAGGTTGCTATTGATTGTATTGACATTGGTTCTGTTCATTTCCAGGCCTTCCCTGTTGAAATTTTTCGTAATTGTCTGCACACCAGTATCAGTATATCCAAAAACACTCTGATTGTATTTGTCAACCAGATTCCAGTTACCATTGGATGCGATTGTTGTTTTAAACATCAGATCCTTGTAAAATTTGATCTCTGCTGATGCATTGACTGAAACATAATTCTGTTCCGTTGCTGTTTTTCCATTGGCGGCATCAATCAATGGATTTCTGTTGTCATACAGAAGGTTGCCCTTGTCGTCGATTGCCTGTACAGAACCGTAACGACCATCTGATGTATATGGAGCGATGAAAGGTGATGCACCACTGAGCATCTCAAAGACACGCCCCAAAGAACCATAAGTAATATCAGCGTATGGTTCTTCAGAAAGCCTCCTGGTATAATTTAAACGACCACTTACTTTTAGCCATTTGTTGATATCAGACTCAACATTGGCCCTGATTCCATATCTTTGACTTTTAGTATTTGGAACCATTCCATCTTGATCAAGATAGTTAAATGAGAGAAATGAGGATGTTTGTGCCGATCCTCCCCTGATCGAAACATTGTGTTCCTGTATGGGGGCTGATTGGAATAATTCTTTGAACCAGTCGGTATTCGGGTATTTGTATTTATCCGTTGCACTTTCAAATGCAGAAATTAAGGAAGTTGGATAAACTGCACTGGATCCTCCGTTGATCAGTGCAATATTTGATAACTTCATGCTTTCGGCACTGTTGTTGATTAAATCATATCTTTTGCCTAAGGTTTGAACTCCATAATAAGAATTTAGACTTATTTCCATCTTCTCGTTGGTCTTTCCATGTTTGGTCGTAATCAGGATGACCCCGTTTGCAGCTTTAGATCCGTAGATAGCAGCACTTGCAGCGTCTTTCAGGACGGACATGCTTTCGATGTCATTTGGATTAAGCTGGTCGAAGGTACCCTCGGTGCCGTCAATAATAACCAACGGATTGGAATTGTTCATGGTACCCCAGCCTCTAACTCTTATCTGAGCTCCATCCGCTCCCGGCTTACCGGAATTTTGACTAACCCAAACGCCTGTAACATTTCCACTTAACGCCTGAGTTGCATTTGTTATAGGTCTGTTTGCTAATTCAGTGTTAAATTTTACTGATGAAACGGAACCTGTCAAATTCACCTTCTTTTGAGTGCCATAACCCACAGCCACTACCTCTTCAATTCCTATTGTTTCAGACACCAATACTACATTCAATACTGTTTGATTACCAACCAAAATTTCCTGTTTCGTCATTCCCACGAATGAAACTACCAAAGTACTATTAGCAGGAACATTGCTTAAGGAAAACATTCCACCGGCATCAGTAATTGTCCCCAATGTAGTCCCTTTAATCACAACACTAACTCCAGGTATTGTTTGTCCGGTATCATCAGTGACCTTCCCGGAAACCATTCTCTGCTGATCTCCAGGCAAATAATAATTCAATTTAGATTCCTTTTTCTCAACCAAAATTACCTTATTTTCCACTTCTTTGAAAGAATAGGGTAACCCATTTAGGGCGTTGGATAGAATGTTGCCAACTGTCTCATCTTCTAATTCAATAGAAATTCTCTGATTGACATTTACATCATCGTTATTGTAAAAGAACCGATAGTGACTGCTCTTCTCAATTTGCTGGAACAATTCCTGCAGGGTTGAATTTTTTAATTTCACACTCATTGTTTGGGACCAAACCGATGCACTTGTCGGGAGAGACAGAATTAGAATCAAATAGCAGGTTAGTCTCATAATTAAAAGATGCTTTTTAAGTTGCCCATAATTTGGAATGGACAAGACAATTCCATTAATTTTCATAAATTTGTTTGCTTTTAAAAAGTTAAACTTTGGTTTAATTTGGCTTAAGGGGAAGTGTTGGTACCACTTCCCTTTTTTTTAATTCATCATTTCATACTTAATTGGTTTTTAGTTTTTATAATAATCTTGTTCCCTTGAATCTTACAAGTGACATATTTTGAGAATTCAAAATATGATATTACCTCTAAAATACTCTCCCTTTCCAATGTACCAGTAAATCTTCGATGTTTAACAAGTTCATCGGCAAAAACAATGTCGACATCAAACCATCGCTCAAGTTTAGGTTCAAGTTCTTCCAAAGATTCATTACGGAAAATTAACCGGCCTTTTTTCCAGTCAATCTCTGGGGATGTATCAGTTAATTCAATTAATGTCATTTTCTTGGTTTCTTTGTTAAAAACCATTTTCTCCTCAGGCTTGATAAACATCTCCTGGCTTTGGCTTGAAATCTGAAGACTCCCTTCAACAAGAGTTGTGGAAACGCATTTCTCTTCCGGATACGCTTTTACGTTGAATTGAGTTCCTAAGACTTTTATCTCGACTTCTGATGTTTCTAATCGAAATGGATGATCCTTATCCTTCGAAACCGAAAAATATGCTTCCCCCTCTAATTTCACATTTCGTCCTCCACTCTTGAAGTCGGAATTAAATGAGAGTTTGCTCCCGGAATTTAACCACACCCTTGTACTGTCAGGCAATATTATATTTGATTTATCACCATAGGCACAGCTTACCGTAGTCATTGACTGTTTTGGCAGATTTTGGGTTCCTAAGTAGTAACTGGCTGGCAGAGCCAATGCCAAAATAAAAACTGCGGCATATTTAAGAACAAATTGTATAAATCGGAATTCTCTCTTTTGATTGCTATTTGCTTTGCCAATATAATCCCTGAATTGCTGAATTGCTATATCTAAATCATATTGATCGGCATCATTTTGCAGACCTGTATTGAGCCAGATTTCCCGTAAATCGACATAAAGTTTTTTATTTTCAGGCGAATGGTCAAGCCAATCAGTTATTTGTTTCTTTTCATTAATATCTGCCTCCCCGGAAAAAAGGCGGAGAATTAATATATGTATTGATTCGTTGTTTTCCATATTTTTATTTTCAGTGTAGTGATGCGAAAATCAAAAAAACCCTGTATCAAAATTTGAAAAAAATAATTTCTTACATGTATTAGTGAAAAGAATAAATCAAAATTGGGTTATTCTGGAGCTCTATATTTGATAAAAAAATTGACGATTTGTGTCTTATGAGACATGAAAAACGATACTGGCTATTGGTGCCAGACACGTTAATTTATTTAAATGAATTAAATATAAGTCAGGTATAGACTATTTGAGTATCATGAAAAGAAGAAAGGATGGCAAGTAATTCTTTAATTTGTGTTGCAAATTGATTGAAGCCTTTGATAAGTGCATCTCAACTGTTTTAACAGACAATCCCATCAATTGGGCAACTTCCCTGATTTTTTTCCCTTCTTGTCTTTTGAGCCGGAAGACTGATTGCTGCTGCCGTGGAAGTTGGCTCACAGCTTCTTCGATCTTAGTTGAGATATTTTCCAAAATCAAGCTTTGCTCTTCAGTTTCTTCTAAAATTTCAGCAACACCCATGTTCTCGAATTTAGGATCCCGAAAATAGGTTTCAACAATGTTTTCCCGCTTCAAGATCCGCAAATAATTTAGTGAATTATTACAGACAGCGTGGAATAAGTACCCTTTTATAGAACTGTTGATTTTTAAGGTATTCCTGTTTTCCCAAATTTTCATAAATGTCTCAGAAACAATTTCTTCTGCTATGTCTTTACGCCCAACATACCTTCGGGAATAGGAACATAGACTGACATAATACTCCCTAAATAGGAAGACATATGTCTCCTCATCACCTATAATTAAACCATGAAGGATATTGTTTGGTAAAATCTCTGCACTCATCTACTCCAAATGTATAATTTCTTACTGAATTAAAATCTATTATTGAGTTGACACGCTGTCTGTTTTGACACCTGATGACAGCGCAAATTGACCACCTTTTTTTAAACCTCTTTTAAAACTATACTTTCATTGTTTTTGTCAGTTACTTAATGTGCTCAGGATCATAGACTATACTGGCAGGCCCCAGAGTGGCTATCATCGGATGGTCGCACCCGATGCTTACTTTCCTGTCGAAGGGTTTTGCATCTTTCTGTGTTCCGCTATCCAGTGATTCAGCCAGTTTCCGCATGTCGGTGATATAACTTTTATCATAGGCTTTCTTGACATAGGGATAGTGACCGCAATAGACTTTGTTGATTCCTTCATCCATCAGTTTTTCCATCGTCCGGCAAGAATTGATGTAGGTTTTCATCGTTGCATAAGGCTTGAGCTGCAACCATACCTGCCCGGATCCAAAAGCGTCGCCCGAGTAGCAGTTGCCTTCCTTTCTGTCCAGGATAACGATGGAACCCGGTGTATGGGCAGGCATGTGGCAAATTTCAAGTTTCTTGCCTCCGAGGTCAAATATCTGGCCATTAGTTACATAATGAATTTTTCCGGGATAAGGTTTCACTTGCTTGAGCAATACTGAATCTGCAGGATGCATATACACCTCACCAAACTGATCCATATTTCCGGCATGATCGCCATGCATGTGGGTGATAACCACTAAAATCGGCTTTTTGGTAATTTTCCTAACCACTTCATTCAGTTTCTCACATTTTGTACCTGTGTCGATCAGCATGGCTTTTGCGTCGCCCTCAACAATGTACATGGTGGTTTTGTCTGAAGTTTCCACGACCCATAACTTATCCTCCAGTTTTGTTATTTCAAGGTCATTGTTCTTGAAAACAGACTGGGCAGAAGCGATCCTAACAAACAGCAAAAGGACAAAACTGAATAAAATCGTTTTCTTGTACATGACAGATTATTTAACTTTTTGATAGATAAGCTCAATGCCATCCCCAGTTTTTAAATTACGACTGTATTTCTTATCCGTTGAATTGTTCCAGTGTTCTGTAGTTCCAAGGCTTGATAGACGTGTTCCATCCCTTTCAGGATCGTAGACTGTCCCCGATGGTGGATTGTTTGCCAGCGCCATTTCTTCCATTGCATGATCGCTGTACATCATATCCGGAGCATCCGGCCAGGCTGTCAGAGCAAAATCGAGCACAACAGACTCTATGGCTACGGGATCCTGCGAAGCGAACAAACTGCCCATCCACTCGTTGTTGAAGGGAAGCAATGTCCATTTGGAGTTGGGAAGACCGTTCAGAAGCTTATTGCTATAAACACCATCGATCAGGTATAGCACCGTTTTCCCACCCAAATCCTTGTGTCCGATAAAATCGGGATATACTGAATATTGACGCTTGCCTTCCCTGCTTTGGCTGAAACCGCTGCCATGGGCATTTTTACGCCAGTCTGTTTCAATGCTGGTACATCCAAAAAAGTTTTTGGCACAAAGAGTGACACCCTGGCTTACATGACCTTTCATTATTGCCAGGTTAATCACATAATTGGCTTCTGCAAAACAGGTAGCCAGTCCGTGGGTCATTCCATTGAAATCCTTTGAATAGACAAACCCATTTTCGACATAAGTTGATTTCTCACGTCCATCACCTCCTACGTGATCGATGTAATGAATTTTCGGGTAAACAGCATGGCATTTGTCATAAATGTTGTTGGTAATAAACCTGCTTGGATCTGCGACAGTAATATTTTCCTCCGGAATTCCTGCCTCACTCACCAGGCTTTTTAAGAGTGACAGTATCATGGCCGGATTGGCATTGATTTCGCTGCTGCTCTCGTGGGAACTGGTATTGTTCTGGTTGACTTTTATGGCGATTTTTTCTCCATTTTTATAACCGGTGTCAATGCTCCTTTTTGTTTTATTGTAAAAACGGAACAAGGCATCCCATGATTTTTTTTCATTCCTGACATTGGTCAGGCTAAGCAGGGATTGTGAAAAAAGTTTATCAGTTTCTGCCTGATTGTTGAACCTGTCTTCCCACCAAAAGCCGGTTTTTTCATCCCATGTGGCAATTTTAGGGTTATGCCCCCATACAACCCTGCCTGGAAACATTCCTTTGGCCTCGCCAAGCGGATTGTTGGGCTTGTACCATATTTTCAGGCTGTCGGCCATTACTTCCTTCGGCATTTGAAAGGAGAAAATGGTGACAACTGCAATTCCGGCTATTAAAAACAGTCCGGCAGCGACATACCTGGCTTCGAACAGTTTTTGCTTTGATTTTTTAAACGCGAAAGCCGCTCCTGAAAGTGTCAGAATCCAGATAACAAGACCCGACATCATCGGAGCTGCCACCTGCATGCAGGGATAGGTTGCCCTGGAAGGCTTAGGAATTACACGAATCAGGAACCAGATTGTTGCCAGCAATGAAACTACGATATAGACAATTTTCCCCGGCACCCTTAATTTCGTTAAGCTAAAAAGGATTCTCTGTATCCAGGCAGGCAGTTTTTTCACTCTTTCTTGTGGGATCATCTTCAGTGTTTTAAAATTATTTTGTTGGTTATTTGATCAATTTAAATTCCAGGTAGTCATAATTCATGTTCCCGTTGTATTCCGTTCGGAGGGTTAGAACGTGAATACCTTTTGTCAACTTCACTGTAGTGAGTGAATCGATCCTGTTCCAGTGATGCCATTGCCTCCAGGGAACTGTTTCCTTGTCATTCCTGGTAGATGGAATTTTAAGCGGATTCGTAAGAACCCTGCCGTCCATATCCAGTGAAATAGCGCCGTCGCCGCTGGCAGTGTACATGATCCCAACGGAATAGGAACCGGTTCTGTTGACTTTGACCGTATAGCAAATCCATTCACCAGGCTCCGTCCAGCCAACATAAAACTGTTCCATCAATGGTTCAACCAGATTGAATGGATTGCGGTCTATGTCGTTCGGTTTGGTATAGGAAATATCCACGCCTTCGTGCATCCTGAATTCATTCAGGAACGTTCCGTTTGCAGGATTAAGTTTCCCGCTTCCGTTGTTGATGCTGTCCTTGTCGTGGTAAGCAATGCCTTCGCCACCCAGGTCATAAAATTCACACTGCATTTTGCCTGGAATTTGCTGCATGTTCTTCGCCCACGGTGAACCTTTGTATTTACCAGATGCATAGGTGTTGCCCGCAAATCCGGCAAAGAGGACTAAAAAGACTATAAAATGCGAAACAAGATGGATATTTTTCTTCATAAAATGGATTACAGGATATGATCTTTTCCCTTATCTGATAATAGCAGTTAGTCAGTGGATCCATGTTCGCTTGAATCGACTAAGGTACAAAAGCAATTTTAAATATCCATGAACACGCATAAAAAATAAGAATAGCCATTATCCGATGAACCCTCTCTGAAAATTGATTTGTATATTTGGTTGAAGAAAGTCCATCTGTATAAAATACTTCAAAATCCAGATTATGGAAACACAATTCAGATTTTCACCCTATCGCAGGATCATCTTATTTATTTTTGGAGCGGTCGTTCTTTCGACGGTTTCCGCGCAACCTTCCCACAAGGCCAATACAGGAAACATCAGCCGGAAATGGCTCGATATCACCTATGCCTCCAAATCTCCGGCACAAAAGCTGGATATCTATTTGCCTGAATCGGGTGATGGCCCATTTCCCGTAATACTTTCCATTCATGGCGGAGCTTTCAAGAGTGGTGACAAGGGGGACTACCAGGTTGTTCCAATGTTGGAAGGAGTCAAACGAGGTTATGCGGTAGTTTCAATCAATTACCGATTAAGCGGGGAAGCTATCGCCCCTGCCCAGATCAATGATGTCAAGGCAGCAGTGAGATGGATCAGGGCCAAGGCCAAACAATATAAATTCAATCCGGCCAAAATTGCTGCGTGGGGTGGCTCGGCAGGTGGAAATCTCGCAGCATTGCTGGGAACATCAGGGGAAGTGAAGGAACTGGAGGATCTGTCACAGGGAAATGAGACCCAATCCAGCAGGGTGCAGGCTGTTGTCGACTGGTTTGGCCCGACTGATTTCCTGAAAATGGACCAGCAATTGAAAGAAGGCAATGTAAAGAATCCACAGACACACTCCATACCAAACTCTCCCGAGTCGGAATTAATCGGGAAAAATCTGGTAGATGCACCTGATCTTGTAAAGAAGGCAAATCCAGAGACTTATGTCACATCGGATGATCCACCATTTTTCATCGAGCATGGACGGATTGATCACCTTGTGCCTTACCAGCAATCAGTCACTCTTGCAGGAAAACTTGAATCTGCAATCGGGAAAGCAAAAGTCATCCTCGAAATCCTTCCTGAAAATGATCATGGCGGACCTGGATTTACAACCCCTCAAAACATCAGCAAGGTTTTTGATTTCCTGGATAAATACCTTAAAAATTGACAATGGACTATTGACAATGATGGGAGTTGTATTATTCGTTGAAATAACGGATTAGTTGGACTCACAATGATGTTTTCCGAAATTTTCATTTACTTGCATCTGGCTTGACAGATTAATAAAACAGTTAGGATGAAAGGAAAGTTGTTGCTTGTATTTGGTATGTTTCTTTTGTCCGTCGTTTCTTTGAAAGGAGAAGAAAAAGATTCAGTCAGAAGCTTCTCAATAAGCCAAAAATCCGTCTACCCCTTTATTATTCAGGATTCTCCTGCCCTGGTATTTACCATGCGGCAGATCGACGAGGACTATTTGAGCGGATACCGGATCTATTCCAGGATACTTGGGGAATGCTTCTCTCCTGCCGTGAATTATGCCATACAGGCCGTGACCGGCTTCCTTTTTTTGATTCCTTTGACGCACGAGGAGGCACACCGCTCCATTCTATCCGGTAAAAACATCGGTTCAGTCTCACGCCCTTTCTTCTTCTCACAGAGGAGAGGCTACGTTTACGGAGTGACCGATGCCACCCTGAAAAACCTGCGGGATTCAGATTTTCCAACCTATTCCCGGCTGCATGGCGCCGGACTGGAATCTGATTACATGCTAACACACCGGGAAGAGGAATTGATCGCGTTTGGCCAGGAAAGATTTGGGACTCTGGCAGTCGAATACCTTATGCGAAAGGCTATGATCTTTCAATATTACCTCATGGGATTCGTCAAAATGGATATAGACGGTGATGAAGAAAAAGATGAATTGCTTCGGGATATCGTTGGAAACGACATTTACGGGAACATCAGGCATTTGTTCCGGCCAACCATGAACTTCCAGCGGTACACCAGGTATGCCGATCTTACATCCCAGGAAATCTGGTATTTGCACAAAATGGGGTACCGCTCGTTACTTAACCTGGCTAATCTTAACATTATCGGTATTCCAAATATTTCTCTCTCGGCCAATACGAATATCAATTTTGGTATGGGCCATATCATGTGTCCCTTTGGGGATTTCATCGATGAAAATATTTTTGTGCAATACAGGAAGAAACTGCTGCTTGAAACATACGTCAGAGAGTATCAGAACAACCAAAAGTGGTTTATGGCCGGAGGTATCGGGGTCAAGGATTATCCAATCGGCAATAAGTTCATTTCGTCTGTCAATCTTCATGTCTGGAACCAGCCGGAGAACCTCGGCTTCAATGACACACAGGGTAAATTTGGAGGAGCAGTGGAATGGGTTGGCAGATATTTCCTCGTATCCGGAAAGAGGAGACAAAACAGCGCAGTATCCTTGGATATGGGATTGATCTATAAAACCTCAGGCTACCTGCCGGAAGAAATTGTTATGCAGGAACATTTTGGAATCAGGATTGGAGCAAGCATAGCGCTTGACAAGTAAACAATGGACAATTGACAATGGACAATTGACAATGGACAATTGACAATGGACAATTGACAATGATGTAAAAACTCTCCAATAATTAAAAAGTGAACACTTATTGCTTGAGTATAAAAACTACCGCAATCACGACGACGGCAACGGCTACAATTATTTTGATTACTTTCATTTCAAAAGTCAACAATCTGTCGCATTCAGCGATTTTTTGCTTCACTTTATCCGTTTCGATGTTCATCTGGAGGGCTTTTGTATACCAGTTTTTGGCCGGTCGCAAAAGTTCAATTTTAAGAAAGTCGTCGCCATGTTGCATCAAATCAAGGAACTGGACTTCTGCATGGCTCAAATTGGTTTCTGAAGTGTGATGTGACATAACAAAACATATTAGGTTTCTCTCAAATGTAATGTGAATCTGCCTGAATTCCAATTAATTTGATAAATTAAAAATAGGAAAATAGGGCTAAATAAAGATGTTTAAATCAAAAAAAGGAGGTATTTATGCTAATGGTTGCAATTGGTTTTATTTTCGGTGCATGCATTTTGTATACAGTCGGCGTTTGGTCCGAAAGAATTATCAAGCGTTTGAAGAAATGGCATGTAGCAATATTCTGGTCAGGGTTCATCTGCGATACCATTGGTACCGGAGCCATGGGGCTGATGGCCGGATCTCTGATTCAACTCAATTTCCATGGATTGACCGGACTGCTGGCCATTTTACTGATGCTGTTCCATGCCATTTGGGCAACTGTGGTGATCCTGAGGAAAGACGAACGGATGATCACGCGTTTCCACGCATATAGTATCGTGGTTTGGATCATCTGGTTGATCCCGATGGTTACCGGAATGATTTTAGGCTCAAATGTCTGATTTTAGCTAATTATAAATAAACACACCGTCAATTTCATAAAATAAGAATTTTACACCACATAGACACATAGGACACAATAGCCCTATTGTGAGCTATGTGCCTATTGTGGTTTATTTTATAGTATGGATTACATCCAAAATATAAACTACTATTCTTAATGGGCTATTTTATTCCCGGCCTTTGACTTTTTATACCAATTTTAGAATTTGAGCTATATTTAGACAAGTTATTCTTCGACCATGATTCATCCGGCATTAAAGAAAGTTATCCTGACATCAGCGACATTAGTCTTCCTGCTTCTGACGCTTTCCTGGCTGCAAATGCCGAAGAAAGAGAATCCATACGGTCTCGATATCATCTCCACCCTTCCTGATTACCGCAGAACGATTCGGGAAAACGGTTCCAACCAACTTGTTGACCTTGAAAAATCAATAGGGGGGATTGTGCTTGATATGCGGTATGCTACCTCGAACAATTTCACCGGTCAGCCTATTTATCCGGCGCCGAAGGCGTACTTGCGTAAAGTGGTGGCAGATTCCCTGTTGAAAATTCAGTTGGAACTGCAAAAGAAAGGGTTGGGCCTGAAAATCTTCGATGCCTATCGTCCCTATTCCGTCACGCTGAAATTCTTCAAGGTATATCCGGACACCAATTTTGTGGCTTCACCAAGAACCGGTTCCCGGCACAACCGCGGATGCGCAGTTGACCTGACCATCCTGGAAACCAGTTCTGGTAAGGAGCTTGAAATGCCTACACCATTTGATGATTTCACGGTAAAAGCATCCCAATCCTATCGGAATTTACCGGACAGGGTTTTGCAGAACAGGAAATTACTCCGTGATATCATGGTCAGACATGGTTTTGAACCACTGGAAAGTGAATGGTGGCATTATGACTTCGGTGGATGGCGTAATTTTAAGATTATGGACATTGCTTTCGATGAACTTACATACTAATATCATCCACTCAAAACCAAACCAAATGCAAGTTAAAATATCAATTTTATCCTTCCTTTTCCTGATTATTCTGGGCCTGTCAGTGAAGGCCCAGTACAACAGCGAACTGAAGATTGAGACCATACTAAAAACCAACACTACATCCATCGGACAGAAAATAAAGTACCCTTCTTCAACAAAGGATGAGGTTACCATGCTGAAAATTACCATTCCGCCCGGGAAGACAACAGGATGGCACCAGCATGATATTCCCGTTTTTGCCTATGTTCTGCAAGGTACTTTAACCGTTGAATTTGAAGACGGAAAAACTTTGAAATTCTCGGAGAATTCCTCCTTCTCTGAGGTAATTCATACCGTGCACAGGGGAATAAACCTTGAAAAGAATGATCTGGTCTTGCTTGCCATCTATTTGGGCGTGAAGGGAAAACCACTTTCCATAAAAAATAACACCCTCATCACAACAGAAAAATAATTCTGAATGACTATCATTGTCGTTCGGATTCTGTATTCAAATTCAGCCGGGAACTGAGTACTCTTTTTTCTCACCGTTATAAAATGAGACAGGATTTGTTAGATAAAGATGAATGGAAAGATTGAAAATTTATTTGTTGTTCCTGTTTCTATTGCCCATCATTCCCGGATTTGCACAACAAAAATATACCATCAGCGGTTATATCAAGGATGGCAAAACGGGTGAGAATCTGATAGGTGCGACTGTGACCTTCAAGGAACTGAAGGGCAAAGGGACCGGCACCAATGCATATGGTTTCTATTCCATCACCCTGCCGACAGGACATTACCAGATGACGGCCCAATTCATTGGCTATGCTCCCCTGATACAACCAATCAATCTGAATCAGTCGCTCAAACAAAACTTCTCCCTGAATGAACAGATCAGCACCCTGGATGAGGTGGTGGTATCCGGACAGCGCCGCGATGAAAACATCACCAAGACAACGATGGGAGTGCAAAAGCTTAATACGAGCGAGATTAAGAATATTCCTGTTCTCTTCGGAGAAAATGATGTATTGAAGACCATCCAATTGCTGCCGGGCATTAAGCCGGTTGGAGAAGGGAGCAGCGGATTCAATGTCCGGGGAGGTTCTTCCGATCAAAATCTGATTCTCCTGGATGAAGCCACTGTCTTCAATGCCTCGCACCTGTTGGGCTTTTTCTCTGTCTTCAATTCGGATGCCATCAAGGACATCACCGTGTACAAAGGCAATGAACCTGCCGAATACGGTGGACGGTTGTCGTCGGTCCTCGATATCAAGATGAACGATGGAAACGACCAGAAAACCGTCGTTTCAGGAGGCATCGGACTGATTTCCTCCCATTTAAGTGTCGAAAGCCCAATCGTCAAAGACAAAGGCTCTTTCATGATCACAGCGAGACGAACCTATGCTGATCTGTTTCTGAAACTCTCCTCCGATACCACAAAGAACACGACGCGTCTTTACTTCTATGATATCAATGCCAAGGCAAGCTACAAGCTTAACAGCAATAATCGCATTTACCTTTCGGGATACTTCGGAAAAGACCTGATATCCCTTAAGAATACATTTGGCATCAACTGGGGCAACGTTTCGGGAACCATACGATGGAATCATCTTTTCTCGGACAGGCTTTTTTCAAATACCTCGCTGATTTTCAGTAACTACGATTACAAGATCAACATCAACAATGGCAGTAAAATAAACATCATATCACGGATTCAGGATTATGGACTGAAGGAAGATCTTCAATTCTATATCCAATCCAATTCAACCCTGAAATTCGGGTTCAACTCCATCTACCATAAAATTATCCCGGGTGTCATCACGACAGACAATAATGTGGATTTAAAAAATCTTACCAACAAGTTTGACTGGGAAAACTCCGTTTATCTCTCCCATCAGTATCGCTTCAGTGAAAAGTTCAATGTAGAATACGGTGCCCGACTTACCTCTTTCAGTGCGCTGGGTCCGGGAAATTTCTATACCTACGATGCGAACGGAAACATTACGAACATAACGGAATATCATACAGGAGAGTTTGTCAGGACATACCTCAACCTGGAACCACGGTTGTCAATGGACTACCTGATCGATGCAACGAGTTCGGTAAAAGCCTCCCTGAGCAGGAATGTCCAGAACCTGCATCTGCTTTCCAATACAACCTCCGGAAACCCCACCGATTTGTGGATTTCAAGCAGCAATAACGTGAAACCTGAACTGGCAGACCAGTTTTCCATAGGCTATTACCGCAATTTCAACGACAATAAATATGAATTTTCCGTTGAATCCTATTACAAGAATTTGCAAAACCAGATTGATTATAAAAATGGTGCAGAATTGATTTTCAATGAAAATGTCGAGTCGCAGATCCTTTTTGGCAAAGGACGTGCGTATGGCCTCGAACTCTTCCTGAAGAAGAAACAGGGTCGGTTTAATGGCTGGATCAGTTATACCTTGTCGCGCACGGAACGCAAATTTGACACGATCAACAACGGAAATTATTTCCCTGCAAAGCAGGATCGCACCCACGATTTATCCTTAGTTGGGATGTATGAACTGAATAAAAGCTGGACCTTTTCTGCGACGTGGGTGTATTACACGGGTAATGCGGTTACCTATCCTACCGGGAAATATGAAATAGAGAACCGTACCATGTTCCTCTATTCCGACCGAAATGCAAGTAGAATGCCGGCTTACCACAGGCTCGACCTTGGAGCTACCTGGATCAGCAGGAAGAGTAAAAAATTCGAGTCGAGCTGGAATTTTTCAGTCTACAATGCCTATGGACGCGAAAATGCCTACATCATCTCTTTCCGCGATAGCAAATCCGATCCCTCCAAAACAGAGGCTGTACAAACAACTCTTTTCAAGATGATTCCATCTGTGACGTACAACTTTAAATTCTGATTTTGATGCGAAAAGAAGATATGGAAATAGCAAAATTAAAAGGGAATAAGATCAGGAAAGATTTACTCCATGTCAAAAATGGTCCTGTTTTTTTGATTCTGATTTCCATTTTTCTAGGTTTGGCTTCCTGTGAAAAGGTCATTCATCTCGATTTGAACAATACTTCACCCAAGGTGGTAATTCAGGCAAACATTTATGACCATTCCGGACCATATTATGTGAAAATCTCGAAAACTGTCAACTTTGAGGAGTCGAGTGTTTATCCTCCGGTAACAGGTGCTCAGGTTGAAATTACCGATAATTTTGGCCAAACCGAATTGCTTTCCGAATCGGAGTCCGGCACCTATGTCACCTCCGACATCATGGGAATACCGGGGCATACCTATCAACTCACCGTTAAAACTTCAGGAAATACTTATAATGCAAGTTCTACAATACCATATCCTGTAGAAATGGACAGTATTTACTTCTCTTCGAGTCCTTTTAGCGGGGATAAAGTGACAACTGTCAGATTCACTGATCCTCCCTTTACCTTAAATTATTACCGTTTGGTCTACTTCATCAACAATCAACAGCAAAAACCATATTATATCCTCAATGATGAGCTTTATCAGGGGGCATCGGTCAGGTACTCACTGATGTCAAGGGGCAGTGATATCAATCTTACGCCTGGAGATAATGTTACCGTTTGGCTGGAATCGACAGACAGCGGCGTATTCGACTATTTCAGAACCGTTTCGACAGAAGGTGGACAATCGGCTTCACCTTCCAATCCAGTCTCCAATATCAGCAATGGTGCCCTGGGTTATTTCAATGCCTGCTCTGTTCGCAAAATTTCGGGAAAAGTTGGGAATTGACGTTAAACTAATTTACATTCAGTAAGTCAAATTACGTGTGTAAATTCGGGGACAACAAATCCCGATCGGCTTTTAATTCCTGTTTTACCTAATTTAAATCGGATCACTTTCCTATTTAAATGGGATGTCAGGCAATTCAAATGAATTAAATCATTCAGCAGCCATGAAATATATCCTTTTGATCAGTATTATGTTGATCCTTTTCTCTTCAAATCTGTCGGCACAAGCCGATGTTTCAAAAGCGAGAAGGATTACTTCAGGTATCGTTATTGACGGGAACGACAAAGAATGGACCCAGCCCCTTAATTTTTATGATGATGCCAGCGGAATCATGTTTGCCATTGGCAATGACAATGAGCGACTTTACTTGTGTTTTACAGGGAATGATGAATTCAAGCTGAAGAAGATGATGAGTTCCGGTTGGTCGATAGTGTTATCATCGAAGGAAAAAAATAAAAAATTCAAAGCAGAACTTCTATTCCCTGCGATAAATGTGATGGGGGTCAAAAGAGGTGGGGAAAATTTCGAAAAAAAATCCACAGAAGACAATCTTATTTCATTTTATAGGTTACAACTGAGATCTGTTGCGGCCAAAGGGTTCAAATCCGGAATCGGAGAAGTGGCATTGAACAGTAATACCGGTATAAACATTGCAGTAGGCTCCGACAGTATCCGGCACGTTGTGTATGAAATCGCCATTCCGTTGTCAGAAATATCCATTACAGAATTAAGTCATCCTGAAGAACTTCTCACGTTGAATGTAAATATCAATGCACTTGAAAGACCTTCAGGCGGAGGAGGAGGCGATCGCAGTGGCGGTCACTCAGGAATGGGCGGTGGGATGCCCGGAGGAGGAATGTCAGGGATGGGCGGCGGACATGGGGGTGGTCACGGTGGAGGAGCTCATGGTGGAGGAATGTATCACCAGGGAGAATCCGGTGGTATGAATAATGTTTTAGAGAAAGTCTCATTTAAACAGAAATTCACCCTTGCAGGGAATTAATAATCATTTCTGCTCAGGTTCGGTTATTTTCTCTTAATTTTGCAGTCTGAGATCTTTTTTCAGAACGAATCCGCAAACTTGATGCAAGTGATTTCAATACAAGAGGTAAAAACATAAAACAATATAATATTTTCAGTTTATGGCATACAAGTTAATTATTGGCCTTCAACTTTTGTTGATGATATTCATTTCGTGCAAATCAAAAGACAAAGATCAGGCAGGCGCAGGGAAAGCTGCTCCGATACCAGTTGAGGTTGTTGTTGCCAGCAACGAGGATGTTTCGGGCAATCTGGAAGTGAACGGCAGCGTTCTTGCCAACGAAATGGCAGAACTCCACCCTGAAGTAAGTGGAAGGCTCATCTATCTGAATTTGCCTGATGGTGCAAATGTCAAGGAAGGCACATTGCTTGCAAGAGTGAATGATGCTGATTTACAGGCTCAACTTGAGCAACAGAAAACACAACTTGAACTTGCCGATAAAACCCTGAAACGATTGAGTGATTTGCTGAAGGTAAATGGCGTCAATCAGGCCGACTACGATGCGGCATTAAGTCAGGTAAATACCGTTCAGGCTTTGATAAAGGTTATCAATGCCCAGATTGATAAAACTGTGATCAGGGCTCCGTTTACGGGTGAACTCGGAATACGTGAGGTTAGTCCCGGTTCCTACGTAACGCCGCAGACATTGATCGGAAGTATTCACCAAATAGATAAAGTAAAGATTGATTTTACGGTACCTGAAACCTTTGCCTCATTGGTTATTAAAGGAAACCAGGTGAAGATTCAGGCCGATGGCTTTAAGGAAAATCTTGATGCCACCATAACTGCCATAGAACCCCAAATCAACACTGTATCACGGAATATCAAGGTCAGAGCCATGCTGGTCAAGGGAATCATACATCCCGGCGCCTTTGTGAAAGTATATCTGGAACAGAACAGGAAAGGGATCATGGTGCCTTCCAATTGTATCATTCCTGACGCTCTCTCCAATCAGGTTGTTGTCGTTCGAAAAAATAAAGCGGTTTTTGTCAATGTTGAGACCGGATTAAGGAATACCAATCTGGTTGAACTCACAAGTGGTGTCAATCCCGGTGATTCCATCATCGTTAGTGGTATGTTATTTGTCAGGCCAAATGCAGCAATAAAAGTTAAAAAAACCAAAAGCCTGAGTGAGAAAAACTAAAAAATACTGTCAATTCAATACAACGATATTTTAACGTGAATATATCCGAACTATCACTAAAAAGGCCTGTCCTTGCAACCGTAATGAGTCTGGCGCTGATTCTCTTTGGAGTAATCGGTTTCAATTTTTTGGGTATCCGTGAATATCCTGCCATAGATCCTCCGCTAATATCTGTAAGCACCTCCTATGCAGGAGCAAACTCAGATATTATTGAAAGCCAGATAACAGAGCCATTGGAGAAATCCATCAACGGCATTCCCGGCATTCGAACAATCACATCGTCCAGTTCAGTCGGCAGCAGCAACATCTCCGTAGAGTTTAACCTAACCACCAATCTGGAGGCAGCAGCAAACGATGTACGCGACAAAGTTAGTCAGGCAGTCCGGAATCTACCCCAGGACATAGATGCTCCACCGGTTGTCACCAAAGCAGATGCAAACAGCGACTTCATTGTCCTGATGGCTATCCAAAGTCCAAGCAAAGGCTTGCTTGAATTAAGTGATTATGCTGAAAACGTACTTCAAAATAAATTCCAGACGATACCCGAAGTGAGTTCAGTGAATATCGTTGGGCAGAAGCGGCCAGCAATGCGGCTCTGGATCGATCCGGATAAGTTGAACGCCTATGGTATCACCTTTAATGATATTACAACCGTACTGAACAAGGAAAATATTGAGGCGCCATCCGGAAAGATTTATGGTGGGAAAACCGAACTCACTATCCGGGCTTTGGGCCGTCTGACCACAGAAAAAGATTTCAGGGATCTCATTATCCAGGAAAGTTCAAGCGGAATCGTGAGATTGAGTGATCTGGCCAAGGTTGAATTGGGACCAGAGCAGTACGAACAAAGCTGGAAACTGAATGGCGTCAGTGCTGTGGGTTTAGCCATCATTCCCCAACCCGGTGCCAATTATATAAATATTTCCGACGAATTCAACAAGCGATTGGACGAGATCAAAAAATCGCAGAAAAACGACATTACCTTCACGACCCTCGTTGACAATACAAGGAACGTCAGAAGATCACTTACAGAAGTGAAAGAGACACTTTTTATTGCCTTTTTGCTGGTCATCCTTGTCATCTTTTTGTTTTTCAGAAACTGGATGATCGCCTTACGTCCTCTTGTGGATATCCCTATCTCCCTGATTGCTACATTTTTCGTAATGTATCTCGCAGGGTTCTCCATCAACATTCTTTCTCTACTGGGTATTATTCTGGCAACAGGTCTTGTTGTGGATGATGGGATTGTTGTGACTGAAAACATCTTCAGAAAATTTGAAGGGGGAATGCACATTCGAAAAGCAGCCCTGGAAGGTAGCAAGGAGATCTTTTTTGCTGTAATATCAACCTCAGTCACGCTTGCAATTGTCTTCTTACCGGTTTTGTTCCTTCAGGGTTTTGTAGGTAGCCTGTTCCGCGAATTCGCAGTAGTTGTTGCCAGTGCTGTACTTATCTCGGCATTTGTATCCCTTACCATTACTCCGGTTCTTAATGTCTATCTCAACAGAAAAAATGCCCGGCATGGTAAGTTTTATCAAGCAACAGAACCATTCTTTAGCGGCATGGAAAGTGGCTATAAAAACTTGCTCCAGAGTTTCATACATTACAGGTCGCTCGCATGGGGGATAGTTCTTTTATGTTTATTGCTAACTTATTTTATTGGCAGAAATTTACAAAGTGAATTAGCACCGCTTGAAGACAAGGGAAGCATTCGTTTCCAGATCACAGGACCTGAAGGTGCGAGTTACGGTTACATGACCAAGGCGGGAGGCGAATTCAGCAACTTCCTGATCGATTCAATTCCCGAGGGAGCCTACTCTTTTCTCGCACTTCCCGGTTTCGGTAATTCAGGTGTCAACGGTGGTTCTGGTCGTATCGGACTGGTTCCTGCTATGGAGCGCACCAGAACGCAGAGTCAGATTGCAAAAGATATAGCAAAAAAGGTAATGCGGTTCAATAATCTGCGTATTTTCCCCATCGAAGAACAAACAATCGCTGTTGGAATGGGATCCAAAGGTTCATTACCAGTGCAATTTGTTATACAGAATCTTGATTTTGAAAAATTAAAGGAGGTAATCCCGAAATTTCTGGATGCAGCCCGAAATAACAAGACATTCCAGAATGTTGACGTGAATCTTAAATTCAACAAACCTGAAGTCGATATTTTAATTGACCGTATCAAAGCACGCGAATTGGGTCTGACTGTTACGGATATTGCTGGAGTCATGCAGAGCGCATTCAGCGGGCGCAGGCTCGCCTACTTTATCATGAATGGCCGTCAATACCAGGTAATCAGTCAGGTAGGACTACAAGACAGACAGCAACCTACTGATATTTCAAAATTATATGTACGTAACAATCAGGGAGATAACATCGCTTTATCAGAAGTATTAAAAATAACGCCAAATGCCAATCCACCCTCTTTGTACCACTTTAACAGGTATAAAGCGGCCACAATCTCAGCTTCTCTTTCCGAAGGAAAAACCATTGGTGATGGCGTTACTGCCATGCAGGAGATCGGAGACAAACTTTTGGATGAAAGTTTCCAGACCTCACTGAGCGGTCCGTCCCGCGACTTCTCGGAAAGTTCATCCAATACCGCTTTTGCCTTTATACTGGCATTGTTGCTTATCTACCTGGTTTTGGCAGCGCAATTCGAAAGTTTCAAGGATCCGTTTATTATCATGATCACCGTGCCACTGGCAATTGCAGGTGCAGTCTTATGCCTGTGGATCTTCAACCAGACGCTCAATATTTTCTCCGAAATCGGCATGATTACTCTGATTGGACTGGTAACCAAGAATGGCATTTTAATTGTGGAATTCGCCAATAAGAAAAGGGAAACCGGAATGACAAAATTTGAGGCGGTAATTGAAGCAGCCACACAAAGGTTGCGCCCGATTTTGATGACGAGCCTGGCTACTTCACTCGGTGCACTGCCAATTGCCCTTAGTCTTGGTGAGGCAGCTTCCAGCCGGGTACCACTGGGTGTCGTTATCGTTGGTGGCATTATTTTCTCTCTGGTACTTACTTTGTTTGTCATTCCGGCGATCTATACTTTCGTTTCCGGAAAGCACAAAACCAGAGAAGAAGTTGACAAGCAGTTCTTGTAAATTAATTTTTAAGAGTGCCCGAATGATGGATTTCACTTTAGTTCTCCTCCAAAAGAAAGATTCAATTAATCATAAAATTTTTTTCCGTCAGGACATTAAGCTCAATAGAAAGTTAAATGATCGATCCATGAAGAATTCTTATTTTCTGCTACTGTTTTTACTTCCTTTAATTGGTGAAGCCCAGCCATTGATTTCACTTAAGAATGCGATTGACACCACGCTTATCAATAGTTTTGACATCAGGATTGCAGCGAACAATGTGGAGATCAGCAAGGTCAATAATACTTTTGGCGTGGCAGGAGGACTGCCTACAATCAGCGCCACTGCCACCGACAACCAGTCGATTTCCAAGGTCAACCAGAAACTTAACAGTGGGACTGAAATCGCGAAAACCAGCGTTAATGGCAATTCCCTGACTTCAGGTGTTACCCTGGGTATGCTCTTGTTCAATGGCAGGCGGGTTATTGCGACCAAAGAGCGGCTGAGCCGCTTGCAAAATCAAAATGAACTCCTTTTCAACGTCCAGGTGCAGAATAGCATTGCAGCCGTGATGGCCAAATACTATGATATTGTCAGGCAGGAAGAGTATTACAAGATCATTCAAAGTTCCCTGGATGTATCCCAAAAGAAACTCGATATCATCACCGAAAGGAAAAATGTGGGGATGGCCAATGATGCCGATTACCTGCAGGCATTGATCGATGTCAATACGGCGCAGCAGGTCCTGAGGTCCCAGGAACTGACGGTGACCCAAACGAAGATGGATCTCTTGCAGTTGATGAGCAAAAAGAAATACTATCCCTTCGAGATCAACGACAGCATTACCGTTGATACCTCCATTCAGTTAAATTCCATCCTCAACTTCCTGCAGCAGAATCCTCAGTATCTGTCTGCTGAACAACAGATTAAAATCAACGAACAGGTGGTAAAAGAGGTTACAGCCTTAAGATATCCTTCCCTGAGAATGAACACTGGCTACAACCTGAGCCGCACCCAGAGCGATGCCGGGCAGTTCCTGTTCAACCTGAGTTCCGGACCTTATGCCGGTGTGACTATCCAGGTTCCGATTTACAACGGCAATGCCTACAAGGTTCAGAAAGAAGTCGCGGATTTCAATGTAAAAAATGCCAGACTCCAACAGGAAAGCCTACTCAATTTTTTAATGGCCGATGCCGTAAAAACTTATGAATCTTACAGTACGACCCTTCAGCAACTTGAATCCCAGAAAAACAGCATCGAGTCTTCGCGCAAACTGATCAACGTGGTGATGCAGCGCTTCCAGGTGAATCAGGCAACCATCCTTGATATCAAGGCGGCGCAGAACAGTTATGAATTAACAGGTTACCAGCTTGTGAACCTTAAGTTTGCGGCTAAAATTTCGGAAATTGAGCTGAAGCGATTGATGTACCAGCTAGGAAATTGAAGCTGGTCTCATCCACCGTTACCTGTCCCCTTGGCTTGCCAGCATCAATTGACAACCGCGAGTAGTTTTTCAGGCTTCCTATGATTAAGCCTGTTTCTTTGCGGGCTACCAGCATGGTAAGGTAAGATCTGTTCAACCGGATACTTATTTGATCATAGTTGTACATATAGTTGCGAAACACAATTTTTGAACTGTCAGCATCAATGTTGATTGTTCTATGCTTTTTCTCGCTGAGATCCAAATCACCTGATAATTTTGCATAGTTTAGCTTAATTTTGAGCGAGTCAATCTTTAAATGTCCCATGCCAATGGACGATTTCTGCATTCCTATAATGCTTTTGACTCCAATGCATGAGAATTTTCCACTCTGTTTTTCTCCCGAATTGCGAAATACAAACAGTGTATCGTTGCGAACTCCAAATGGAAGTGATTTGGGCAGTGCATCCACTTCAAGACTATAATCAAAAGTGGGATAATTAATCTCCGGCTGTTGTGTCTCAATAATGAAACTGCTTCCAGGTTGTGCAACAACTACAGAAAAGTGATCCAACTTTTTATGGTGATTTACCTTCGGAGGGTAACTTAATTCCGGTTTCCGTAACGTTATGTTTCCGCCCAATATTACTATGGCGAACAAAATGACCAGTAAACTACTTGTCTTCATCTTTATCGTTGTTATTGATAGCAGTTATTAAACCGACTAAATCTGACGAGTTCAATCTGAGCAGTTTAATTTTCATCATGAACTCTGGCAGATCGTGGTTGAAAAACACATTTCTTTCACCTGCCTTCACAAGTTCCAAAGCATTTTCAGAAATAAAAAATCCAATGCCGCGCTTGTTGTCGAAGATTCCTGCCTCCTCCAAATTGGAATAGGTGCGCATGACCGTGTTGCGGTTCACCTCGAATTCAGCCGCCAGGTCACGCACGGAAGGAACACGGTCCCCCGGTTTCAGCGTTCCATCCAGAACTTGCCTGCAGAGATTATCCGCAATCTGTAGGAATATTCCTTTGGAGGTTTTAAAGTCCATGTCAGAGCTCTTTTTCTTTCAGTGTGAAATAGGTCCACGGCAAACTGAATAGCAAAATACCGATAATTAAGGGTGTCAACCCCGCAATAAAATTGTATCCAGTGAGGAAATCCGTATAAATTTTGGTCCAGTAAATCCTCCCTCCAACCAGGAAGAGTCCGACCGGCAGGCCAACCATTACCGCCAGTGTCTTGACAAAGGCATATTTTTTAAAAAACACAGACCCGGCGAAAACTAAAAATAGCAAGGCCAAATCGCGCATTGCCCGTAAAGTAAAAAAACCGGAATCGAAGAAATACGAACGGAAGTTAAAACTATCCACAAAAAGGGGATCGAAACCAGATTTTGGATTCGGTTGCATGGACGCAATAGCCAGTAATGTTCCTAGATGCAACAAAATCAGCGCCAATGGGATAAATAGTACAAACCTAACTACCAACTGAACCAACATTTTTTCAAATGCCGATCCGGGAGTTAGCAGAAAGTAGCAGGTACTCGTTTGATTTCTAAAAGCCGGGAAAGACATTCCGATAAAAATCATCATGGCACCAAGAAGTATATTCTGCAGATTATCGTAAGCAATCATATAATAGGGTATGGATGGATCGACATTTCGTATCAATAAGTAACTAAAAACATAGATTCCAATGCTCAAACCAACCATAAAGGAGAGATAAAACTTGAAATTAAACAGGATATCCTGTTTCAGCAAACCGAAAAAACGGTCCGGATCAAAGAAGTTATTTGTTTTCATAGGCGACTGATTTTACCCCATTCTTACTGATGACCGCTTTAAACAGGAGTTCGAGATCAATCTCAGTTTCCTCCTCATCCAAAGTTTCAACCACAACCCTGTATCCTCCCGGGGATTTCTCACTGTAGATTACCTCTTCAACTCCATTAAGTGAGGTAATGTGCTTAAATTGCAATTGGCTCGCAATGTTTTCCATCGTATTGTTGAAAATGATTTTCCCCTGATCCAGAATGACAACTGTGTCGAGAATCGTCTCGATATCTTTTACCTGGTGCGTGGAGATGATCACGAGTTGCTCATCGTTAACCGAACCTACCAGCACCTTGCGGAAGATGCTTTTGGAGGGAATATCCAGTCCGTTGGTGGGTTCGTCCAGAACTAAAAGTTTGCAATTGGTGGCAAGTGCAAAGGCAATCAGAAACTTTTTGCGTTGCCCCTGCGACAATTTATGAATCATGCTTTTGCGGTCCAACTCAAAATCCTTCAGGATTCCATCCAGCTTCTCCTCATCGAAATTGGGGTAAAGCGAGGCAGTTGCCTTCAGGTAGAGGTTGATGGAAACCTGCGGGAACTGAAATTCTTCCGGAACCATGAACAGGTCACCCAGGAAATCGGGTTTACGATCAAAAGGGGTAAATCCTGAAATCTGAATACAACCTGCTTGGGGATTCAGCAATCCGGCCATCAGGTTAAGCAAAGTGGATTTGCCCGCACCGTTTTTACCCAGCAGTCCGACAATGCTTCCGAACTCCTGGTGGAGGGTGAGTTTCTCAATAAAATCAGGTTGTTTCTTGTAGTGAAAAGACAATTTTTCAATTGAAATCATGGCTTCGATGTTTAGTGTCCTATGCATCTATGACACAAAGAAAAATGTTTTAGTTGGATAATCCAAATATTTGCAGGAAAACTTTCTTCGAATTGTATTTAATAAGAAAAATGTCGAAGATTTCAGGCTGATAATATCAATTTAAAAATCCCATTAATAATTATATGTGGGTAGAATACAAGTGAATGGATGGATTTCGTCCAGGACGGGCAGTATCATTAAGCTATGGAAATTTCAACGATCCTTAACAGATTACTTCACACTTCGTTCCTAGTGTTCGAAATGACAGTCTATTGTTTTGTGGTGAGGGTGGAGAGCAGGAGGCGGATCATCCGTCTTTGATAAATGCAGAAATGTCGCCCGCTTCCTGCTCTCCACCCTCACATTATCAGTAGCTTACCGTCATTGCGAGGAGGCACGACGAAGCAATCTGCTGATATACAACTAGATATGCCGAAAACAATATTTTATTACATAATGGTTGACAGACAAAAAAAGGCACCCCTCAGGATGCCCTTTTCTTAATCATTTAATTGCGAATCGTCTAGTTGAACAAAAGCTTGAAGTTTTGTTCGTTGGCATATTTGGCAAATTCAAGGTCGTTTTGAGCGATTGTCTTGTAGGCAGGGTCCTTCTTCATGGCATTGACAAGTGCCTCATACATCTGGGAAGCTTTCCCTGTACGGGCATAGGCAATGGCCTTGAAGTAAGCGATACGGCCTGATTCAACAGGTGCGGCATTCAGGGTCTTCAAAGCACCGGCATTGTCACCGTTCAGCAACTGAGCCAAACCACGGTTGGCATAGCTGGTTGAACCTTCGCCAAGATATTTCACGGCAGTTTCGTATTCACCCTGTTTAATTTTCAGGATACCCATGTTTTCCTTCACTTCCTTACCTGCTCCAGTAGCTGCTCCGAATAGAATTTCAGCCTTGACCCATTGGTCGCTTTTCAATGCAACACATCCCAGGTTGTTTTGAATGATTGGATTCTTTGGATCAAGCTGGTCTGCCTTCTGGTAATTGGCACCGGCAGCAGCGAAATCACCCTCATTCATCTGGATAAAGCCGAGGTTGTTGAATCCTCTCCAATCATCTGCATAAATCTTGGTAAAGCTTGTGTAGATTGATTTTTGTGTAGCTTCATTATCAGTAAGTGTCGCGGCATATAGAAGTTCAGCCTGGTTCAGTTTGGAAGGATCTGATAAAGCCAATCCTGAAATTTCGGCATCTGTTCTGCCAATCAAATTAACGCTTGCTGTAATTTTTGCACGGCGTAACTGAGGCAAGATCTCATCGGCCACTTTGGTGAAAGCGGAGGATAGGTTTTTAATTTCGCGCTCGCGAACTTCAGGATCAGAATACATCGCGAGTACACGAAGAATAAGATCTTTGTCCTGGATGTTGGATTTTTCCATCAGCGCCTTGAAGCCTTCCCAGTCCTCAGGCGTATTCTTAGAGGTAAGATCCGCTTTTACCTTGTTTTTCTTCATATTGCCTTCAACCTCCTTTGTGGCAGTTCCTTCACGTTTGCCTGCCAGTTTGGAATTCAGTTCAAGCGTCCCATCTGGTGATGCATAGGCGGATATTTCAACGCCTTTCAGCTCTTTTCTGTCAGATTTGTAGGCTTCGGCAATGTATTTATTGAGGTGATCAATTTCAGCTTTTGTCAATTCCTTGGTCCGAACTTCCGAACTGTTGATCAGGTAAACTAGATCCGCCATATAAGCATCCGGAACAATCCGTTGGTATTTATCGATGGTAGGATCATAAACTCCACTCGTATTGGCTTTCTTCAATAACCCGATGATGGCGATCGGACTGTTGTCAACAAGGGTGGATGTAGCAATTACTCCTCTTGCAATTTGTTTCGGAGCGAAATCCAACGATTTTTTACCCTCTGTTGCCTTGATGCGCAGCTCAAGATCAGAACGCAACATATCCTTGCTGTAATTGACGGATGCCTTGTAGCCGTTGCTTCCGCCAGTTGCATATGGGATCACCTTGTTGTTATCCTTTACTTTTTCACCCTGCAATACATAGGGAGTCAATGCTGTTTCTCCATTGGAATATTTCAGTACCGGGGTTACAGTTAGAATCACCTTCTTACCGAAATAACCTTCTGGATACAGGCTCTGAATTCCCATATCCACTTTCCCTGCGTGGGTTTCGAGTATTTCGGGAACTACGGTATAAGTAACCTTATCAGCATTTTTCTTCATGTATTTCAAGGAAGAACATCCTGCAATTACCAATGCACTCATTGCGAAAAAGACAGGAACAACAAAACTAATTTTCTTCATAATTAAACTGTAAATGATTAATAGTCATTATTGATATGTTGCTATTTAAGTCTATAAAAATACAATTTTTCACAAAAGAAAACAGGGAATATATGTTAAATGTTAAAAATCAGGTTGTATAATTTCTCTCCGAATCCCAGACCAGTCTATTGGCTTGACTATAAGATCTCTAAGTATCTTATAGTGTTCCCTGGAAGCCACAAAATCAATCCGGGATGTATCAATAATCAGTACTGGAAAATCGTCTTGCTGGGAAAAAAAGGTAAAATAACCCTCCCTGATTTTTTTCAGGTAATCCGTGGTGATCGACTGCTCATAATCTCTGCCTCTTTTCCTGATATTGAGCATTAATTGATCTTCCGGAAGATGAAGATAAACGAACAGATCAGGTTTTGGAAGACGTTCGTAAATAATGTCGAAGAAATTCCTGTAAAGGTTGTATTCATCCTGTGCCAGGGTATTCTGGGCGAAGATGAGAGATTTCATGAAGTAATAATCGGCGATGGTCTGCTGATGAAACAAGTCCCTGTTTGTCAGTTCGTTCTTTAGCTGACCATACCTTTCAGCTAAAAATGAGAGTTCGAGTGGAAATGAATATTTATCCGGATCATTGTAAAATTTCGGTAAAAAGGGATTCTCGGCAAACCTTTCCAATATCAACTTGGCATCATATTCTTCACTCAGTAGTTTGGCAAATGTGGTTTTACCGGCGCCAATATTTCCTTCAATGACCAGAAAATCAAGGTTCATCATCCTCCCGTAAAATTTTAGATTGAATCCTTAAATGTAGAAATAAAAAAATGCCCGCTGAAGGCGGGCATTCAAATATCTGTAAGAATTTTCAATTATTCCTGGTTCGGTTTCTTTAAGGAATGGCTGTGGGAAGGAGCTTTTCTTTCCTCTCCCTGAAATGGCTGTCTTTCACCTCTTCCATGATCCCTGTCTCCGTGTCCGTGATCCCTGTCTCCGCGACCCTGTTCCCTTTCAACAAAACCCTCCGGTTTTGGCATGAGGGCTTTCATCGACAGTTTCAACTTGCCAGTGCGTTGTTCAACTTCAAGCAATTTAACTTTCACGATGTCACCTACGCTGAGAACGTCCTCCGGTTTATCAATCCTCTTCCAGTCGAATTCTGATACGTGCAGCAAACCTTCCTTGCCGGGCATAATTTCGATAAATGCACCGAACTGAACGATCGACTTCACTTTACCTTCGTACACCTCGCCCGGTTCAGGAAGGGCAACGATGGCACGGATACGTGCCACGGCAGCATCGATGGATGATTTATCCGGAGCACTGATCTCGACATAACCCATGTCGTCGATTTCTTCGATGGCAATGGTGGCCTTCGTATCGGCCTGAATCTGCTGGATAATTTTTCCGCCTGGACCAATAACAGGTCCGATCATATCTTTTGGGATGGTCATCTTGACGATTCGCGGAACATTGGGTTTGTAATCTTCACGAGGGATACTGATCACTTCAAGAACTTTTCCAAGAATGTGTTCGCGACCCTCTTTGGCCTGTTGCAATGCTTTGGAAAGCACCTCATAGGACAAACCGTCCACTTTGATGTCCATCTGCGTTGCAGTGATCCCTTTTTCGGTTCCGGTAACTTTGAAGTCCATATCGCCCAGGTGATCTTCATCTCCCAGGATATCCGAAAGAACAGCAAACTTATTGGATTTTTTATCCGTGATAAGGCCCATGGCAATACCCGAAACCGGACGTTTCATGTTGATGCCTGCATCCAGCATGGCCATGGTTCCAGCACAGACAGTGGCCATAGAAGAAGATCCGTTGGACTCCAGAATGTCAGAAACAATTCTGACGATATAGGGAAAACCTTCAGGAATCATTCTTTTCAAAGCACGGTGAGCCAGGTTTCCATGACCGATTTCGCGGCGTGATAATCCTCTTGGTGTTTTGGACTCTCCGGTACTGAAAGGTGGAAAATTATAGTGAAGCAGGAAGCGTTCTTTGCCTTTGAATGTAACGTTGTCGATGATTTTCTCATCCATCTTGGTCCCCAGCGTAACGCTGCTGAGAGACTGTGTTTCACCGCGGGTGAAGATGGAAGAACCATGTGATCCCGGAAGGTAATCCACTTCGCCCCAGATATCGCGGATTTGAGTGGTAGAACGACCGTCCAGACGGATGCCTTCATCGAGGATCATGCGGCGCATGGCCTCTTTCTCAACGTCATGGTAGTATTTTGAGATCAGAGTCTTGTTGACTTCACCAGCCTCTTTGCCTTCGCTGTAAGCAATTGTGAATTCTTCCTTCACTTTTGCGAAAGAATCGTAGCGCAGATGCTTGTCGTTGATCAGGGAGCGTGCAATGGCGTAAACCTTATCGTAGGTCTCTTTCCATATGAGTTCCTTTAAGGTATCATCATTCTCTTCGTGGCAATAAGTACGTTTTACAACACCAACTTCAGCTGCCAGTTCTTCCTGTATCTTACAATGGATCTTAATATTGTCGTGGGCGATTTTAATGGCTTCCAGCATTTCTTCTTCAGAAACCTCATCCATTTCACCCTCAACCATCATGATATTATCATACGAAGCTCCAACCATGATGTCAATATCGGCATTGGCCAACTGCTCAGCTGAAGGATTAAGCACAAATACACCATTGATGCGGGCCACACGAACTTCAGAAATTGGACCGTTAAAAGGAACGTTTGATACTGCAATTGCTGCTGATGCAGCCAATCCTGCCAGTGAATCAGGCATTTCATTCTTGCCGGAGGAGATCAGTGTGATCATCACTGCTGTTTCTGCGTGGTAGTCATCCGGGAACAGAGGACGTAAAGCACGGTCGACAAGTCTGGCGATCAAAATCTCATCATCAGAAGGACGAGATTCCCTTTTCATGAAACCACCCGGGAAACGACCTGCTGCGGAGAATTTTTCGCGGTAATCTACTGAAAGCGGCATGAAATCGACATTTGCGGCGGCCTCATTTGCCGAAACAACTGTTGCCAGCAACATGGTATCGCCCATTTTTACCACAACTGCACCGTCGGCCTGCTTGGCAAGCTTACCGGTTTCAATCTGGATTGTACGGCCATCGCCGAGATCAATCGTCTTATTTATAGCTTTGTACATATATTTTATACAATTAGTTTGTTGTCTAAAAAGATACGGAGGGGTAACCGGATTAAACTATGCAAAAAAGGCAATCCGAAAATTGCCTTTTTTTGAGGATGTTCGTTTATTTACGAAGATTCAATTCTTTGATGATTGCGCGATAGCGCTCAATGTCTTTGCGTTTTAGATAATCCAGCAACGAACGACGTTTACCTACCATCTGGATCAAGGCGCGTTGGGTACTGAAATCTTTTTTGTTGGATTTCAGGTGCTCTGTCAAATGGTTGATACGGTGTGAAAAAAGGGCAATTTGTCCTTCAGAGGTACCGGTGTCGGTTGCACTCTTGCCATACTTCTCGAAAATCGATTTTTTAATCTCAGGATTCAGATACATGATAATTTATTTTATCAGATGATACAATGGCCGCTCCGCAGAATTCGCGTTCGATCACAACAGATCGGCATTAATTGGGTGCGAAATTACAGAAATAACTCTAAACTTGCAAGTGGCTTTATTTCTTTTATTTGTAAGGAAAAGTACTTGGAGTTTGGAGTACTTAGAGTACTTAGAGTACTTAGAGTTAGGGGCATTTTAGCTTGATGCCAATAGAAGTGAAAATAGCCAGTAGTTCATTTGCCTCTTCAAGAATTGAATTTACTGATTTAGAACCTGCGATTCCCAAATCAATAATAATCTCAAGCCAATAAATAGTTTCATTTGTCTCACTTTCACAAATCTTAATTTTATTCAAAAAATCAGCATTACTCCTGGCTCTGTTCGCTTCCCGATAGTTTGCACCAATACTTGAACAAGATTTGGTAATTTGATTTTTGATGACATTATTTTCCGGTGAATATTTTAAAGAACAAGAAAGTTGAATAATGTTGATTGCAAATTTTCTGGTCCTTATTTCCATCAGTTTGCCAAATTCCTTATTATTCATAATTTCTACGTTGCAA
>CAIUUO010000096.1 GCA_903902325.1 uncultured Bacteroidia bacterium
TCCTCGCCTGCATATTAATACTGGTAACGCCAAAAAGGACTGGCTTTCCGATAAGCATGTTTGCAGTTTTATATACCTCATTGTCAACAAGCTGGATTGCAATTCAAGCGCTATTTACCCAATCTGCTGAACTTACCTTCCGATTTGGCAGTTACGCCGGGGATGTCCTGCTAAAGATTGACGGATTATCTGCCTGGTTTATTCTGATTATCAATTTTACCGTGCTGACAGGTTTTTTCTATGGATCGGGATACCTGAAAAATTACGATTTAACCAAGGCAAGAATAAGCTTGCACAGGATCATGTTTTTGCTGTTCCACCTATCCATGCTTTTTGTTTGCATGGTTCAGAACGGATTTGCCTTTCTGGTAGTGTGGGAAATCATGTCACTCTCGTCGATGATGCTAGTGCTCTTTGACCACGAGAATCCCAAAACATACAAGGCAGCCCTGAACTATTTCCTTCAGATGCACATTGGGGTGACCTTCCTGACCATCGGTTTTATCTGGGTGTACCAACAAACGGGTTCTTTCAGCTTCGACGCTTTCCATTCATTTTTCATGGTCAACCGAAATCTGTGGCTCTTTTTACTGTTTTTTACCGGATTTGGTATCAAGGCCGGATTTATTCCTTTTCACAGCTGGCTGCCCCATGCACATCCGGCAGCTCCGGCCCACATTTCCGGTGTGATGTCGGGTGTTATCGTCAAACTGGGAATTTATGGAATCCTCCGGATCATCACTTTCGTCAAGAGCGATTTTTTACTGATGGGTGAGATCGTCCTGACCATCTCAATTCTCTCAGGATTATATGGCATCCTGAATGCGGCAGTACACAGGGACTTCAAACGGATGCTAGCCTATTGCACCATCGAAAACATTGGAATCATTGGGATTGGGATCGGAGTTGGGTTGATGGGAATCGGCAATCAATCATCACTGATGTTTTACCTCGGTTTCGGAGGCGCACTGCTGCATGTTTTGAATCATTCACTTTTCAAATCGATGTTGTTCTATTCAGCTGGATCCATTTATCAGCAAACCCATACCCAGAACATGGAAAATTTGGGGGGCCTGATCAAATCCATGCCAAAAACTGCGGTTCTCTTCCTCATCGGTGCCCTGTCTATTGGCGGACTACCACCATTTAATGGGTTCGTTTCTGAATTCTTGATATATACCGGATTAATTGAAGGAGTTCATTCCAACAATATAAGTCAAATCATCCTTTTTGTGCTTTCAATTGCTGGTCTTAGCATCATTGGAGGGTTATCCGTACTTACCTTTACAAAGGCATTCGGCACCATTTTCCTTGGGCAACCCCGGACAACCCTAACCCACAAACCACATGAGGTTTCAGCACTGATGCTCATTCCTCAGTATATCATTGTAGTTGCCATGCTGAGTGTGGCATTTATTCCACAATTTTACATGTATATTATTGGAAAGATGCTGGTTTTGATCAACCCTGTTCATCCCGACACATCCAGTTTTTCAGGAATCGCAGAAACCACTGCCCATATCAGTTATTACTCTCTTTTGCTGGTCAGCATGATCGCTGCTGTTTGGATTTTTCGTTCGATGGTTCAAAAGAGACGATCAGAACGCATTGAAACTACCTGGGGATGTGGATATGTCGTTCCAAACAGCCGTCAGCAATATACAGCCAAATCTTTTTCAAAACCCCTTGGCAAAATATTTAATTTCCTTCTGATTGAGAAGAAGCAATTCGAAGAACTAAAACAGGGAGACATTTTTTCTGGTAAAAAATCGTATGTTTCCCATTACCTGGATTTTTTCGAACAAAACCTCATCAATCCAATTACGGAAAGGATTGTATTATCCGCCAACTACTTTAGTTTCGTCCAGAATGGAAGGATTCAGTCGTATGTTTGGTACGGCATCGTATTCATATTGGCTATGCTGATTCTCTCCTTTTTTAATCTGATCTCATGAACCTGATAATTGCATTCTTACTGATACCGTTCGCAGGACTTTTGCTCATTCCTTTCCTGGAAGTAAAATGGAAAGGGATTGCAACATTGATCCTGCTGACAGTCAATGCTGTGATATCAGGTTATTTTGCCGTTCAATCCCTACGTGGTGATGCAATTTCGCTCATCCTTCCCGGAAGTTATGTCACCGGACCAATACCCCTCCGTCTGGATGCCTTGTCTGGATGGTTCATACTGATTATCAATTTAATATTCCTGACAGGTGGCCTTTATGGCTTCTCTTACCTGAAAACCTACCGGGAACGCCGAAACAGTCTCACCCTGCATGCTATTTCATTTCTTTTTCAGCACGCATCCATGTTAAGCATCTGCTTGATTCAAAACAGTTTCGTTTTTCTGATTGCATGGGAGATAATGGCTTTGACCTCTTTTATCCTGATTATTTTCGAGCATGAGAATCCTGTCAATATCAAGGCAGCGATCAATTATCTGATCCAGGCCCATTTCTCGATTGTTTTTCTTATGGTTGGATTCCTATGGGTGATCAACAAGACAGGCAGCTATGATTTTCAGGCCATCACGACATACACAGCATCGTTGCCAGGACCGGCCTCTCTGATGTTGTTTCTCTGTTTTTTTATTGCATTTGCCATTAAGGCCGGGTTTGTGCCTTTCCATTCCTGGTTACCTTATGCCCATCCGGCCGCTCCTTCCCATATTTCGGGGATGATGTCTGGAGTGATTATCAAAATTGGGATTTTCGGAATCCTGAGAATGTTGCTCATAGTAAAAACCGATTTTATACTGGCTGGTTACCTTATATTAATAGTATCCGTCCTTTCCGGTTTGTATGGAGTGATGCTGGCGATCATTCAGCACAACCTCAAAAAACTGCTGGCGTACCATAGCATAGAAAACATAGGAATCATCGGGATTGGCATAGGTATTGGCTGCATCGGAACAGGTTCAGGCAATCATGTCCTGGCAACCCTGGGGTTTGCAGGTGCTTTGCTGCACACCCTGAACCACTCTCTTTTCAAGTCTTTACTGTTCTTTATGGCAGGAAATATCTATCAGTCCACACATACCATGGATATTGAGAAACTGGGCGGACTGATCAAAAAAATGCCACAGACTGCCCTACTCTTCCTGATCGCTGCCCTGGCCATATGCGGCATCCCTCCGTTCAATGGCTTTATTTCAGAATTCATCATCTATACCGGATTGTATAGCTGGCTTTCAGGTGGAACGCTGTTTTCATTGCTGGCGGCCATATTTTCGACAGTTGGTCTTGTTGCCATTGGCGGACTGGCCATGATCTGCTTTACAAAGGCTTTTGGCATTATTTTTCTCGGGACCGAAAGACATACGCTGCCTCATTCCTGCCGGGAAGTCTCCTTTCTTCAGCTCCTGCCGGGATACCTGCTGGCTGGAGTGATTATTCTGATTGGTCTGTTCCCGTTGATGTTCATAAGGATGTTGGAAAAACCTGTTGGCCTTTTCACTGTGATTCCGTTGTTTCCTTCTGAGCACATGCCGGCTAATGCTTTTGAGGCTTTACAACCGATCAGTTGGGCATCGTGGATATTAATCGTCCTGATAATCTGTGTTTTCTGTATCAGGAAATATGTGATGAGTAAAAGCAGAATCGATATGAGTCCAACCTGGGGTTGTGGTTACGTTGCCCCAAATTTCAAACAACAATACACGGCAAGTTCATTTGTCAGGTCCTACAGCAAACTTTTTGCCCCTGCCCTGCTTGTCGAGAAAGAGGAGGAACTCCTTCATGGCGTGTTTCCTGGTAAGGTGAAATACCATACAAGAGCCTATGATAAAGTAGAAAAATGGTTTATTGATCCGATTCTGAAACTGAACAAGAACTTCTTGGGAAAGTTTGTCTTTCTGAACAACGGCAAGCTTCAATTCTATATATTGTATGGAATTTTCTTCATCCTGGCGGTGTTGAGCATTCCTGTATTATATGTTGGTGTTATGTCATTCATTGAAATTTTAAAAAATCTATAATCATGCTGAGCATCCTGTTAATTATCCTGGCAGCATTCTTTTTTACCGGAATCATCATACGTACAAAAAGTCTGGCATCGGGCCGTAAAGGTCCGGGAATTTTACAGCCCATCCGGGATGTCATCCGATTGTTCCGTAAGGGTGTGGTTTACAGCGAGACCACGAGTTTTGTTTTTCAACTTGCACCTACCGTCTATTTTGCCTCAGTGGTGATGGCTATGCTGGTGGTTCCCTTTGGACAGTCTCGAGGAGTACTAAGTTTCAACGGTGACTTCATCTTCTTCGCCTATGTGCTTGCATTGGGCAAGTTTTTCAGCATTATTGCCGCACTGGATACGGGAAGCAGTTTCGAAGGGATGGGCGCGAGCCGCGAAGCGCTCTATTCGATGTTTGCCGAACCTGCCTTCTTCATCCTGATGGGTTCGCTCGCTTTGCTTTCAGGACATACCTCTTTCCAGGAAATTTTCGCCTACCTACACATAGGATCGCAGATCAGCTACGCACTGGCTGCACTGGCCACCTTTGTGCTTCTGATGATCGCAATGATCGAAAATAGCCGCATGCCTATTGATGATCCGAAGACCCATCTCGAACTGACCATGATCCATGAAGTCATGATCCTGGACAACAGCGGCTTCGACCTTGGATTAATCCTTACCGCAGGCTACCTCAAATTTGCCATCTACGGAGCCCTGATCGTCAACCTCTTCATTGGTGTTATCCCCTATCAGTATGCCATTCCGGCATTTTTCGCCATCCAGTTTCTGATTGCTGCGACAATCGGCATGATCGAATCATTCATGGCCAGGTTCAGGATGAGCCACAATCCGCAGTTCATCGTTGTACTTACTTCCGTGAGCCTGCTGATTTTCTTTGGGGTATTGCTTATTCTCCAAAAATTCATTTAATCTGCAACAAAAAGTCGGACCATATGATACATGTACTGTTAATTGTTTTTATCATCACCCTGTTTTACATGGCCATTGCCAACAGGCTGATGACCTACATCAAGGTGCTGGCCCTCCAGGGAGTCCTTTTATTCTTTGTAGTGCTATTGCAACTTAGCAGAATCGATCCCGTGAACCTGGGTTTTATCCTGCTTGAAACCATTGTATTCAAATCATTGGCCGTACCACTTTTCCTGAGTTACCTGCTCAAGCGGAACAACATCACGCGCGAAGCGGAGCCATTTCTTCCAAATTTCGTGTCTCTCGTAATCACAACTGCCATTGTAATCGTCAATATTCTGATTTCCAACGTGATTAAAGACGATCACCTGGATAAAATTTTCTTTGTGGTAGCGCTGTCCACGCTGTTTTTCGGATTATACCTGATAGCTACCAGGCGCAAGATTATTACCCATGTTATGGGATACATGGTCATTGAAAATGGGGTATTCGTGCTATCGCTGGCCATTGGCAATGAAATGCCCCTACTTGTGAACCTCGGCATCATGCTGGATATATTTGCCAGTGTACTTATCCTTGGAATTTTCATGAACAAGATCGGCGACGTCTTCAAGGACGTGGATGTGGATCAACTCAGCAATTTAAAAGATTATTAATAAAAACTACCGAAGCATATGGTTATCATTTATTTATTGGGATCTGTCGCGGTTGTTTTAAGCCTCTTTTTCATCCGAAACAAGCAAGTTGTTTATTCCCTGCTTGGACTCTTCCTGGTATGGCAGATCTGGTTTACATCGCAGGCTATTAGCCACTTTGGTCATTCTGACTCAGTCTATTTCACCTTCGATTCACTTGGGATACTGCTACTCATCACACTGAGTATTATCGCTGTCCCGGCGGCGATACACAGTTATATCTACATTGAGAATCATTACGAACCCCCACGGTCAAGATCCATTTACCTTGCGTCGCTGATCCTGCTGATCACCGCCATCAGTGCCGGGTACCTTTCCAATCACATCGCAGTAACCTGGATTTTCACAGAGATTACCACCCTGAGCGCATCCGCGCTGATTTACCATCACCGAAACAAACTGGCATTGGAGGGAACCTGGAAATATGTATTTATTTGTGCAATCAGCATCACATTTATATTTATCGGAATTCTGTTTTTAAGTCTTTCACTGCAGCATGCCGGTTCGGACGATCTTTCATTCAGCAATCTGCTTGCCAAAAGCAAGGAGTTGAATCCGGTATGGCTTCAGATGGCTTTCCTCTTTATATTTACAGGATTCACGGCAAAGCTTGGGCTAGTTCCTATGTTTACGGCAGGCATTGATGCCAAGGATACCGCTCCCGCTCCGGCTGGCGCCCTGATGGCAAGTGTGCTGATGAACCTTGGTTTCGTTGGTATATTCCGCTTTTACATTGTTGTTGCCAATACGCCTTTACTCCATTGGGCACAGGTAGTAACGGGCACAGCTGCCTTCCTGTCACTCTTCGTTGCCACAGTTTACATGCTTAAGGTGAAGAATATAAAGCGGATGTTTGCCTACTCAGGTATTGAACACATGGGAATTGTAATGCTCGGAATTGCTGCAGGCGGAATTGGTTATTACGCAGCCATCCTGCACATCATCCTTCACGCCTTCGTCAAATCAAGTCTTTTCTTCCAGTACAATCAACTTTATAGGGTTTTCCAGAACAAGAACATCAACCACATCGGAAACTATTTCAAATACAATACGACAGGTGCAATGGTGCTGCTGTTTGGATTTATCAGCGCGGCGGCGATGCCTCCATCCGGGTTGTTTGTCAGTGAATTCCTGATTTTCAAATCATTGTTTGATGCCAAACAAATTCTTCTTCTGATTATTGTCCTCCTGTTGCTAACAATGATTATCTGGGCTTTCGGGAAAAACATATTCAAAGTACTCTTTGTTCCGGCAGAAGGTTTTGACGACTCCCATGTGGTCAGGACGAGTCCGTGGGAATCTGTCACTCAATTCATTCTGCTGGCAATGGCTGTCTATCTTGGATTAAACCCGCCAGCGGTGTTTGTTCAGCTGATTAAGGAGAGCATTGTTTTATTACCGCACTGATGATGAGTGAAGAGTGAAGAACGAGGAGTGAAACGGAGAAACAGAGAAACGGAGAATTGAGAATTGAGGATAAATTCAACGATTGAATCAGTAAACGGGTTTAACATGTAACCTGAAACAAAAAATTGATAAAACATTTCAGCAAATTGCTTCATTATGCAAACGCTTCAAATAAAGAACAACCAATCGGTGCCAGTCTCTGAAATACCGGGGATGGATTACGGGGCATTTTTTGACCTGAATACCGGATTGGTTGACAGGAAATCGCAAAGACATTGTGTTAACTATTTCGGGATACCGGATGGTGGCAGGATATTGCTTTTCTGCTGCATAGCGGATGATGATGAACAGATTATCCATCTTTCATCCTGCCGCGTAAATCCAACGCAAAAATACGCCTCTTTTACTGCCAGACTATTTTGTTTTGAGAAATTCGAGAGGGAGATACATGAAAATTTCGGCATAAATTACAGCGATCACCCCTGGTTGAAACCCGTCAGATACGCCTTCGACCGAGCAGATAAAAGCCAGACCATTGCCAATTATCCATTTTATTCCATTGACAGTGAAGAACTTCACGAAGTTGGTGTAGGTCCTATCCATGCCGGCATCATTGAGCCCGGCCACTTTAGGTTTATCTGCAACGGCGAACAAATACTTCACCTTGAAATACAACTTGGTTACCAGCACCGGGGCATCGAAAAGTTGTATCTGAAACCACAGAAATTGTCTCAACTTGCAACTCTTGCCGAAAACATTACAGGTGATACTGTGGTGGGACATTCCACTGCCTTTGCGCAAGTATGGGAGAGTCTCTGCGGATTTGAAACAACCCCAAACATGGATCTTAGCCGCATTGTAGCGCTTGAACTCGAAAGAATTGCCATTCACACAGGCGATTTAAGCGCAGCCTGCACCGACATCGCCTACCAGTTGGGGAGTTCTGTCTATGGCAGGCTTCGGACACCAATCGTCAATTTCATGCAGGAGTGGTGCGGGAATAGGTTGAGCAAGGGGCTGATCCGGCCCGGTCAGGATAGGTTTCCATTTACACAAGAACTTGCAGACAGACTATCGTCGATACTGGACATTTTCGAACCCGATTTCACGGAGATGAACAAGCAATTGTTCAGCCTTCCTAGTGCATTATCCCGCTTTGAACGGACAGGAGTAGTATCAGTTGCAGATGCCGCCTCGATTGGTGTTGTCGGTATGGCTGCCCGCACCAGCGGAGTCAACAGGGATATACGCTCCAGTCATCCGACCGGACTATACAATGAAATCCGGCACGAAGCAATTGTCAAGCATCACGGGGATGTCTATTCGCGGGTGCAGTTGCGCAAAAACGAGGTAATCCAGTCGATTGGATACCTTAGAAGACTGATTGCCGGACTTCCTGTTAAAACAGAAAATATAGGGCTAAAATCGCCTTCAAGCAATATGTTTGCCCTTTCACTCGTTGAAGGTTGGCGTGGGGAGATCTGTCATTGCGCCATAACTGGAACTAAAGGAGAGTTAATTCATTATAAGATCAAGGATCCTTCGTTCCACAACTGGCTCGCGCTGGCGCTTTCGGTAAGAAACAATGAAATTTCGGATTTTCCTATATGCAACAAGAGCTTCAACCTTTCGTACAGCGGGCATGATCTGTGAAAACGAGGAGGTGAAAGGACGAGAGGGCGAGAGGGCGACCGCAACTCTCAAAATTGCAGACCTTTGTGACCCTTTCTTTTGTACTTCGGGTACTTAGTGGTAAAAAATATAAAACTGTATCTATGTTCAATAATATTAAGATTTGGTTTCATCAGGGAAAACAATTTATTCCCGATGTGCGGAATGTAAAAGTACCCGGGATATTCAGGGGGCGGCCGATCATTTCCCTTGAAACTGTGGATGAAAAAGCCCTGGTCGATTGCTGTCCGACCAATGCCATTTCGACTTCTCCGGTAGCAATTGACCTTGGAAAGTGTACCTTCTGCGGGGAATGTGCCTTCAGGTTTCCCGAAAAAGTTGTTTTTACGACCGATTATAAAATTTCTACCAATGAGCGCAGTCGCCTAATTATAAAGGAAGGTATCGATGAGCCTATCGTTCTGAATAAAAATATCATCCCCAAAGATTTCAAGTCCATGTTCGGGAGATCACTTAAACTCAGGCAGGTATCAGCCGGCGGCGACAACAGCTGCGAATGGGAACTCAACGCGGCCAACAACGTGCAGTTCGATATGAGTCGTTTCGGAATTGAGTTTGTGGCCTCTCCGCGTCATGCAGACGGGATCGTGATTACCGGACCGATTACTGTCAACATGGCCGAACCATTACAGATTTGCTATGATGCGACTCCTGATCCCAAAATGGTGGTGCTGTGTGGCACAGATGCCATCAGTGGCGGCATTTTCGAGGGTTCCCCTGCCCTGGACCGCAGTTTCCTTGACAGACATACAGTTGATCTTTATATTCCCGGTAATCCGGCGCATCCGCTGACGGTGATCAATGCGTTGCTGGCACTGACGGGGAGGGAATGAAGAAAGACGGAGAGATGGAGAGACAGATATGAAATGGGGAAACGGGGAAACTGGGAAACGTAGACGAAAATGACTGAAAGACTTGAGGACGGAGAGATGAGTAGACCAAGTGCGCATGTGAGTGGTTTTTATTTGAGTTCAAGGTCATCTGTCTTGAATCCAATGCGTTTGCGGGGAGGATTATTTGTTGACATTGATTGCTCTTTTACTGTTCAAAACACATGATAGCATGGTCACACCCTGTTCTGTAAAACAAAAAGGTGCATAGCGTAATCCCATTCTCTCTGAATTGGAGGTCACAAACTGTGACCTCCAATTTTCGAGTTCTTCTTTTGTCATTTCAAACATAAAATCTTCGGGAAACCTTTGGATATTGCGCTTTACAGCTTGCTTTAATACTTTTGTTCCTACACCATAAAGTAAAGCCAAATCCCTGTCAAGCATTATTTTCTGATCCCTGATCAGATAAATTTTGTCCATGATCCGCTCCTCTGGGATTAATAGGCTGGAATGATCGACGGTAGTTTTATAAGAATTGGAGTAAGGCATAGTGAAAATCTCATTTGACTTACACCAAGTTACAGCATTTCAAGCAAATAAACGAATAAAGTGCTATTAAATTATGCCTTTACTGTTCGTCTGCTTCTTCAGTCCCTGAACCGGCTATTCTATGACCCTTGGGTCCAGCAACTGGGGTAGCCAGACTCTAAAGAAGGGATGACCTTCCTTCGCATTGCCCGCGGAAGCATAATCGCAAAGATCGATCCAAATGGGATCTGCACCCTTTTCGAGGTATGATTCAGGCATAAATTTGGCCTTGAATTCCATCCATACATCCGGATTTTTAGGATCGCTTGGCTGCAGATCGATATAACCTTCCATATCTGCCATTGGCCTGATAGCTGACTCCAATGGTATCTCCGACAACCGGGAATCCCTGGAAAGGACAACGGGTCCCCTGACGATCACGAAATTTCTTGGAAATTCTCCCTGTGCCAATACCCTGCCCCGCATATCAAGATTGAGTTCCAGGGCATCTCCATTTGTCCATTTGCGGTCGATCCTGAAATATTTTCCGGGGGCCAGATCGCGGATGGGACTTCCATTGACAGCCAAAGCAGATTGCTTACTCCATTGGGGAATGCGCACAAAAAGAGACATATTCTCCGGCTTTTGAAGTTTTACTTTTATAGATATTTTCCCCGTGGCAGGGTAATCCGTCTCCTGAATCAATTCGATTTTTTGTTTTCCAGGAGTCAACAGCGAATAGCTTCCTGCCGCATAGAAGTTGACCTGCAATCCCTCCTTCGAAGTCATCACGGTAGTTAACGGGAAAGTGAACAATCCGCGCGGACCACTGGCTACACAACAGTTCAAGCCCATGCCACACTGTTCGTCGCCTTCCAGCCGCTGACCGGCCAAAGGGGTGTATTTGGCCCAATCAGAACCATCATGGTTCATAGCACCAAGCAAAGCATTATAGAAGGTTTGTTCGATGGCATCCGCATATTTTGCCTCCCCTGTCAGACGCAGCATCTGCTGACTAAACTTGATCCAGGTAGCCGTGACACACGTTTCCTGGTAATGTGTTATGGGCAAAGTCTGCATTTTTTTTCCATTGAACCATGTCTCCATGGAGGATCCTGATCCGGCTATATTGATCTCCGTATCATGAATATTTGCCCACGTTTTCTCAACGGCCATCTTGTAGATATCTTTACCTGTTAGCCTGTAAAGTTCGAGCAATCCTTCGTAACAGGACATCATTTCATAGGCCTTTTGTCCCTGTTCCCAGCCATACCAGTTGGTTTTTGGTTTCGGAAACCGTTTGGAAACATCCAGATCTGCCTTCGAAATCAGCTGGGGACCGTCGTTGGTCTCCCACTGTCTGACAATCTCTTCGGCAAAATCGAGGTACTTTTTATCCCCTGTGCGGGAATAAAGGAGGCAAATGGGTTCCAGAACGGAAGAGGCGGCCATACCCCTGTGGTTGCCTAGTTTAACAATCAGTGCTTTTCTATCCGCTATCTCCCTGATCAGGAAATCAGCCTCTTTTCGGGCTGCCAGAAGCGCTTTTGGTTCTTTGGTCAGGTCATAATAAGCAAGTAACCCCAGCATACAGTATTTGCGTCCCCAGATATCCCAGGCTGCAAGGTGTTTATCATCCGCGTAATTACCAATATATCCGTCATCTGTCTGCGTCGCGATCAGGCCATTGACTGCGTCATCAAGTTTCTTCTTCAGCAGCAGTTCAGGTTTATAGCGATAGGCCAGAACGGCTGAAGTAAACCATTTTCCCCAAAATTCACTCTGCCAGCAACTTGTCTCCGTGCGGTTACTAAAAGGTGCTACCAAACGATTCACATCCTGTGCCAGAATCCGGTTCAGGTAAGAGGCATCTAGTCTTCCTCCGACAAAGCCTTGAATTACAGTTTTTTCGGCAATTTGCAACTTGTCCTGAACAACAGGTTCCATGTTAGCGGGTTGCTTTGTGGATTTTTGAGCCACTGAAATTACAGAGCACAAAACCAAGATTAGAACAGGAAGTTTATATTTCATAGTAAACATTATAACATGGCTAAATGGTGGAAAAATAAATTCTAAAATAGTTATTAAATACCTAAAATTATAGCAGGTTCAATATTTAGTATTTTGCTGATATTCCGGGCTATTTTAAGTGTGGGTTCACATTTCCCGGTAAGATAATCACTTACACGAGAAGGAGATACACCCAATTTTTTGGCAAAATCGCGTTGAGACATATTCTCCTGTTCCAACCTCATTTTCACTACCTCTGCGAGTGAAGATGGGCCAATATGGAAATGGCATTCTTCATACTCGATTACAATGTCAGACATTATTTTCAGTTCGATGGCTTTTCGGTCATAAATTGATGTATTGTCTGAGA
>CAIUUO010000097.1 GCA_903902325.1 uncultured Bacteroidia bacterium
ATCGCCCCTTCAAAGGAATACGAAAAAATATGGTCTTCTAAAACGAATCTCAGAAAAAAATAAGCAATTTTAACCAATTATTACTTCCCTGATAAGAGACATACTTGTACTAACGGATGGAATATTCTCACGATTGTTTTTTAAAGCAAATAGCTGAATCCCTGTATCATATTCATGGACAGAATATTGCAGATATTACCGTGGTCTTTCCAAATCGCCGTGCAGGTCTCTTTTTAACGGAATACCTTAACCGAATAATTACTGGTCCGGTTTTCTCTCCCGAAATTATTACCATTCAGGAACTTTTTTCGAATATATCCTCCTTGCAAAAGGAAGATGAATTGCAAATTATTTTTCGACTTTTCAAGATCTACAAATTGTTAAGCGGTTCCAATGAATCATTCGATGAATTCTATTTGTGGGGAGAGATGTTACTCCATGATTTCGATCAGATTGATAAGTACCTGGTTGATGCTGAGTTATTGTTTACAAATATTACCGATCTCAAAGAAATTGACGAGCATTTCAATGATTGGAACGAAGAGAGGAAAGAGGAAATCAAACATTTTTGGAAAAGCCTTGCCAGCGGGGAACAAAAAACCGATCAGAAAGAATTTTCGCGTCTCTGGCAGGTACTTTATCCAATTTACCAAAAGTTAAAGGAAGAATTATTTGCCGCGAAGAAAGCCTATGAAGGAATGTTGTTCCGCGACGCAGTCGAAGATAGTGCAACCATTTCTTCAACCTGGTTATCCGGAAGAAATTTTGTCGTCGCCGGGTTTAACGCATTGAACAACTGTGAAAAAAGACTTTTTCAATCTTTGCAGGGAAAGGGAAAGATTACCTTTTTCTGGGATTACGATCAATATTATTTGAATGATCTTAGTCAGGAAGCAGGCCTTTTCATGCGTGAAAATCTGAAATTATTTCCTTCGGATCATCAACCCTTCCAAACGGATTGGCTTCAGCAGCCTAAAAATCTTCAGATATTCCACACTCCATCCCAGATTGGCCAGGCACAAATTGCATCCAGACAAATATCCCTGCTCGAAGGCGTATCAACTGATTTTGATGACACAGCAATCGTTTTGTGCGATGAGGAACTTCTGCTTCCAGTGCTTTCCGCCCTTCCCGATCATATTGGAGAAGTGAACGTAACAATGGGACTTCCGCTTAAACAAACGCCATTATATAGTCTGATGTTACATTTGGTTTCCTTGCAAAAGAAGACTAAAATGGAAGGGGAACTTCATTTTTTTCACTACAAAAACGTTACGGATATTCTCAATAATCAGTTGATTCAAACAATTTATCCGATTGAATGTAAGTCAATTGTTGAAAATATTGTACGAAATAATTTATTGTTTGTATCAGAAAAGGAACTTTTAACCAATGAACTTTTTTGCAAGATTTTTATTTGTCATGAACTTGTTTCGGAATTGCCAGACTATTTTCTCACAATTCTGCATAGCCTTTTCCTTTTTTGGCAACAAGGTGATGAAAGAAATTACGCCATTTATTATCAGGAATACATCTATCAGATCTATATTTCCGTTAATAAATTGAATAACACGCTATTTTCGGAAGGAGCGGTAATCATGGGATCAAAAGATTTCCTTTACAAAGAAACTTTTTTCAAGCTATTGCTTCAATACCTCAATGCCCTGAGTGTCCCTTTTGATGGAGAGCCACTTGCCGGACTGCAGATAATGGGAATTCTCGAAACCCGCATGCTGGATTTTAGAAACATTATCTTATTGTCTGTCAATGAAGGAATTATGCCAAAGGCGAATGTTGCAGGTTCTTTCATTCCATACAACCTTCGCAGGGGAGTAGGGCTCCCTACCATAGAGGAGCAGAACGCTATGTATGCCTATTATTTTTACCGTTTGATTCAGAGGGCAGAGAATGTGATTTTCGTTTATAATTCAGGCAGCAATGGGCTAAAAACCGGAGAGAAAAGCCGTTTCCTTTACCAATTACAACTTGAATCTCCTTTCCACATCACTGAAACCGGAATCGAATGTACTATAGATCCAGTTCCTTACCATTCGATTACAGTAGAGAAAAAGGGCAAAGTTTTGGATATTTTGAATGGATTTTTTGAGAACGGAAGGAGAATTTCGCCAACTGCGCTTGATCAGTATCTGCAATGCCCTCTGAACTATTATTTTAAATATATTGCCCGTTTTGAGGAGGAAGAAGAGGTTTCTGAAGAAATTGATGCCAAATTATTTGGGACATTGTTTCATGCGGTAATGGAGAGTATTTATCAACCCTATTTAAATCATACGATTGACGAGAAAATTTTATCCAATCTGATTGAAGATGAAGAATTGATCGATTTGGAACTTAAAATGGCATTTAGCAAGCACTTTTTCAAGTCAGGAGGAGTTGTGGATAGTCTAGCTCTTGTTGGCAGGAATATTTTGGTTTTTGAGGTAATAAGGAAAATGGTTGTTCAAACCCTTCGGGTTGATCTCCGGAGAGTACCCTTTGTCTTGAAAGGATTAGAGCAGAATGTCAGTACAACATTACGTATTTTCGACCAAACAAAAGCCGTTCGCATTGGTGGGGTAATAGACAGAATTGACTATATATCAGGATCAACCGAGATTATCGATTACAAAACCGGATCAACAGAACAAGTTTTTAACGGCATGGAGGATTTGTTTGACCGGGAGGCTAAAACGAGGAACAAGGCTGCCTTTCAAACAATGGTATATGGATTTGTCTGGGATAAGTTGTATCCCGGATCAGGTGCTGTGTATCCAACAATTTATGGCTTAAAAAAAATTTTTCTGGAGGAAAACAGACGACTTCAGATCAGGACAGGAGGAACCCGCGAGGTCAATTATTCTGAAATGAAGACTCAGTTTGAAGCAATGCTCACAAGCTTAGTTGAGGAAATATTCAATCCAGATATTCCATTCACACAGACTGAAGTCGCAGAGCATTGCCATTACTGCAATTTCACCTCCATTTGCGGGAAACAAACAATCAATCATGACTGAGCAGATCTGGTCTGATGCGGCGGGTTCTCTCCATGGCCTGTTCCATTTTCCATTCATCGATCAATTGGTCGTTTCCTGATAAAAGAATGTCCGGAACTTTCCACCCTTTGTATTCAGCGGGGCGCGTATATACGGGAGGAGTTAGCAATCCGTCCTGAAATGAGTCTGTCAGGGCAGAGGTTTCATCAGAAAGCACGCCAGGGATCAGTCTGACAATCGCATCTGAAACAATGGCTGCTGCGAGTTCCCCACCTGTCAGGACATAGTCGCCAATTGAAAACTCTTTGGTTATCAGGTAGTCCCTCACGCGCTGGTCGATACCCTTGTAATGACCGCATAATATTATTAAATTACCCTTCATGGATAGCTGATTCGCATCCTGCTGGGTGAATTTGGGTGCATCCGGAGTAAGAAAAATGATTTCGTCATAGTTTCGGGTCGCGTTCAATTCAGAAATTGCTTTGTCGATCGGTTCTACCATCATGACCATTCCGGCACCCTTACTAAATGCGTAATCATCAACCCGTTTGTGCTTATCCGTCGCCCAATCCCTAATATTATGTATGTATATTTCAGCGAGACCCTTGTCTTTTGCCCGTTTAAGAATGGAATGGTTTAACGGACTTTCAAGTAATTCGGGAACGACTGTAAGGATATCTATACGCATAATTACAATTTTCGGCAAAGGTAAAAAAAGTAAGTCATGCTCAGATTGCTCTCATTTAAAAGCCATTTGTAAATTTTTCTAAAAATATGTGATAGAAACAGTTGACATTAACTGGTAAATATCTATTTTCGTGCAGAATAATAATGTACATCCATCCTGGCTTAACGGCCCTAATGAAAATGCTGATGAAATCTAAAGAATTGAAGAATCCTGCTTCTGAACCGGAAAATGAGCAGCAACCAGTTATCGGTGAGCAGATTGCAGAGACAAGCGGTACTTCGGAAACAAATGTAAAAAATGAAGAAGCTTTAGACAATGACCTTGCAACTGAAAAGCCTGAATTTGAGGAAGTCAATGGATCAGAAGCCTTTGTGAGCAATGATCAGACCTCTGCAACTGAATATGCTTCGGTTGAACCGGTTACAGAGCCGGTGATCCTATCAAAACCCAAATCAACAAGGAAAAAAGCCGTTGCTAAGGAAGTAGTAAAAGAAGAGACTGAACCAGAGATTGTCGTTTCAACCGAGATTGAAGAAGTTCCGGTTTCCACTATTACTCATGAAACAGAAGCCGAATTAACAGACGCAATTCTTGAGCCGCAATTGGATCATGCTGATGAAGATGATGATCCTTTTCACGATGATGATCCTTCCGCAGATGGACAACCAATCCACGATTACTCCTCCTATAATAAGATCAATCTGATCAATACCCTAAGAAAAATTATCAGCGAAGAGGATGTAGATGTTATTAAACCGCATGCAGACGCCATCAAGGCATGTTTTTATAAAATCAGAAATCATGAGATAGCAGAACAAAAGGCTGCCTATGTCGCTGAAGGCCATGAAGAAGAGTTGTTTCTGGCCGATTCTGATCCTTTTGAACAAGAATTGAAAGATCTCTTCAGGGAATATAAAAACCTCCGGTACGAATCCAACAAGAAAATGGAGGCGGTGAAGGAGGAGAATTACCTGAGGAAAATGGAGATCATCGAGGAGATTAAAACCCTTGTTAACAGTGAGAATTCATTGAATAATACTTTCCAGTTATTCAATGAATTACAAATTAAATTCAAGGCCATCGGTCAGGTACCCCAGTCGAAAGTCAAAGACCTGTGGGAAAATTACCATTATCAGGTCGAACGATTTTACGATTTCGTGAAAATTGACCGTGAATTGCGCGACCTTGACCTGAAGCGCAACATGGATCAAAAGATGCTTTTGTGCATAAAAGCTGAAGAATTGTCTATAGCTTCGGATGAACCGCTGGCCACTTTCAGGGAACTTCAAAAATTACATGAATCATGGCGAGAAATTGGTCCGGTGCCAAGAGATCACAAGCAGGAACTGTGGGATCGTTTTAAAATCGCCACATCTGTCATCAACAAAAGATACCAGCAGCATTTCGAACAGGAACGCTCTACGCAGAAAGAGCAGCTTCAAAAGAAGATAGAACTTTGTGAAAAAGCGGAAGAGCTCTCCACTTTTGTTTCGGATAATCCACGAGAATGGAATGATGTTACCGAAAAGGTCATTTTACTTCAGGAGGATTGGAAGAAAACAGGCTTTGGCCCCAGAAAAGAAAATTCAAAAATTTGGGATCGTTTCAGGGCGGCCAACGATACCTTCTTTCAAAATAAGCGAAATTTTTGGAACAAGAGTAAGGAACACCTTCTTCAGAACCTTGCTTTGAAAGTTGACATTTGTGAACAGGCTGAAAGACTGAAAGATAGTGATGAATGGAAAGCCACTACAGACAGATTGATCACATTACAGAAAAAGTGGAAAGAGGTCGGACCTGTTCCCCGGAAACAATCTGAATTGATCTGGAAGCGTTTCCGTACTGCCTGCGATGAGTTTTTCAACAAGAAACAGACACATTTTTCAGGAGTCACTGGAGATCAGGATGAGAATCTCAAGGCCAAGAAGATTCTGATTACTGAGATTGAAGAGTACAAACCTTCCGGAAGTGCCCAGGATGATCTTGGAGCACTCAAAAAATTTCAGGACAGATGGGCTGAAATTGGCCATGTTCCTTTCAGAAAGAAAGAGGAACTGCAAAATAAATACCATGATGCGATTGATAGCCAGTTCAATAAAATCAAGATGGATGATCAGGATTTAAACCTGATCAAATTCAGATCGAAAATTGAGCATCTTGCATCTATACCCAGGGGCTGGTCTAAAATAAATACAGAACGTGACCGTTATGCAGTCAGGCTCAGGCAACTTGAAAGCGATATCAATACACTGACCAACAATGTTGGTTTCTTCGGGACATCTGAAGGTGCGCAGTCGCTCGTCAGGGGTGTAAACGACCAGATAGATAAGTTGAAAAAACAAATTGATGAACTCAAATCGAGGGTGAAAATCATCGATGATCAAGAAGAGATCAACTGAATATAAGCAACTTCACTGGACCCGTTCCCTTTCAGGAGCGGGTCTTTAATTTGAAATCAGGCCAACTTTTTTTGTTGTCAGATTCTGCCTTTACGTTTTTTATTTGTTTCTTTGCATGCTTTAAAACACATTAAATCAGGAAAGTTTTGTCTACCACAAAGTACATTTTTGTTACAGGAGGAGTAGCTTCATCGCTGGGGAAAGGTATTATCGCATCATCCCTCGCAAAATTGCTCCAGGCAAGGGGGTACAAGGTAACCATCCAGAAACTTGATCCCTACATCAACGTTGATCCCGGTACACTAAATCCTTACGAACATGGGGAGTGTTATGTGACAGAAGATGGGGCCGAAACGGACCTCGATCTTGGCCACTATGAGCGTTTTCTCAATTCACCTACCTCACAGGCCAATAATGTCACTACAGGCAGAATTTACCAGTCTGTGATTAACAAGGAGCGGAGAGGGGACTATCTGGGTAAGACGGTACAGATCATTCCGCACATTACCGATGAAATAAAGCGATATATTAAATTCCTGGGATCGAAAAAGAAATTCGATGTGGTAATTTCAGAGATTGGAGGTACGGTAGGCGATATCGAGTCTCTACCATATATTGAGGCAGTTCGTCAGATGAAGTGGGAGCTGGGAACGGATGCACTGATTATCCACCTGACACTTGTTCCATATCTTCAAGCCTCCGGTGAGTTGAAAACGAAGCCTACACAGCACTCAGTCAAACAATTGCTGGAGAACGGAGTACAGCCAGACGTTCTGGTACTGAGGACGGAACATCAACTAACTCCTGATTTAAAAGGAAAGGTAGCTTTGTTTTGCAATGTGAGCAAGGAAGCGGTGATAGAATCCATCGATGTTTCAACGATATACGAGGTTCCTATTCGCATGAAGGACGAGAAACTGGATGAGATTGTATTGAAGAAACTGGGTCTGCCCCTTGGCATTGAACCCGATTTGAAAAGCTGGAATGAATTTCTTTACAGGTATAAAAATCCAAAGAAGGAGGTTAAAATAGCGCTGATCGGTAAGTACGTAGAGTTAAGGGATGCCTACAAGTCTATAGCAGAGGCACTTATTCACGCAGGTGCAGCCAATGAGTGCAGAGTAAAAGTTGAATGGATCCACTCAGAAAGAATCAACGAAGAAAATATTGAACGAAAATTGAAGGGCTGTCAGGGAATACTTATCGCTCCCGGGTTTGGCCACAGGGGAATTGAAGGAAAAATCATTGCCGCACGATATGCACGTGAGTTGAAGATCCCCTATTTTGGCATTTGTCTCGGTATGCAGATTGCAGTTATAGAATTTGCTCGAAATGTACTTCATATGCCATTTGCAGATTCAACTGAAATGAATCCCCTCACTGAATTTCCCGTAATTGATTTAATGGACGAGCAAAAAAACGTTGTTGACAAGGGTGGAACAATGAGGCTCGGATCATATGCCTGCAGCCTGAAAAGAGATTCCCTTGCTTTCACTGCTTATGGCAAACAAAAAATATCTGAACGCCACCGTCACAGATACGAGTTCAACGACAAGTATCTTGCGAAATTCGAAAAGGCAGGAATGAAGGCTACCGGTATAAATCCTGATACAAATTTGGTAGAGGTGATGGAAATTCCTGATCATCCCTGGTACCTTGGAGTTCAGTTTCACCCTGAATACAGAAGTACGGTACTTCAACCGCATCCTCTATTTGTTGCTTTTGTCAAGGCGGTCATCGAAAATTCTCAAAAAAATTCAATTTAATTTATGGATAAGAATACCATTTACGGACTGGTTCTCATTTTTGCTATATTGTTCGGAGCCAGTTATTTAAATAAACCTTCAGAAAAAGACATCGAAAAACTCAGACTGAAGAACGATTCCATAGCTTTGGCTGAAATGGCCATTGCAAGGGACAATGCCAAACAGGCAGAGCTCTCCGCTGTTCAATCAAACATCTCCAAAAAAGACTCTTCTGCCGCAAAAAACGAGCTAACTGGTCTTTATGGTGTTTTTGCCGTTGCCGCACAAGGCGAAGAGAAATTCATAACCCTTGAAAACAACCTGATGAAAGTTGTTTTATCCAACAAAGGCGGTAAAATTTATTCTGTTGAATTGAAAGATTACAAAAGGTTTAATGGCAAACCGCTGGTACTTTTTGAAGGCGAAGAAAACCGCTTTGGATTGAATTTCTTTTCTCAGAACAAAAGTATTCAGACAGATCACTTTTTCTTTCAGCCATCTTCAACTGAAAGCATAGTTACCGTTGCAGGAGGTAAGGTGCCAAAAGGTAAGGAGGGCCGGGAACGATACAACAAGGACAACATCAGTGATTCCAAAACTGTTACGATGCGTCTGGATGCCGGGAATGATGTCTTTATCGAATACGTGTACACCCTCAAGCATAATTCCTACCTTCTTGATTTTAACATCAAAACTTCCGGATTAAAAAAGGTCGCTGGTTCAAATTCAGAATACGTTAACTTTCTCTGGAACATCAACATGCCCCGACAGGAGAAAATGTCGAAATTTGGTGAAAACAACCAGTCTACCATTTATTATAAATTCGACAAGGATGTTGTTGATAAGCTGGCTCCGGCTAAATCAGAATCTAAATCCTTGTCCACCAAAGTGAAATGGGTAGGGTTCAAACAGCAGTTTTTCTCTTCTGTATTGATCGCCGATCAGGCATTTTTAAATGGCCAGATTTCAACCAAGAAAAAAGACCAGGATTCGTCCTATGTTGCCGAAATGACTGCTGACCTTACAATTCCACTGGACGTAAAAGGAAGTGAGAGCTTTCCTGCAAAAATATTTTTTGGCCCCAATCAGTACAATTTATTGAACCAATATGATCTGGGAATGGAGGAACAACTTGCGCTGGGCTGGACCATCATCGGTTGGGTCAATAAAATTCTGGTCATTCCGGCTTTTGATTTCCTACGTCAATACATCAGTAATTTTGGGTTGATTATATTGCTCCTGACCATTTATATCAAATTGGTGACACTCATCTTTACTTACAGGTCCTATATTTCCTCCGCTAAGATGAGGATTTTGAAGCCTGAGATCGAGGAGATACAAAAGAAGTATGGAGAGGATAAGAAACTGGAATCACAGCAGGCAGTGATGGCATTTTATAAAAAAGCAGGGGTTAACCCGATGGGCGGGTGTCTGCCTATGTTACTGCAAATGCCAATTTTGATTGCCATGTTCTATTTTTTTCCGATTTCCATTGAACTTCGACAGCAGAGTTTCCTCTGGGCCAGTGACCTGTCAACCTACGATTCAATCATGACATTGCCCTTCACAGTGCCATTCGGCTTTGGTAACCATGTCAGTCTCTTCTGTTTGCTGATGACCATCACAAATATTCTTTATGTGAAATACAACAACGAAATGACAGGTGCCGGTACGCAGCAAATGCCTGGCATGAAGACCATGATGTACCTGATGCCTGTCATGTTCCTGTTCATTTTCAACAGCTACGCAGCCGGTTTGAGTTTATATTACTTCTTGTCACTGGTGTTCACCTTTGTACAAATGTACATCTTCAAGAAATTGATTGACGAAGATAAAATTCATGCTCAGATGAAGGCCAAACAAAAAGTTCCTGTTACCAAATCCAAATTCCAGACACGTCTGGAAGAAGCGACCAGGCAAAAAGCAATGATAGATAAGAAGAAAAGATAAAAAAAAGAGGCTGTCTCAAAAGGTTGAGGCAGCCTTTTTTATGTTGTCAAAATTTCTGTATTGACGTTAAATATTTAGGTATTTTATTTGTTTATATGCTTCATAATTAGTATATTGAGGCATGAAAAGCAGGAGAAACAGGGTAGTTTTCAAGGATTACAATCCCAATCAAATAATGTTGCTTCCTCCTTCGCTGGAAGAGCTAATAGCAGCGAACCATCCCGTTCGCGTTGTCAACCGGATAATTGATAATATTGACGTTGACACATTGCTTCGTCAATATAAAGGGGGCGGCACTTCAAGCTATCATCCCCGGATGTTATTGAAGATATTAGTATACAGCTACTTATGCAATGTATTCAGTAGCCGCAAAATGGAGTGTGCCTTGAAGGAGAATATTCATTTTATGTGGTTAAGTGGCATGAGCTATCCGGATCACAATACACTTAATCGTTTTAGGAGTGACAGGTTGAAAGATGTGCTTAAGGAGATCTTCGCACAGGTTGTTTTACTCCTGGTTGAATCGGGGCATGTAAGCCTTCATGAAATATATGTTGATGGTACTAAAATAGAATCAAAGGCCAATCGTTACACCTTTGTTTGGGGCAACGCCATTAAGACCAGTAAGATAAGAATGGCCCAACAGCTCAAATCATTATGGGAGTACACTCAGGCAGTGGCTAAAGAAGAGCTTCAGGATACAGAGGCTATCGATTTTACCGAGATTGGGGAAGAGAAAGTCAAACAGACTATTGACTCAATAGATCAGGCACTTAAAGGCAAGGATATCGATCCGAATGTAAAAAAAAACTGAATTATGCTCGTAAAAACTGGCCTGACAACTTGAAAAGGTATCAGGAGCATGAGAAAATACTGGGTGAACGCAACTCCTTTAGTAAAACTGATCCGGGTGCCACATTTATGAGGATGAAGGAGGACTATATGAAAAACGGGCAACTTAAACCTGGTTACAATGTTCAAATAAGCACTAACAATCAATACATCGTAAACTATAGCCACCATCCTAACCCCACTGATTACAAAACTCTTCCATCACACATGGATCAGTTCAACAAGCTTTACAAAGGGCTTCCTCAGGCTGTTGTAGCAGATGCAGGATATGGCTCTGAAGAAAATTATACTTTGCTGGAAAAGCTAGGTGTTGATGCCTACGTCAAGTACAATTACTTCGACAAAGATCAGCACAAGGATAATAGCAAAATACTCTTTGACTTATACTATAACGCTGAACAAGACTGTTACTATTGTCAAATGGGACAGAAAATGAAGTACATCGGTACACAGGTAAGGCAAACGGATAACGGTTTTTTGGCGCAATACAAAAATTATCAGGCAATCAGATGCGATGGATGTCCCTTGCGCGGTAGCTGTAATAAACAGAACGGTAACAGAATATTGGCCGTGAACCAAAATTTAGCAAAGTGCAAATCAAAAGCCACTGAATTGCTTAAAAGCGAGAAGGGAATATATTACCGAAGCAAACGGGGAGTGGATGTCGAACCTGTATTTGGCAACATCAAATACAACAAAGGATTTAGACGATTCTTATTAAAAGGAATCGACAAAACTGAAATTGAAACTGGTCTGTTGGCATTGGCACATAACCTGGCAAAAAGGGCAAAATAAGACCCTGTTTTTACTTCTTTTGCCTCTAAAATCTCATCTTTTACTCACAATCTGGCGATTTTGTGAGATATAATTCCTTCCAAGCAAAATCGGTAAAGCAGTACTTGATTAAAAATGAAAATCGAACTAAAAAAAAGAAACCGCCTCAATTTGTTTTGAGACGGCTTCTTTTTTTTGATGCAACAATTCGACGATTTGCTAATTTGCTAATTCGACAATGTGACAATTCGACTATTCGACAATCATAGAAGAGCAAACTCTGTGTGATGAATTAATATTCAAGATGTTTAGGGTTTTTTGAATTAAGAATTTCTATTACTACACAATCCTTAGCAATAATATTCAAAAGACCTGAATTGTCGAATTGTCACATTGTCGAATAGTCGAATCGTCGAATAGTTGAATCGTCGAATTGCCGAATTGCCGAATTGTCAAATTGATGAATTGGCTAATTTTTTACTTAGAGCAACCATTTTAATCGCCGTATAGGCCGCCTCGTCCCCTTTGTTGCCCAATCTTCCACCGGCACGGTCAAGGGCCTGCTGTTGGTTATCCGTGGTCAAAACGCCAAAAATAAAGGGAATACCATACTCCAGGTTAAGTTTGGTTGTGCCATAGGTTATTCCCTGGCAAATGAAATCAAAATGACGCGTTTCGCCCTGGATCACGCAGCCCAGAAGGATAACAGCATCCACATCCGTATTCTCAGCCATCAATTGTCCCCCCAGGGTAAGTTCGAAGGTACCGGGAACTTCTTCAACATGGATATCTTCGCGCCTGACACCGTATTTCGCGAGTGTTTCAACGGCACCGTTTTTCAGGGCAAGTGTTACTTCAGGGTTCCATTCAGCATAAACAATGCCGAATTTCATTCCCTGGGCTTCCGGAACTTCATGGTTGATATGATCTGATAAATTTACTGTTGCCATAACTGTAGAGTATGATGTTTGAAATGTTTAAAAGGTTCAAAATGCGAAATAGTTCCCTAACATGGTCGAAAAAGAATAGTTTCAGATAATAATCGTATTGCAAAACTATCTTTTATATCTCAGATTTTGCTTACGTGCGTGCTATTTTAGCCATTAAATCTCGATAATTGCCTGAAATGACAAGATTATGCTTCGTTTTGGTATTTTTGATTTTTTGCAGAGGAATATGCGCACAAAATCAATTACATAACACTAAATTGTCGGTTCCGGACAGTTTGTCGGTTTCTGCGAATGTGCATCAATCATTGGTTTTAGGTAGCCATTCTCTGCTAAAATCGGCCATATTGCCGGTTTCACTCATCACGGCAGGCATCATCATTGAATCACTTCCGCCCAACACCGTCTTCAGCAAGAAAAGAATTCAGGAGCATGTACAGGATCAGATGAACGGTTTTAGCCCCCCCTGGATCAGTGTTTGCGGTTATGTCTGTGCTGCGACAACCGGTTATTTAAGGGTGGCCAACAACCGGCACTGGGCCTCTGATGTACTTGTTGGTGCAGGCATCGGGATTGTATCAGTCAAAGTAGTGTATCTGACACACCGGTACCGTTTGGGGAAAAAGCAGGCTGGTATTCTGATTCCAACTCTTTTCCAAAACGGTGGAGAAGTGGCATTGGCGATGAGATTTTGATAATATGCTAATATGCTAATATGCTAATATGCTAATGTGCTAATGTGCTAATATGCTAATGTGCGATTGAATCTTCAGGAATGAGAAATTCTTAAATCGGTAAGGAGGATTTATGATGGAAGAAACGGATTTAAAATAATTAAAG
>CAIUUO010000098.1 GCA_903902325.1 uncultured Bacteroidia bacterium
AAGTGCCTAAAGTGAACTAAGGTGACTAAAATGACTAAAGTTGCAATAATACAGTGCTTTATGGGATGTAAAATCGTACCTGATTCAAAATTCATAAGTTTTCACTCAATTCAACTATTTTGAATCATACGAGAATAAGGAATTTCTGTTTCAAGATCAGATAAGAAGTGCCTAAAGTGCCTAAAGTGAACTAAAATGCCTAAAGTTCTGGACTCCGAACTATTCTTTCCAGTGGCTTAAGTAATTTAGGCACTTTAGTTCACTTTAGGCACTCTATTTCAAAAGTTCCGTGGCATTCAACCTTGCAGCGTCGGTAATGGTTTCTCCGCTGAGCATCTTGGCGAGTTCTGAAACACGCTCATCCGGAGAGAGTAATTTCAGTCGGGTAATGGTTTCAGTTTCTGTATCTTCCTTGTAAACCAGAAAATGATGATCGCCTTTGGCTGCAATTTGAGGTAGGTGAGTAATGTTAATTACCTGCATGTCACGCGAAATGTCCTTCAAAATATTACCCATTTTGTCGGCTGTTTCTCCTGAAATACCTGAATCAATTTCGTCAAATAGAATGGTAGGCAATGCCTTGGATTTAGAAATCAATGCCTTGATGGACAACATTAATCTGGAGAGTTCCCCTCCTGAGGCAACTTTGGAAATCTCGCTTAACTCACCGTTTTTATTGGCAGTAAACAAGAAATTCACCTCATCACGGCCATTGGGCGACAAAGACAATCCGGTTGTAACTTCGGCCCTAAACCTCGAATTCGGCATGCCAAGTTGTACGAGTTGCGCTTCAACCCTTTGACCGATTGGAACAGTCGCCGCTATTCTTGCGAGCGACAACTGGCCGGCAATTTTCATCAGTTCATCTTCTCTTTCCCTGACTGAATTTCGCAGGTTTTCGACGGCTTCATCATTCGAGAAAACGCTGTTAACTTTCAATTCAAAATCATCACGAAGTGCAATTAACTCTTCCTCGTTCGCAACATGGTGCTTTTGCTGGAGTGAATAAATCAGATCCAAACGTTCATTCAGATGTGTGATTCTCAAGGGATCTACCTCCATTTTTTCGGAAGAATACTCCGTCTCTGAATATATGTCGCTAATTTCCAAATAGATGCTATTCAATCGCTCAACAAGCGGAGATGCCTCCGGATAGAATTTCAGGATTTTTGTCAGAACATTCATTGATTCCTTTACTCGGGAAAGCGTGTTCGTCTCCTCGCCACCAAGCAGGTTGGCCACGGAAAGAAGGGCTGTTTTAATCTCTTCTGCATGGGTCAGGAGTGAAAGTTCATGTTCCAGGGTCTCCTGTTCCCCCGGCTTAAGGTTGGCTTTGGAGAGCTGTTCGAATTGAAACTGGAAGTAATCCAACTCCTGTCTCAACTGGCTGGCATGTTCCTCTGCTCTTGACAATTCAGCAACCAGGGATTTGTAAAGTTTATATTTCGATTGATATGCACTTAAAACCGGTTTATTGCCTGCATAATTGTCGAGTACCATCAACTGGAACATACGATTACCCAGTTCGAGGCTCTGGTGCTGTGAATGAATGTCTATCAGTCTGATTACCAATTCCTCCAATGTTTTCAAATTGACAGGAGTATCGTTCACAAAGGCCCTGGATTTTCCGTTTGGGGCAATTTCCCTCCTGAAAATCACCTGATGGTCATAATCGAGGTCATTGTCCGCAAAAAGCGATTCCAAACCATAACCTTCCACTTCGAAGACTCCCTCCACAATGCATTTGTTTTCCTTGTCTTTTAAAACCCCGGAATCTGCCCTCTGTCCCAGGATTAACGAAAGGGCTCCAATGAGAATCGATTTTCCGGCGCCTGTTTCACCTGTGATAATGGTCAGCCCGGAAGTGAATTCTACATCCAACTCCCTTATTAAGGCATAATTTCTTATTTGCAGGCGCTTTAACATGTAAGGCAGTTTCGGGTTGTTATTTTTTTTTGTTACAAGTTACAAGTTGCAGGTTATGAGGTTCGGGTCTCCGAATCTCTTCACTTCTTCGTTCTTCGTTCTCCAGTTTCCTTTGCTCCATGCTCCATGCCCCATGCTCCATGCCCCATGCCCCATGCTCCATGCCCCATGCTCCATGCTCAAAACACCGTCGTTTGGGTAATCTTTTCATATTTTGTGGCATTGGACGGATCGCATTCCGACAGAACGGACATGACCCTGCTTCGCTCGTCTGAACTTCCGGTTGAAAAAATATTAACAATTTCGTCAGATTTTGCATCGAAGAAAATGCGGTTTATATAGGTGTCAGGCCGGGACCTGTAAACACGCTGGATATTTTTAAGGGCATCTGCAATTTCTGCCCGGCCTATATCCGGTTTTTCGGACATCACATCAAGACCTTGCCTGTGATAACGGTACAACAGGTCGCGGAAAGGACTGTATGCCTTATTGTACAGATTGTCAATCAGCCAGAATCTGTTGTAACTGCCTTCGAAGGCACGCCAGCCTGTTTCATGGGCATTCTGTGACTGGTTGACAATATTCCGGGCTTTGAGAAAGAACGGTGTACCACCTAATGGTGAATAGGTATCATAATCGAATCCCAAAATGATATAAGCGTAATATGCAAGAATATTGGTTAATGCATTGGTATTGGATGACTCGTTGTATTCGAGGGGCTGGAATTCCACGTAACGGACATCAAAATCCTGGTCTTTGATATTCAGAACAGGCGATTGGTAGGATGAATTGAAAATTGGTCGGTTAAGCTGAACCTGTATATTTCCCTTAAACTCATCTGCTCCTATCTGGTCGGTAATCTGAATAAATACAGTGCAAATGATACGTTCATCCACGGCAAACTGATGATCAGTCCACTTTCTGTTGTTCATGAATTCTGAAATGTCGTTCCGCATCGTATTAAAGACCTCTTTATAAGTACCTTCAATTCTCGAACTCGAAACGCTGACGCTGCATTGCAATTCCTGTCCGGATAATCGTGACAGGCAACAGAGCAGAAAGGCAAAAAATAAGGTAAGTCGCATATATCTGAAAATGTTCTCTAAAAATAGACAATCTATTCAAAAATCGAGCATACGATCGACAATATCAACAGCCACCTCTTGTTTGGATTTCAAAGGATAGTTGAAAACCTGACCGTCACTGGTAAGGATGGATACTTTGTTGGTGTCGAATCCAAATCCTGCTCCAGGGTCTTTGAGTGAGTTGAGCACGATCATATCCAAATTTTTAGTTTTCAGCTTTGAAACCGCATTCTTCAACTCATTCTGACTCTCCAGGGCAAATCCGACCAGAATCTGACCTTTTTTTTTGATCCGGCCGAGTTCGGCGGCAATATCCCTGTTTGGCCTTAGCTCAATGTGCAGATTTGTTTCCGTCCGCTTAATTTTTTCTGTCTCTGAAACAACCGGAGCATAATCAGCTACAGCGGCTGTCATGACGGCTCCATCGCAAACGGGAAAATGCTCCATGCATACCTCAAACATTTCGTCTGCAGAAGTAACATCAACACGTCGAATGGATGGATGATGAGTTTCAAGGTTGACAGGTCCGCAAATAAGAATAACACCAGCTCCGCGGGATGCCATTTCTTCAGCAATGGCAAAACCCATTTTACCTGTAGAATAATTGCCGATAAAACGCACGGGATCAATCTTTTCGTGGGTTGGACCAGCCGTGATCAGGTAGGTTTTATTCAGGAGTTTTTTTTTTCGGTGAAGAAATCTTCCACCATTTTCAGAATAACATCTGGTTCTTCCATCCTGCCCTTGCCCGAAAGTCCGCTTGCGAGTTCTCCAATAGCAGGTTGTATCACGATGTTGCAGAAGTTTACCAGTTTCAGGAGGTTTTCCTGCATGGCAGGATGTGCAAACATGTCCAGATCCATGGCAGGGGCCACCATTACAGGACATTTTGCCGACATGTACGTTGCAATTATGAGGTTATCGCATAGTCCGCCCGCCATTTTAGCGATGGTGGCTGCTGTTGCCGGCGCAACAAGTAATAGGTCGGCCCAACCACCCAAATCAACATGGCTATTCCAGAAGCCGTTCGATTCGGAAAAAAAATCACTCAGGACAGGCTTCCCGGATAGGGAGGAAAAGGTAAGCGGAGTAATAAACTCTTTGGCAGCCTCTGTCATCAGAACCTGAACCTCGGCACCTGCTTTCACCAGGCCCCTTAAAAGGTATACCGCCTTGTAGGCAGCAATGCTGCCCGTTATACAGAGAACAATTTTCTTCCCTTTAAGCGGCATGTGATTAGATTTAATTCAATCTCAGAACTATTTTTTCTCCTTGGCTGGATTGCGGTAATAAATCAAACCATCCTTGAATTCTTCGTAAGCAATCAGAACAGGTTTGGAAAGCCTTTCATAATATCTTGATATCTCAATTTGCTCCCGGTTTTCAAAGACCTCCTCCAAATTATCAGTATAAGAGGCAAATTCCTGCAATTTCTGGTTCAATTCCTCCTTCACTTCTGCATTGATCTGATTCGCACGCTTGGCAATCACCATCAATGATTCATAAATATTGTCGGTTGCTGAATCCAACTCGCTTAAATCGCGGGGGACTGTCGTTGAAGCTGCTTTCACTTTTCTGTAATCCATAATATATTTCTATTTCTTAACTTCTTCTTTTTTGACTTCTTCTTTTTTAATGTCTTCTTCCTTCAGGTTCATCATCTTCTTTGTGTTGGCAAAGAACCTGTCAGCTTCCTTACGGAATTTGCTATTGGGGAATTCATCCACAAAAGTGTAATATTCGTCCAATTCTGCATTTTGCCTGTCACGTTTTTTCTCCTCTACGCTGTTTTCGCTCAGGAGGTACTTTGACTTCAAAAGGTAAAACATCAGCTCTTCGCGATACTTGGAGTCGGGATATTCTTTCAGGCTGTTTGTTAAGGATATGACGGATGCGCGATAATCGCCAAGGTCGTAGTACAATTTTCCGTTCAGGTATGATTTCAATACCAGCTTTTCCCTCAACTCATCAATTAACTTATTGGCATCAGCAACTTTGTTGCTCGAAGGATATATGTTAATGAACAGCTGAAATGCATCGATGGCATCCTGGGTTGTTTTTTGGTCAAGCCTCGGAGTTGGCGAATCGAGATAATAACAATATCCGATTATATACTCAGATTCTTCGGCAAAAGTGCTGTGCGGATATTCTTTGACCAGTTGACGAAAGTAATGACCCGCCATCAGGTAATCACGCTGTCCAAAGTTACTTTTTGCAAGGTAATAATAAACCTGATCGGCGCGGTTGGTACCCCGATAAATGTTTACAAGTTCAGAGTAGAGCTGCGTAGCCTTTGTGAAATCCTTGTTGTCATAATATTCGCGCGCCTTCTTGAGTTTGTACTCATAGTCGGTACTTTTGATAATCTTCTGGTAATCACCACAAGATGTGACTATTAGCAAAACGCTAATTGCAAAAAATGTTCTTATTTTCCGAATCATGGTGCAAAGATATGTTTTTTATCCATTTATAGAATAAGTATCAACACTTTTGGTTGCCTTAAAATGGTTAAAAACTGTTCAAATGTATTAAGATTTCAAATAGTCCAAAGGATGATTTTCCGTCTTGTTCAAACCCAAAATAATTTTTAGATTTGCAGACTCTCAAAAGCATAGTACAATACTACATAAAGTTTATTATCGTGGATATATTTGAAAAAATTAAATCTGACAAGGGAAACCTTGGTCAGTACCAGAAAGAAGCACATGGCTATTTTTCCTTTCCAAAGTTGGAAGGAGATATTGGTCCGAGGATGAAATTTCGTGGCAGAGAGGTTCTTAACTGGAGTTTAAACAACTATTGCGGACTGGCCAATCATCCTGAAGTCCGGCAGGCTGATGCCGAAGCAACAGCGCTCTATGGTCTGGCCTACCCGATGGGCGCCCGTATGATGTCAGGACAAACCAGTAAGCACGAAGAACTTGAAAAACAACTCGCAGCTTTTGAAAACAAACCGGATGCTTTTTTACTTAATTACGGATATCAGGGAATGATCTCTATCATTGATGCCATTTGCGGACGCAACGATGTGATTGTTTATGACGCCGAAGCACACGCATGCATCATGGACGGTGTTCGTTTGCACATGGGAAAAAGATTTGTTTTTCAGCACAACGACATGGACAGTCTGCGTAAACAGCTTGGACACGCAACTTCTTTGGTTCAAAAAACCGGAGGCGGTATTCTTGTCATTACCGAGGGAGTCTTTGGAATGGCAGGAGATCTTGGCCAGCTCGACCAAATTGCAGCCATGAAAAGCGAATTCAATTTCCGTCTCCTTGTTGATGATGCCCATGGTTTTGGTACCATGGGAGCAACAGGCGCAGGAGTGGGCGAACATTTTGGCGTCCAGGATCAGATAGACATGTATTTCGGGACATTTGCCAAATCAATGGCAGGTATCGGTGCATTCATTGCTGCCAAAGAAGAGGTTTGCGATTTCCTCCGTTACAACATGCGGTCCCAGATTTTTGCCAAATCACTGCCGATTGCCATGGTGATCGGGTTAATGAAAAGGCTCGAACTGATCAAGACACAACCGCAGATCCGCGAGAATCTTTGGACAATTGTAGATGCGCTTCAGAAAGGTCTTAAAGCCGAGAATTTCGATCTTGGCGTAACGAATTCGCCCGTAACACCTGTATACTTATCAGGAAGCGTACCCGAAGGTACCAATGTAATTATGGATTTAAGAGAAAACTACAATATTTTCTGTTCGATTGTTATTTATCCTGTTATTCCTAAGGGACAGCTTCTTTTGAGACTGATCCCCACGGCATCCCATACGCTTGAGGATGTGGAATATACCATCAAGGCATTCTCTGAAGTACGCAAAAAACTGGAAGCAGGTAAATACATAGCTTCCAAAATCGCACAGGTTTCATAAATCAATTGACAATGGAGAATTGACAATTGACAATTTGTTACCACGAAAATTAAACACAAAGGGTATCCGTTTCGGGTACCCTTTGTTGTTGAGTAAATAAAATACTTTGAGTCCTTTGTGTTTTCCTTAGAGACCTTTGTGGTAATATGAGTATTTAACCACAAAGGTCACGAAGGGTAACACAAAGGACTCGAAGGTCTGGATATTCAATATTGTTGATTTGATCTTACTCCTTGGCAATTACCTGATTTTCCATGGTAAACGGTGCCACCCCTGATCTCCTTACTTTTATCCATTTTGGAATAGCTTCTGCAATGATCATCAAAACGCAGACCAGGATTACAATGGTTAAAGCGGAGTTGATTGCCCCCTGTACTCTTGTTGTTACTGTCAGCAATTGCGGAATGTAAATATTCGTCAGATTCATGAAGCCCCCGGTAATGGTCGTAACGCCAACAAAAGCCATGGGAACAATGGTGATCCAGCTGTACCTGATTTTGCCCCTGTTGACAAGATAGGAAGTCCCTATGGCCAATGCCAGTGTGGCCAGCAACTGGTTAGCAACGCCAAACATCGGCCAGATGGTGGTTACGCTTCCGGTATAGATGAAATATCCCCAGCAAAAAACGACGATAAAACTTGTCATCAGGTTACCCGGCAGCCAGTTGGTGCGGCCAAAGGGCTCATACGCTTTCCCAACTACCTCCTGCAATATAAACCTGGCAATTCGTGTGCCTGCATCCACGGTAGTAAGGATAAACAGGGCTTCAAACATGATGGCAAAGTGGTACCAGTAGGACATGAGTCCTGCTAAACCTGGAATACTGGAAAAAATCTGGGCCATCCCCACCGCCAACGAAACGGCGCCACCGGGCCGGCCGGCAATCCGCTCCCCTACTTCTGCGGAAAGTTGCGGAAGATTGCTTTCCGTAAATCCCAGTGAATGCAACTGAGGCAATATCGCCGTAAATTTCTCAGGGGAAACGTTGATTTGAAAATAATCGAGTGGAAAGAGACTTGTAGCAGCAATCAGTGCCAGGATGCTAACCATCGCTTCGGCCAGCATAGAACCAACCGCGATGGGTTTGATGTGAGACTCCTTCATCAGCATCTTGGGTGTGGTACCCGAACTCACCAGGGCATGAAACCCCGATATGGCGCCGCAGGCAATGGTGATAAACAGGTACGGAAACAAGGTACCCGGAATGATGGGTCCGCCACCGTGTATGAACGGCGTAACATTGGGCATTTTAATTGTGGGAGCCACGACGATGATGCCGATGGCAAGCATGCCGATGACACCAAGTTTCATGATAGAACTGAGGTAATCCCGCGGAGACAGCAGCAGCCACACGGGCAAAACGGATGCCAGCAGACCATAAACAGACAGCAGGATCGTCAGGGTTGGCTTGTCAAAGGTAAACCAGGAAGCAATAGGGGAACCGGGCACATACTTTCCTCCAATAACTGCGGCCGACAATAAAAGCACGCCAACTACGGTCGCTTCGGCCGTTTTGCCTTTTCTGAAAACGAACATCCACAATCCCATCAGTATCGCAATCGGGATGGTTGCGGCAATGGTAAAGGTACCCCAGGAACTTTCTGCCAGGGCGTTGACGACCACCACACCAAGACCGGCGAGGGCAACAATCAGGATGATAAATACGGCCACAGAAGCAACACCGCCGCTAAACCTGCTGATTTCCCTCCTGGCAATCTCTGCAAGCGATTTCCCGTCGTATCTCGAAGATGCTGTAAGAATGACCAGATCATGTACCGCACCTGCCAGGACTGCCCCCACAAGCATCCATACGAAACCCGGCATGAAGCCAAACTGGGCGGCCAAAACCGGTCCAACCAGCGGACCCGCCCCAGCGATGGCAGCAAAATGATGTCCGAACAATACCCATTTGGGCATCGGATAGTAGTTTTGCTTGTCGAAAAGCCGGTGGGAAGGCATGCTTGATGAATCATCCAGCATCAAAACCTTGGCACAGATGAAACTGAAATAGAATCTGTATGCCAGGGCCAAAATGGCAAGCGCGCCTATCACAAAGGGCATTGCGTTCATAGACTGGTTGTTTGGTTTGAGAGTATAAAACTACAAGATTTTCACGATTTATTTATATTCTAACCAGGCCGTAACAGTAGCTGCCTCGCCGGATCTGAAGCGGATCCATCTGGATTGGAAGGTATCCGGGAAAGTATAACTGAATGTCTTACCCGGCATCACCGTAACTTCCTTGTACACCATCCATGGACCATGTCCGATCGGTTCCACCTCGATTTTAATGGTAACCGGTTCTTTTGATTCGTGTGACAATTTCAGACTACGCTGATCGTAGAAGCCAATCAGGTACGGATCTGAAGCATCTCCTGCCTTGACTGCCGAATTCTTCCATGGACCACCTTCACCAACCGGTTTTCCGATTTTCCACAAATCATCAAAAACACCTGCCCATACAGCTGCCTTACCATCAGTTGAGGTGATAATATGGGGATTTCCCATTGCAGCTTTTGGATCAATTCCTGTGAGGATAAGCATTCCCCGATAGGAGGTAAAATCGAAGATACGGAAGTTATGTGAGGCAATGGGGCGAATTTTGGCAAATCCATCTGCATTTTCGGACGGCAACTCATAAAGCGTACCTGAACAGTTCAGCAGGTCACGTTCGGTGGAGACTTCGCGACAAAGACGCATCACCCCATTATTTGTCAATCCGGTGAAAGATTGGTTTCCTTTGGGCAATCTCCATCTGCGACCCTGGTCATCGACTACCAGGACCGATGAATTTTCGATCGTGACGACATTCTTTGGAATTGCCATATTTTCACGGATAAATGAGGCGATTTTGAGATCCTCCATCTTCACAAGGTTCATGGCAGAATCGAGTTCGTAATAACCATTTTCCGTGAAGGACTGATCAGAAACCTCGCCGGCAAGAATCCCAAGTTTTCTGCGGTTGTCACCCAGATCCCAAAGCAGTCCGGCTTTTGAGCTTTTCTGGCTGACAGGTGCCAGGCCCGCAAAAATTGGATCAGCGGTTTTTGCCCTCTTGTCTTGTTGTGCATAGGAAAAATGGACTGTTGCTTTTGTCGCCTGGTCGGCTTTCACCCTGATCCACTCCCCTTTTTCTGTAAAGGGAACATTCATGGATTCACCCGCTTTGACGGTTATTTTTTTCAGGCTTTCCCAACTGGCATTTCCCTTCTTGTCTATTTCAAAACTAAAGGTAACTGATTGTTTCCCTTCATTTTTAACCCAGGCACTGCGATAGTCCCACCCAGCAAAAAGGAATGGTTCGGAAACTTCGCCCGCTTTGATCGATTCTGAGATCCATACGGCCCCTTCAGCCGTACTGGGTCCCAACTGATCCGGCTTTTCGAGCGGGGTGAACCAGATATTGGAATTGGATTGTCCGGGACCCTGAATGTTTCCCTTTACTTTTCGTTTGTTCAAAAACTCTGATTTGGCTGCATCATCACAGCCGAAAACCAATTGATCTTTCCATCTGGTGAAGTCACCTATCACTTTCAGATAAGCAGAACCCGGACGAATTCCGGCAGAGTTAGAACTGCTGAATGTTCCCGGGAAATGCCAGAACATCCCGTGCATGGTCATCAAATAATCAGGTTTCTCCGATGTGCCGATATCCCGGATCCGGGGCCATTCGGTATTCCATCCGTGCGCGCCGTCATAGGAGTGGCTGGCCTTGGGCAGCCGGTAAAAGCTCCATCCGGTCTTGGCATCCCTCACACCAACCAGAACGGATTTATGATCCCAGCCATTTACCCAGATCGGATCCGTATCCGGATGTTGGTTGCCATAAATTCCTCCGGGACCTGTCACTTCTGTGAATTGATTTCTTCTGATTACTTTCCAGTCTTTCCCATTCCATTCAGCCAATACGCCCGACTGGATATCAAATTTCTTCAATGCCTCAGGGGATGGCTCTCCGTTGTTGCTATAAACCATTACCCCCTGTCCGGAATAGAAGCCTTTCCCATGGGCTCCGGGGAGCAAGGTGCCTTTGAAATTACCCTCTGTATCTTTGGTCTTTTTCTTGGTTACATTGATATCCTCATAAAGTACTTTTGCCTGAAGAGTTTTTACATCTACCTCATAAAAGCCCTCTTCCATGGTGCCGTAATAAATTTTTCCTGCAGGATCAGTCAGGTGCCTCGCGTTTCCTGTATGACGCCCGGGCATATCCTGGTAAGGAATGACACGTACAATTCTGTTCGCATCAATTGCATAGGGCCCTATGAAGAGCTGGTTACTTTCCTTGTGGATCATTCGGTTGGCCGGGGTGCCGCCAATACTTTCGGGTCGAATGACTCTCTGCATGTCCGGGGAAATTTCATACAACTTATCGGAAGAACCGAACGGAAGATGAGGACCATAGGTGATCACCCATAGTCTGCCGGCCCAGGGAACCACAGCACCGGTGCCACACTCCCCTTCGTTGTTGTAATAGGCGAGATAGGGGTATATGCCGCTGAAGTTCTTCTTCCCATCAGCAGGAACTTGGGCTATGCAAAAATTGAACTCCAAAATAAGACACAAGGTGAGCGATAAAAGGATTTTCATTTTGAATGAATTAAGTGATTTAGCCTAATAATCCTATTATACAACAATGCCTTCATTAACAGGCAATCAGATCCGAAATCCCATTGCCTGCAAATGAAGGTGTTCATTACAGTTAAAATATGGAGTGAATTTATTATACTTGAAGTATCATTTTACCTTCTCAATCCAGATATTCCTGAACTGAATCCTGGATCCTTCCGCCTGCAGGCCAATGCTGCCTTTGGTCATAGAGCAATTCTTTGCTGTGTTCTGAAGCAATCCGTTCACAGATACCTCCACGGTACTTCCCTTGCAGACAATATCATAACTGTTCCATTCGCCGACCTTTTTCTCGTTGGTTGGATGAAGTTTAACGGCAATGGGCTTTACTTTTTCGGTGCCAACATAGATACTGTCACCTGCTGTGGCCTTTTCTCCTACCGCATTGACGATGAAATCTCCCGCACACAAGGTTTTCAATTGGCATTGGTAATGCTTGGGCCACATCGCGTCGGGACCATTTGTATGAACAAAAATGCCGCTGTTGGTTGCTTTTTCGGGGTAACACCATTCCACATGGAGATGGTAATTGGCATATTCCTTCTTGGTTCGGAGGTATCCCATGGGAACTCCCGGAGTCTCAATCACACCATTGTTCACGTAGAAAAATTTCTCCGGACTGATTTTAGGATCGCTCACGAAGATGGTCCAACCCTTCAGGTCCTTTCCGTTAAACAAGGATTCTTTCTTCTTCGCGTACCCGGAAACTACCACCAGCATCAATGCAACAACAAGTATCTTTTTCATTTTAGAATAAGTTTATTGGCATTAAAAGTATAAAAAATAATTGTTGGTAATCGATTTGTAAATCATGTTTCACGCAAAGAGCGCAAAGGAAACCGCCAAGGACGCAAAGAACAAGGTTAATTAATGCTTCTTTGCGCGCTCTGCGATGACTTTGCGCTCTTTGCGTGAACCTGACTATATCTTCCCAAATGCCTGCTCCAGGTCGGCAATCAGATCTGCCTTGTCCTCAACCCCGATGGAGACCCTGATCAATGAGTCTCTGATTCCGGCTATTTCGCGTTCTTTGGCCGTGATGGAAGCATGCGTCATCAGGGCCGGATGCTCGATCAGCGATTCCACGCCTCCCAAACTCTCCGCCAAAGTAAACAGTTCGAGGCTTTCCAGAAACTGAACGGCTTCCTTCTCCCCTCCCCTGATTTCGAACGAGACCATACCGCCAAATCCTGTCGCTTGCGCCAATCCTGTTTCGTATTGTGGATGGCTTTTCAATCCCGGATAATAAACACGCGCAACTTTTGGATGACCTTCCAGGTAGGAGGCAATGGCCAGGGCATTCGACTGGTGCTTTTCCATCCTGAGGGAGAGGGTCTTCAATCCCCGGAGAACCATATAACAATCGAAAGGAGATGGCACAGAGCCCAACGCATTCTGACAGAATTTGAGTTTGTTGCACAATTCCGTGTCATTTAACATGATGGCTCCGCCGATTACATCGCTGTGTCCGGCAATGTATTTGGTGATACTGTGCACCACAATGTCAGCACCCAGAGAGGCAGGATTCTGAAAATAGGGGGAAAGGAAAGTATTGTCAACCACCACCAAAACGTTGTACTTGTGGGCGATCTCCGAGATGGCTTTGATATCGCAGATTCTGAGCAACGGATTGGTAGGAGATTCCAGCCAGATCAACCTGGTTTCGGGCCGGATAGCAGCCTCTACCACAGAAGGATTCGTGGCATCTACGAGACTCACCTCCAGCTTGACATTCTCTTCCCATAGGTGAAACAACCTCTTGGTTCCTCCATAAAGATCGTCGAAGCCAATTACATGATCTCCTGGTTTGATCAGGGCAAACAACAAGGTTGCTTCGGCTGCCAGTCCTGAGGCAAATCCAAGACCATAGGCAGTCTTTTCAAGCGAGGCATACCGTTGCTCCAATGCGAGCCTGGTGGGATTCTGCGAACGGGAATACTCAAATTTACCATGCTCTTTCACCTTTTTCCGGGCATAAGTAGAAGATAAATAGATAGGTGCAACAACTTCATTTTTGCTTCCCTCAAGGAATTCGGCCTCTTCTCCAACGTGGATGGCCCGGGTATCGAATGAATGATCTTTGTGTGACATAACGAACAAATTTTGCTAATGTGCTAATGTGCTGATGTGCTAATGTGCTGATGTGCTGATGTGCTGATGTGCTGATGTGCTGATGTGATAATTTAGGTGTTTAAATGCGATTTACTAAAAAGAACTCATTATCAATAATAGCATCAATCATGATTCCCGTAATTAGCATATTAGCAAATTAGCACATTAGCAAATTAATTTAATGCTTTTCCGAGAGATACCGCTCCGCATCAATGGCGGCCTTGCATCCGGAACCTGCCGCGGTAACGGCCTGCCGGTAAAGGGGATCCATCACATCACCACAAGCGAAGACCCCGGGAATATTTGTCAGTGAGGTAACACCGATGGTCTTGATATAACCTACCTCATCGGTTTCTATCATCGGCTTGAAGATTCCTGAATTAGGTACATGACCGATGGCCAGGAAGAAACCATCGATAGGAATAGTAACCTCTTCTTCGTTCGCTTCACCTTTATTTTTGATGAAAACTGCTCCTTCAACAACGCCTTGACCAGTCAACCCCTTGGTCTGGTGTTTCCACAGAATTTCAATATTGGTGACTTTATGCACCCTGTCCTGCATCACTTTGGAGGCACGCAATTGATCGCGGCGAACAATGAGGTATACCTTGCGGCACAGTCCTGCAAGGTAGATGGCCTCTTCCAGCGCTGTATCCCCGCCTCCAACGACCGCCACGTCCTTCCCGCGGTAGAAAAATCCATCGCAGGTAGCGCAGGCAGAGACACCCGATCCTGCATATTTTTTCTCGTCAGGGAGACCCAGGTACTGGGCTTCCGCGCCTGTGGCAATGATGATTGTTTCTGCCTCAACTACCTTGATTCCGTCGATGGTGACCCTGTGGGCGCCCTCGCTGAATTCAACGGCAGTGGCAAGTCCCCAGCGAACATCTGTGCCAAACCTCATGGCCTGTGCCTTCAGCTCTTCCATCATTTCTGGTCCTGTAATTCCTTTGGGATATCCCGGAAAATTCTCCACCTCCGTAGTGGTTGTCAACTGGCCTCCGGGTTGCAGGCCTTCATACATGACTGGACTAAGGTTGGCCCTTGCAGCGTAGATTGCAGCGGTAAACCCTGCAGGTCCAGATCCGATGATCAGGCACTTAACTTTTTCAGCCTCACCTGGCTGGGCGGATGGAGCGCCTTTGGGGCCCTCTGTATTCAATTGTTTGATGAAATCCATGGAGTATAATTTTCAACAAAAATAGGCAAATTCGATTACAAGGGCAATAATTGCTAGTGTAAATTATTTATTTTATTTAAATTCCATGAATATTTTGGAATCCGGAAAACGCTCGCTATTTTTGCAGACGTTTTAAGGGGGATTCCCTTCAAAACATCAATCAGTTCGGGGTGTAGCGCAGCCTGGTAGCGTATCCGTCTGGGGGGCGGGGGGTCGCAAGTTCAAATCTTGTCACCCCGACAATTGAAAATCAAAGGGTTAGATAGAAATATCTGACCTTTTTTTGTATTGCGCCGAATATGTGCCGTTTTAACAATGAATTTACTGCTCCGAATCAAACGAATACAAAAAAAACCACTTAAAAACCAATCTGAAATGCGGGAAAAGTTATGGTGTATGCAACCGGTCATTTGGTTTGTTCACAACATATAATCACAATTCAAACTTTGAACCTACCGATAGCAGGAATGGATGGTCCATTTATACCAAATGTTACTGTTAAGTTGTCATTCATCCGTTTTTTTCATAATTTTGATAAAGCCTGAAATAAAATGGTGGGAGCCCTCGCCAAAAGACACTACACCGGAAGTTCATAATTATTCTATTCATGGATATAATTAACAAAACCAAAGAAGAACTCATCATCGGATTACGGGAATTGCAGCTTGAAAATATTTCCTTAAAAGCTACAATTGAAAAAGACAGGATAGATCGCAAGGAAGCGGAAGAAGAAATCCTGCGGCATTCCAGGGAACTGGCAACACTTTTAAAAATTAGCCAGGAGCTTGCCACAACACTTGACCTGGGAAAAATATTACAAATTATAGCTGATCGTGTAACTGAACTTACGGAAACGAATAGCTCTGCCATTTATCTCCTTGAGGAAGAAACTTTATGTCTATGGGCAACTACTCCACCATTACCCCCACAATTCAAAAACGAATTGCGCTATGCACCGCTTGCCGATCATCCTCATATTCAAAAAGCCATCACTACAGGTAAGCCTGTTTTTCTACCTGATACAGCAAAGGCTGACCTTACGCCGGCGGAACGAGCTGTCTGCGAGTTACGGAATTTGTCGTCAATACTATACTTGCCGCTCTTTGTTGGAACACAAGCGTTAGGAGTACTTATTGTGACCACTTCAGATACTCCCAAAAAACATTCTGAGTCAGAAATCAACCTTTTCAACACATTTGCCAATCTTGCTGCCATTGGTGTCGGTAATGCGACTCTGTATGAATCCCAAATCAGGCATGCACGCGAACTTGAAAACCGGGTTGAGGAGCTTAAACTGGCTGAAGAAGCAAGAAGGAAAAGCGATGAGAAATACAAAACCCTTTTTAACGCCAACACGGATGGCATTACCATTTTCAATCTGAGAGGGGAGGAAATGCCCTCAGAAATAATGGATATGAATGAAAATGCCGCCAAAATGCTTGGTTATTCCATTGAGGAAATGAAGGAGATCAATCCTAACGAACTGGAACTGAACATTACAAAAGATAAAATTAACAAACGAATTGAGGATTTGAAAATCAAGGGCTTTTCATATTTTGAAACCTCACTCCGACATAAAAACGGACATGAAATATTTGTTGAAATCAAGGTATTGATTTTTGATTATGCAGGCCAGCCCGCCTTAATGAATATTGCCCGGGACATTACTGTTAGAAAAATGGCTGAAATTGAACTCATGCATGCAAAAGAACGTGCAGAGGAAAGCGACCGTTTAAAATCTGCTTTTCTCGCCAATATGAGTCATGAAATAAGGACTCCGATGAACGGCATCCTTGGTTTTGCAGAACTCCTTAAAGAACCGAAACTTTCGGGTGAAGAGCAACAGGAATATATCAGCATCATCGAGAAAAGTGGATTACGAATGCTGAATATCATCAAGGACATTGTTGATATTTCGAAAATTGAATCAGGCTTGATGGAGGTTAAATTGCATGAATCGAATATTAACGAGCAAATCGACTATATCTATTCCTTCTTCAAACCTGAAACAGATATCAAAAGCCTTCAGTTTTCCTGTCTGAAAACGTTATCCGGCAATAAGGCGATCATCCAAACAGACAAGGAGAAAATTTATGCTATTCTGACCAACTTGGTTAAAAATGCCATTAAATACACCGATACAGGTTCTATAGAAGTAGGCTACATTCTTAAAAAGGAGAATCATTCAGATGTTTTGGAGTTTTTCATCAAGGACACAGGCATCGGGATTCGAAAAGATAGACAGGAAGCCATTTTTGAGCGGTTTATCCAAGCCGATATTCAGGATGTCAATGCCAGACAGGGAGCGGGTCTGGGTTTAACCATCTCGAAAGCCTATGCCGGGATGCTGGGAGGAACTATACGTGTTGAAAGCGAAGAAGGGGAAGGCTCGACCTTCTATTTCACCCTTCCTTACCAATCAATCATCGATGAAGGAAACTCAGACAATGAAATCAGCAATCCGAACAGCACCAGAGAAATCAAAATCAAATCTTTGGATATCAATGTATTAATCGTTGAAGACGATGAGGCATCTGCCAAATTTTTAGCAAAAATTATTGGAGGTATCAGCAGCAACAATTGCATTGTACAAACAGGACAGGAAGCCGTAAATGGCGCTAAAAACATTCCAAACCTCGACCTGATCCTAATGGACATCCAGATTCCCGACATGAATGGCTATGAAGCTACACGCGAAATTCGCCAATTCAACAAGGAGGTGATCATCATTGCACAAACAGCCTTTGCCTTAATCGGTGACAGGGAAAAGGCATTGGAAGCTGGATGCAATGATTACATAGAAAAACCCATCCAAAAAAATCGGTTGTTGGATTTGATACGGGAATATTTCCATTAACAAGTGAAGTTGGTATGGTTTTTGAACAATTACCACATGGCAAAATAAATTATTGGCGCCAGTTTTAATTGTAAATTTGTCGTAAACCCAATAGCATTGAAAACCAATTATAAACAATCAATAAGGACTGGAATAACAATCTTCGCAGTTTTTCTGGTAGGCATGTGGCAGAATACATTGGCACAGTCAGGATATCCATCCAGAAATTACATTCCATCCGGCCATTCGGTCATTGTTCCGTCTCAGCCTGAGCAAAATTACCCGCAGCATAATAACCCAAATTTTTATGCTGCGGGCATTCAACCCATCATCAACTTCAGTATTCATTTTGATCCCCTGATCAGTTGGTTTTCGACCAACAATTATGACACCCACAATGATGGCGTAGTTCCCGGATTTAATTTTGGTCTGTCGTATAACAGGTATTTCAGACCCAACTATTCCTTTTCTTCCGGGATAAATATTATCAATGCCGGCGGAAGACTTATCAGCAAAGAGTCAACTTATCTTGATTTTAAGAATTCCAACTCCGTTACTGTCCCGCCTGGAGTAGCCGTAACCTATAAAATAACTTATATATCCATTCCTCTGGGAATAAAACTCCAGACAAGCCAGATCGGTCATGGAAGATTTTTTACAGATCTTGGATTCGATCCGAAAATCCTGGTTTCCGGCAGGGCAAATATACCTTCACTCGATATTAAAGGAGGAAATGCTATGTCCGAACTCAACATGTTCAACCTTTCATTTCATGTAACGGCAGGCATGGAATACCCTCTCTCACCCAATAATGACCTGGAAATTGGAATGGGATTTGACCACAACCTGTTCGACACTACCAGCAGTAAAGGTTATCCATCATCTGACATGGTTTATCAAAAATCGTTGTCATTCCGGATTGGGATTACCTTTTAACCTGGTCAAAATTTGTTCAGCCAAATGCACTGGATCCGTCACACCTACATGGGCAATCCGGTAATCTTTTAGTTGAAGTTTATCGATCACCTCCAGTTCCAGTCCATCGCGGACGGTGATTAAAAGCAGATTTGCGGAAGCTTCCAGCAGGTTCTGAATCGACTGGAACCAGCCATCTCCGCGCAATTCAAGTCTGCCCACTTCATCGATGACGACCAGGTTCGGTTTCAAAATCAGGGTTTGACAGAGAATCTCATTGCCCTTTTCTATGCCCTCACGACAAATTTCGAACCGCCCAATTTTGTCAGTAACCTCTTCTGTAACCAAACACAGGAATTTTACCCTTTCATTGGTTGCAAGATCCTGCAGATCATAGCCAACTGTTACTTCTGCTTCCATTAGCCGGACAGACAGAAAACCACCCACCCTGCATTCATTTGCTATCATAGTATTGGCAACAATTTGGGCAAAAGTAGACTTTCCTCCGCCCAAAGCCCCGCTCACCAGGTAAACCCGAGGCTGCGATATCCTGTCGTTCCTGATCTCTTCCAAGCGTTCTTCCCCGTATGCAACTATCTGGTAAATAACAGATACCGGATTTTTCATCACACGCTTGAGATCAGGTATCCTGGCTATCATGTATGGCAGACTTGCAAACGAGAGCTCAAGCGCCGCCGGCAGTTGTTTAAATGATGTTTTCAGGAAAAAAGAGCGAATTACCGGATTGTACAATTCCGTTCCAAGCACTGAAAATCCAAGCACGACAACTACGGCACGAAAATTCATCTGCAATCCGATAAGCAAACCCTCCTGCCACCCCTGTCCCTGTACCTTTGAAAAGACGAATGCCGTGATCATGGTAATGGCAGCAAAAAACAGCCAGAAACCGGGCTTTGTCAACTGCCTCAAGGCACGTTTGTAACGCATGGACCAAACTACGGAAACCGCAAGGATGAATGAACTCCAACAGATCGCATCCATATAGTTTAAAAGCGTTAGCGCCGATACCAGCAAAACTACATCGGAAAACAACCAGACCAGACTATAACTGAAATCCTTACCGCTTTTGTTGGTGTATTTGACTGATTCACTGGCCATAGTGCTTACCTGATTATTTTTAGGCTGACTGATGAGCCGTTTGCCAATTTTTATCCCCAAAAAGGCTGAAACTAAACCTAAAAGACAATAAATAACAAGCAGCACAATCAGCGGCAACCACATAATATCACTCTGTACCTGCAGTTGTTTTTGGGCAAGTTTAATGAGGTCTTCATACAACTGGAGGATATTCAGTCCATAGAAAATAAAAAGGTTCACGATCCGCTGGAACAAATTCCAGGACATGGCCAGCATTGCACCGATGGCAAAACCGAAGAAAGTGCGGCCCAGCAACCTGACGGACAATTCGATCAGCAACGACTCACAAAGAATGGCAATGATGGGACCAAAGATGACAGCGCTGGGAGAGATAGTCTTCATGATGGCGCAAATCAAACCGGCTCTCCAGAAAAGCCCTTGGTCCTTCCAGGAGTAACTGAGCGAAATGAGGATGATAATTCCGATCCCTGTAAGCACATTGCCACTGAAAGGAACCCTGAGGTTATGCAAAAAACTTCCGAGTACAATTTCGGAAGCGGCCCAGATTGTGCCTGTAACAGATGCCTTGATCCATACTTCGGTTAATTCGTATTTTGTCATCCGATGGTCAGTTTTGAAATGTCCTTGAAATCGGAAGGTGTGTTGATATTTC
>CAIUUO010000099.1 GCA_903902325.1 uncultured Bacteroidia bacterium
AATTAGTCAGCGGGTGACTTGGAGTCACCCGCTGACTAATTAGATTAATATGGTCAAACAAAGAGCCCCTTGATCCAACGGTCAAAGGGCTCTTTTCTGCGTTTTACATCTGTTTGAAGCCCTATGTAACCCTTACAAAGAGCTTAGTAACGATTTGGGTATCCTAAGTAACGGTTTGGAGACGATTAGTAGCGATTTTGATAAGGTTAGTAACGGTTCCAAAGCAGTAAGTAACGGTTAGGAGACCCTAAGTAACAGTTCCGGAAGGCTTAGTAGGGGTTAGAAAGAGGTAATAAGCCGTTTTTAAGGGCAAGGTAACAGGCAGAAAGAGTTTTCAGGCGGGTACGGCAGCTGCTTTTTTTGCCGGAGCGGGCTTGACACTTCTGGCGACTTGTTTCATCATCTGCGAAACCGTGTAATCATTCAGTTTGGCATGATCGGTTTGCTTGTAGAGGATTTTACCGATTTTGCAGATTTCCGATAACTGGTCGTTCAGATCGTTGAGCAGACCCATGTTGTTTTGCACCATGGCCGCCCTGGATGAAATTAGGGCGAATCTTTTGTTCTTACAGTCTGCAAGCGAAATGGAAGCATCCGTAAACTTCGCCGCAAGCGCATCGGTTAAACCCTTCGCCATAAGCGCATCCCTGAATTTTTTGATGTTCTCGCCAACACGCTGCAGCAGGGTCAGCGCGTTTTCCACATCGCGCGACCGGATGCTTTTGCGTAGTTGCACAAGACCAAAATCGGCAGAAGAAATAGGTACCTGGTTCCCTGCCAGTTTGAGATAACCTTCCAGAAAGTTAATTGGCGAAATTAAGTCATCCAGAATTTTGTACATACGGTCAGTGATTACCTTGTGCTCGACAGTTTCCGATTTGGGTTCCACCAACTCCTGGACGACTCCGATTTTAGCATTAAAGGCAGCCAGGTAAGAAGCATCGAACATCGGTGAATAGGAAGCGAAATCGCTTAGGTCGCGTGCCAGGCTAATGGCAACAAACCCGCATACAACGGGCAATTCTTCGTTTTTGCAGCCGAAACTGCGGTTCAGGTTCAATTTCATTTAAATTAATTTAAGGGGTTAATAATAAATGTATGAGAACTTTAGGTATATAAACGTACAAAATTTTATCCGGAAAACCTAATTTTTGGGAAGATATTTTGGGTGGAGTTAGCTGCCAGTCAACGGGTGACTCCAAGTCACCCGCTGTCTTCGACCCACGGTCTTGCTTTTATTGTTGAAATTTGCAACAAATTGGTTCAGTTAAAACAACTGAGAACTACGCATATTAAGGTGCATAAGTTTTGCAATTAATTTGCAGTTTTTTGCCTCTGAATAAATGAAAGATGATTACTTTTAGAGAACTAAATCTGATATCCAAATGCTCTGACAATCAATTTTCGATAGTTTGAACTGTTATCGTCAGATGTATGTACAAGTTATGTAGCATAATAAAACAAACAGATATGGCAACAGATTGGAACTTAATTATTCAAGGAAATATTAGTTTGCTTTGGATTCAGGAATGCTTAAATCCTGTTAATAAAAAGAAAACGGTTGAAGAACTAATATTTGAATTCAGGTCAAGTAATCTAAATTGCGAGATTCTCAATCCTGGCACTCTGTTTATGGCAACATTTTTATTATTTCTATATCCTAAAGAGGTAGAATTTAATAATTGTAATAAATCAAAAATAAGTACTGACAAATTTAAATTATTAGCAAATGAAAATGTTAAAAACAAGATTGTTGACAATTCCTACATAGTTGAGAGAATAAGAAATTCCCTTGCTCATGGGCATTTTACTGTTGAAAGAAGTGAGTTAATATTTGAAGATTGGGTTCCCAATAGCAATGGATTAAAACAAAACTACTTTAAATCAAAAATTGGGATTGGTGAATTTGGTGAATTTATTAATGAATTTATGTTTGAAATAAAGGCACAGAAACTTTAATATTACACAATATAACACGGGTTTTGTGTCATGCGGGCAGACGTGCAAACTTGGAGCTTTGTGCTTCTAATCAAGTTCAATGCTTATTGACAGTCTTGTACTCCGAAACCTGCCCGAACGCAAAGCCCAAAACAGTTATGGGCCACTAAAAAACACAACACATGAGAGGAAGTCAGAAACATTTATTAGATTTTATAGATTCGGCAAACTGGATCAGTATATTAAACGAAACATTTGCTGATTTAGGATTGTTCATTGATCCAATGATTGATGAATGGATGCCTAAAGGGATTGACAATCCAAAAGAAGCCCAACTTGTTGATTTTTTAAAAAAGATTGACAATAATCTATCTACTGACATTCGAAACTGGTGGTTGGCTTCTGACAGAAAAGCAAATACTCCAAATTGGGATTTCCTTTCTACTTGCAAGATTAATGGTGCAAATGGACTTCTTTTAGTCGAAGCAAAAGCCCATAAAAATGAGTTGAGTATTAATGGTAAAAAACTTGATAAAGATTCTTCTAAAGATTCAATTGCCAATCATAAAAGGATTACAGATGCTATAAATGAATCATGTGTAGCTTTAAAAAATCAACATCACAGAATCAACATTTCGGTGGAAAGATGTTATCAACTTTCGAATAGGATAGCTTATTCATGGTGGCTGGCTAAACATCAAATCCCCGTTATTCTTGTATATATTGGATTTTTAAATGCGGAGGACGTCAATGATATTGGAGAACCTTTTAAGACAAACGATGATTGGACTTTAAGTTTCATTAATTACGCTAAAATAGTGGGAGTTGATAGTATTATAAACAAAAGGATCGATTGTAACAATTCTTATTTTTGGGTTAAACCGCTTGCGATTGATACAAAGAAAAGAAATTAGCAGTCCATAACAAACGTTAGAACCAATAATCAAGTAGCAAGCAACTATGGAGAATAGAATACTGTTAAAGGACATTTTACCACTTGATGATCTTAAGAAACAAGGGAAAGTACTTTTGGTAAGGCATTACCACGAGAGAATCAAGGTGATGACAGAAAATAACCTTATTGAAGAATACCAAAGTTTTCAAGACAAGAGGGCATTCTTCGACTGTAAATACATTGTTTCCTTTATCGCGGGAGAAAAAAATAGTGGGATTTTTTATGGAGTATTTGAAGTTATTGGGAGACTCAAAAAAGAAAATCTTCCAAGATATTCAAAGGAACTTGAGAAATATTGTGATGAGCAGGACTACAACAAAGACATATTTCTAAATTTGGAGAGAATTCCAAAGTTTGACATTTATAGAAATAGGTTGGTAATTAATTGGATTGTACCTCGAGGTTGGTATAACACTTACGGAGAGGTAAAAGACAAAGAAGTAATTAAAATTTTGCCAAACAACTTCGTTGACGATTTCCCTGGATTAATGAATGTGATGGTTTCATATCTGGATTTAAAAAAAATTATTACAAATCCCGATTCACATTCGGTATGGTTTGAATCATTGAAAAGTCTTCAAGCAATTTATCTGATACTCGACAAAAAAAGTGGCAATAAATATATTGGGACCACCTATGGAGAGAATGGTTTATGGCAGCGATGGGAAACCTACGTTAAAGGTGACGGAACTGGAAATAACAAGGAATTAAAAGTACTTAAGGAAAAAGATCCTGACTTTTATTTGAATTTTCAGTTTTCAATTTTAGAGGTTCTTTCAAAAACTGCAGATCAAAAATACTGTACACAAAAAGAGTCGATTTGGAAAGAAAAGCTTGGATCAAGAGCCTTTGGATTAAATAGAAACTAAATATTATTGCTGCTAACTTCTACCACCAACCCACACATTCATAAAACCACGAACCCCCAAATATGGCCACCAGCAATCTTACCAACGCAAAAAATGCAAAAAACGACGAGTTTTACACCCAGTACCACGATATAGAAAAAGAGATCAATGCATATTTGGAATACAACTCTGATGTGTTTCGGGACAAGACGGTGCTGTTGCCTTGCGATGATCCGGAATGGAGCAACTTTACCAAGTTTTTCGCGCAAAATTTTGAGCGGTTCGGCCTGAAAAAGCTGATAAGTACAAGCTACGCCGCCGACAGCAAAAAATATAAAACCGGATACCAGCCTACCCTGTTCGAAGTAAACGACCCTCAATTCGATTACAACAAAACTACCAAAAACGGCAAAATATTTACCCTCACACACGACAAGTCTGGTGATGGCAAGATCGATGTAAACGACCTGGAATGGCATTACCTGGCAGGAGACGGCGACTTTAATAGTAAAGAGATCAAAAAACTGCGCGACGAAGCCGATATCATCATAACGAACCCGCCTTTCTCATTGTTTCGTGATTTTTTGGCATGGATTGTTGAGGCGGATAAACAGTTTTTGATTATTGGCAATATGAACGCCATCACCTACAAAGAAGTTTTCCCACTGATTAAGGAACTTAAAATGTGGTTTGGACCAAGTATTAAGAGTGGTGACCGGGAATTCCAGGTGCCTGATAACTATCCTATAGAAGCTGCCGGCTGGAGAATCGATGTTGAAGGCCGAAAGTTTTTGCGGATAAAAGGTGTTCGATGGTTTACAAATCTTGATCACGGGCTTCGCCACCAGGCACTACCGCTTATGACAATGCAGGACAACCTGAAATACAGTAAGCACAAAGAAATAAAAGGGAAAGAATCGTATGATCGCTATGACAACTATGATGCCATTGAAGTGCCGTTTACCGATGCTATTCCGAGCGATTATGAGGGTGCGATGGGTGTACCAATAAGTTTTCTTGATAAATATTCCCCTGAACAATTTGAGATTATCGGGACAAGCCTGGAATTGGGAGTTTCTATGTCAAAATTGGCTGAGAAAGGCACTTACGTTCAAGGCGGCCCGCGTTTTTATTTATCTAACGGAGATGGTACACATAGAAGGATGTATGACCGTATAGTCATTAAAAAGAGGACATTATGAAAACAACACTCAAAACCGATATCACCGTCGCAGCCATTTGTGAAGGATTTGTCACTTCCGAATCAGGAAGCTACAACCTCGAAGAGGTCATATTTTCATAACCGAAAGGTCAACGACCTTCGGCTAAAAGCGAAATAATAAACATCTGCCTGGAAGGCAGGACATCAAGTTAACCAAGAAATGAAAACAACACTCAAAACCGATATCACCGTCGCAGCCATTTGTGAAGGATTTGTCTATAACGAACTCGAAGGCAAGGGTTTGTTTGGCTTGTCGGGTCAATTGACCATCCAGCCGGAGTACCAGCGGAACTACATTTATGCCGACGGGAAGAAAGATGTGGCCGTGATCGAATCTATCCTCAAGGGCTATCCGCTTGGCTTAATTTACTTTGTGAAAGTAAATGACCATCAATTTGAAGTACTGGACGGGCAGCAACGTATTACCAGTTTTGGGCGGTTCGTCACCAACAAATTTGCCTTGAAGGACGAAAACGGCATGGAGCAATATTTCAGCGGTATTGCCGCAGACAAGCAGTCCAGGATACTGGAAACACAACTTACCATTTACGAATGTGAAGGCAGCGAAAGTGAGATCAAGCAGTGGTTTAAGACCATCAACATTGCAGGTATTCCGCTCAACGAACAGGAGTTGCTCAACGCCATCTTCTCCGGGCCATTTGTAACTTTAGGCAAAGAGGAGTTCAGCAACAGCCAGAACTCCAACATCCAAAAATGGAGCGCCTATGTATCCGGCAGCGCCAACCGGCAGGAGTTTCTGGAATGTGCGCTCGATTGGGTGAGCAAGGGCAGCATCAGCGATTACATGAGCCGGCACCGCTTTGATACGAACATCAAGGAATTGAAAACCTATTTCAACAGTGTCATCGAATGGGTTTCAGGCGTTTTTAAAGATGTAGAGAATGAGATGCGCGGGCTGGAGTGGGGGCGCTTGTATGAAGCGTATCACAAGAAAGCATACAACCCGGCAAAGGTGTCGGAAGAGTTGCAAAAGCTGATGGGTGACTCCTATGTCAAAAACCGGAAGGGTATTTTTGAGTATATTCTTGGTGGTTCAGTCGACACAAAATTGTTGGATATCCGGGTCTTTGACGAGGCCACCAAAAAATCAATTTACTCGGTACAGACTGCAGAAGCTGAATTAAAGAAAGAATCGAACTGTCCGCTTTGCATTTTTGGACACGATGCCAACAAAATTAAGATCTGGAAGTTGGCCGAAATGGATGCCGACCATGTGGCAGCCTGGAGCAAGGGTGGAGGAACAGTTGCCGGGAACTGTCAGATGTTGTGCAAGACGCACAACCGGGCAAAAGGGAACAAATAGCAGAACCCCACGCTGGCGCCTGGATCAGTCAGCAGGTGACTTGGAGTCACCCGCTGACTTCTTAAAACGGAAAGAAAATTAAAAAAAGACAAAATAATATTTTACTTATAACTAAATTGTTTACTTTTACGCCACACAATGAAATTTGAAGTAGTCAGACTTTCTCAATTCAGTGGAAACAAGGCTGGTATATATTCCGTATGCCTTAATGATGAACAAATAACCCTGTTCGAATGTTTCCTGAGAGAAAATATGACCGCATTTAAAAGTGAAATTATTGACATCAACAAGCGTATTATTGCGATTAATACCAAAACGGGGGCAAGGGAGGTATTCAAATGTATAAGCAACCAAAGAATTACGAAAGCGATTTATTGTCCGGACTTCTATCGGAAATAACTCCTGAAGAACAGGAAAAAACAAACAAGCGGATGCAGCTCGCCGCCAGGATCGACAAGGCGAGGGAAAATATGGGTTGGAGCAGGAAGAAACTGGCGGAGAAACTTGGGAAGCGTCCGTCGGAAGTATCCAAATGGCTGAGTGGTACTCACAATTTCACCACGGATACACTTTTCGATTTGGAATATATCCTGGAAGCCAGGTTCGTGCATACCGGTGAAAAACCAAAAGTGCAAATCATACGATATCATGCAACTGTTACCGAGCCTGTAATGGCAGAAAATTGTCAGGAACCGACAATCGTGATGAATCAATCGGATCGCTACGAACCTTGGGCTAAAACCACATTTCAATGCTAAAAAGAACATCCATGGACTCCAAAAATATCAACTTTAAGTTAAAGGGGATTGAATTGGTCTCTTTTACGTTAAATCAGAAACAGACTCAATTAAACCAGGAGAGGGTCTACAATTTTGAAATTAGTATAGAGCACAGGATCAGTCTTGATGAAAAACTTGTCAATGTGGTTGTATCGATTGATTTGATATATGATGCGGACAAGCAATGTCATGCCTCCATCAAAACAAGTTGCATTTTCGAGATTGAGAATTTATCGGACTTAAAATCACCAACCACCAATCTTGTCGAATTGCCTGAACCATTTATTATCACCCTAAATTCAATTTCACTTTCAACTAGCCGAGGTATGATGTATTCACAGTTTAAAGGGACCTACATGTATCCTGCCATTCTTCCCATCGTGAATCCGGCATCATTCAATACGCAAAGAATAGGCGCTGAATAGGGATCATTATCGGCGCCAGCAATAGGAACAGGTTTTTATTCTCTCAGTTTTCCCGAGAAAAGCATTGGATTTCTGGATTTGTATTCCATATACGACTCCCCAAACCGAATCTCCAGTTCACGTTCTTCGTAAACCTTTACAAAGAAAAGCAAGGCAGGGGAGAACCGGAAAAGTGCCCAGAGGATAAACAAACCACCCAAATCCAGATCAGCCAGATGAGCAGCAACAGGATCATCCTTTCAAATAATCCTAATATGTATTTCATTGGTTCGTTGTTTTGCTGTATTTCAATAGTTTATTTGCCCAGGGAATAAAAAACTGAAAGTTTGGTGCGTCCGTGTGTCCGCCATCATGTTGCCGCCACGCTAGTTCACCGTCCAGCAAACCCGAAAGTACTGGTGGCATTTTCTCTTTCACATAGTCGTTGGAGAGTCCTATATCTCTTGCTCCCAATAGTTTGAAAACTGAACCTGCGGCAACAGTAGCCATAAAACTACCTTGATGGTCCAACCATTTGGAATCGCCTTTCTCTGGGATCCCATAACTGATAAATGTAAGCCTGGGGGCGCATAATGCGATGAGTTCATGCGAATCCACAGTTAAATCGCATCCTGTTTTGCTTCCAAAAGTTGCTTCGGATGCGGCATACTTCAAATAGTTGCCTGCCATCCAGTGATATTCGCCGGTGCCGGCAAGGCTTTCTACCGCTTCCCCGAAGACACGACGTTCCAGAGTCGCACCACCTTTACCGGATGAACCAATCAGACCAACCGCAAACCGGGGCTCAAAGGCAAGGGTAACCAGAGCCGCCTTTCCATACCTTGAAACACCTTCAATGCCTACTTTTTTCGCGTCCACCATGGGGTCAGTCTCCAGATAATCCAATACGCGGGCGGCACCCCACGACCATGCCCTAAGGGCTCCCCAGTCGTCGGGCTTGCGCGGTTGACCGTTGTTCACCAACCCAATGATACCTTTTGTGAGACCGGCCCCGTTGTCTGCCTGAATGCTTGAAGGATCAAGTGTAACATATCCCCAGCCGGCTGCAAGCAATTGCTCCGTTGGAGGGGAATCACCATTGGTGGCCGGTGCAAACCAATTTGGACCAGGCAACCTTGTCACAGGCGAATAGGCCGGATATTTATCAAAGATTGCCTTCATTTCAGGATCACTTTTAATCATCATCTCCTTGAATGCCGCATTGATTTTTTCCATGTCAGCGGGGGAGGGCTGGGCAGGAGAAGGCAAGGCAGGGAAACCGAACATGATCAGGACCGGAACCGGTCCCTTTACATTGGTTGGCAGCACCTCCACCATGTTAATGTCGACATTGATCAAAGGATAGACGCTATTGTCAACTTGTCCGACCAATTGTCTGGCAAGTACAGGTGTGCGTCCAACGAATTCCCTGTCTGCAATTTTTACTTTCCAGGATACGTTGGGTGTGACCTTAGGAAGCTTACCATACATTTGATTTTCAAGATCTTCGATGATTTCCGGTCTGCGTTGTTTCCACCACATATCGGATGTCGTCACCTTCTTTCCGTTGTTTAAGGTAAGGGCATCCGGCAACTGTATACAAGGGTTCGCCAGCGATTCATCATAATTTGCATGATTGGGCGCACTTTCATTGCCATTCGGTCCGGGCCGCAAGCTATTTATGCCCAATTGTTTCAGCATATTGTCATGATCCTGCTGGGCACTGAATATTACTGGTTTGGGATATTTTGTACTGTCTATCGGTATGTTTTGAGAATAGGATGATACACCAAATTTCAAAATCAATAGGATAAAAATAAGTCGCTTCATGGCTTCAATTATAAATTTCGATACAAATCAGACCTTGTTTTAGATTTTCAACTTCACTACATTTCAGCAAGACCTCTTCCCGTCAATATCTTTAAAATCTATATCATAAACTTCACCATTTTGAAGTGTAATTGTTGCTCCCAAAGCCGAAAAGGTAGGTGTAACCTCACTGATCTCAATGTGCTTTATCGGTGAAAGTTCCTCCGGAGTCCATTCGCTGTTATCCATTTTGTGAAGCATGACGGTAATCATCAACTCCATGGCGGGGTTTTTTGCCAGTCGTTTCAGGTGGGCAAAGACCACTGTGCTTTCGTCTGCCTCAGCATTCCTGTTTTCATGAACAAGGCTATCGAGGCAATCCCAGCCACGGTAAGCAATCAAGGCCACTTGTCTGCCCGGAATGGACGCGGTGATCACTTTCCTGTCGGCATTTTCGTATTGCCTGATGACTGCCTTTTTCCCGTCAATATGTGGCATGCCGAAATGTCCCAGGGTTAGTTCATGTTCAAAGGCAAGGCGGGTTCTGTCGACCCTGATCACGCCTCCCGGGATGGTTATTTCTGCAAGGTCGATGATGTAGCCTACCCCATTGTTGGGTGGTTTCCGCATAATGGCCTGCCTGTAGAGAACCTCTTTGCGGACTCCGTTGTAAAGCATGCTCTGGGAGGTCGTATAAATGCTGTTTTTATCTGAATCATTTTCAATCTTCTGTCCGGTGAGGTAGAAATTTACATCATCCCCTCTCAAATCCCTGGGATCGAGGCTGCGGAAACTATATTCCATGGAGGTTCCACCCTGCGGATTATGGTCTTCCCAGGGGAAATGGGTATTGTAAACCAATTTGGAATAGTTTGGATCATCGTAATAAACCTTTCCGGGGATGATTTCGGAGGTGCCCGTTTTGCCATGATTCACAAGAACAAGACCGGGGTTTTCAAGTATGATCTTGTTGGAATTGTCTCCCAGATTGTCCCAAATTCCTTCGTTTTCCCTGGCAGTCCAGAAGGGAGAGTCATCCGGCAAGGCAAGGCAGATAAATGGCAGGAACATCAGGAATGGACTGCCGGCACAACTGTAGTTTTGAATCATGTATTCCTTGCGGCCATAAAATCCGAGACTGGGAATATCATTGTAATAAAACTCTTCCCTGGTGACAAACTGCAGGAGAGATCCTGAGCACAACCTTCTGGCCCAACCGGCATCCAGAGTGGTTTTTTCCTTTAGCATAAAAGCTACAGGGAAGGCCCCAGATACCCATGTTCTGTAACAGATACTCCTCGACCACATGTTGATGTAACCGTCGCGGGCAAAAAAGCCTGTCACGGATTCCATCAGCTTTACGGCAGATTTTTCGATGATCTCTGCAATTTCGGGGTAGTATTCGTCTCCGAATGTGCGGTTCCAGATGGTGGTGTAAACGATGAAAAGGCTGATCGAGTAATAATTATAGGTTTGTTCGAGATACCAGCCGTCGCCGGAATGGTAGGATACTACCCACAGGAGATGGCTTTTCAATAATTCATCATCAATCGGGTATCCGTTCTTTTTCAGGAAGGATAGGGCACAAATGTTAAAAATCCGCCAGTTGTTCTGGGTTGTTCTGTGGTGGGCCCATTTTGAAATGGTAACGACCATCTCCTCTTTCTGCTTTTCAGTGTATCGTGTCCAGATGGTATCCGGCAATAAGAGCAAAGTTTTAAATAAACCTCCGAACTCGCAGGTGAACTGGTAATTGGAATCCGGCAACTCTTCAGGCAGTGGCAATGAATTCGGATGCCCCGGGGTGAAGGCATTGTAAAACTGCAGACTGTAATATTCCCTCAGGTTGATGTTGTTGATGGTCGTTTCAGGATCTATGTGGATTAAAGGTCCCGCCAGGGTAAAGGTTCTTTCCAGGGCTTCAAATTCCGCAGAACGGTAGCGCCATTCCGGGGCATCCGGTTGGGGATAGGTTTTACCCGGAACAACGGGGAATGTCAGTGGAGTTTCAACGGATTCAATGTGCTTCAAGGCCCTTTCCAGCAAGTATTTTGCCAGTTCAATGTAATGTTTCTTCGACATCCCGGTGAACGGACTCAAATTCAAATCGGGATTTTTAACTTCAAAAGCGTTGTTCATTTTTTATGTTTCCTCCAGTTTCATTTTTCTCCCTCGATTCGGATTCTTTAAAGTCCGAACTCATACGTCGATTTAAATTCTTTATCTCATTTATATATTGCCGGATACCTTTGATATGACATCAATTAATCTAAATTACAAATAATTTTTTACATGCCTATATAGTATTCGAGCCATCATTCAAGGAAATGATCTGTCTTGAGCTACTTCCGATTTCTGACTTCCTGGTTTGTGCCAACAAATGTAAGTCACTGAAAAGTATGAGGCAGCCAATCAAAACGAGAAAATTCTTCATATTGGGCCTAATTTTAATTTTTAAATATCACCCAGTCTATTTCAACCGGAGTGTCTTTCAGTACAACAAAAAGGTTGTGCAAACCTTTTGGAACCCTGGTTACCTTTGCATCAATTAATTTCCAGTCAATCCCTTTGGGGATGCAGATTTCGGCAACTACCGGGCCATCGATTTTATCCAAGTGCAACTGAACAGTGCCATTATTTTCAGATTTGGCTCTTACTTCGACCGATTTAATTTTTTTGTTCCCAAAATCAACATTGTTATAGTTCACCCATGCGCCTTTGGTTACTAGAGTTGTCTTCCAACCATTGAATGCATTCAGTGAATCCAGAAAAGCGATGGATGTGCCGGTATTGCTTTTACTGCTAAATCTGTCAATTTCAATTTTATTATTTGCGCTTGTTATCCCAACTCCACGCAAAGTGGGTTTAACTTTTTGTATTGTGCCGTCGGCATGGAAGAATAGGCTATCAATGCAAACTGACCGGTTTTTATCGAATTTTGGAGAATAGGCATCCTGATGATAGAACAAGTACCATTGGTCGTTGTACTGAACAAACGACTGGTGGTTGGTCCAGCAGTTCATTGGTGATTCGTCCATAATGACTCCTGCCATTTTAAATGGTCCCATCGGGTTATTGCCTATAGCATATTCAAGTCGTTCTATTTTGTTTTCAACATGCGGGAAAGTCAAATAATATATTCCTTTTCGTTCAAGTAAGAATGGTCCTTCTATCAAACCTTTTTGAGGCAAGTTTGCAATAACCTGAGGTTCTGATGCCAGTTCAGTCATATTATCCTTAAGTTTTGCAACAAAAATATTTCCCATTGCCCAATATAAATAGTTTTGGCCGTCTTTGTCAATGAACAGGTTTGGATCGATGCCGTTCACACCCTTGATCGGATCGGGTAGAGGAATGTACGGTCCTTCAGGCTTGTCTGCAATTGCAACTCCGATGCCGAACCCTTTTCTTCCGTTCGAATCTGCCACTTTTCTATTTGCCGGAAAGAAGAAGTAATACTTTCCGTTTCGATCTATGCAGTCAGGCGCCCACATGCTGTAGGAGGTTGAATCGACCCAACTAGTTTTATTCTGACTAATGATAATTCCATGATCAGTCCAGTCAGACAGGTTTTCGGATGAAAACACATGATAATCTGCCATACAGAACCAGTCTTTTCTACCCGGTTTCTCAGGTGGTGTAGGAATGTCGTGCGAGGGGAATAGGTATACTTTGCCATTAAAAACCCTTGCAGTGGGATCTGCAGAAAACTGATTGCGGATGATTGGATTCTGCCCGGTTGCCAGGTACGAAACAATCATCAGCAGGCTAAAGATGAGTGATTTGAAGTTGCTCATTTTTTTATAGGATTAGAATTCATGTCCGAGATTTGGTCGTTTATGTGAAAATAATCAAAATCGACGAATCCACCTGGATTTTTTGTGGAATAGTTGAACAACCCAAAACGGTAACCCATAAAGTGAGGCAGTGAATATTCCATCTTCAATTGAGACCCGATTGCTTTCCAGGATTTGCCGTCCAAACTGAAGAAGAAACGGGCAAGATCTTGTTTGTCAGTAAAATTGCATTCTGCTTTCAGGAATACGGTTTGTTGGTTAAGTGGCACACTGTCGACCTCTGCAGGATATGGATTTGCACCATTGATCATGACGATTGTTTTTACTCCTTTGCTGCATTTTACCCCGACTTGTCCAAATTTCCGCTGCAGTAAGGCCAGGCCTGCAACATCGCCATCTTTCATATTTGTAACATCCATGCTGGCAGAACCTGAAGAAACTGGTCCAAAGGTGCGTTGTGTCAGGGTATTTCTTGCCATTACAAACTGCGAATCAATCCGCCCGGTTGTAAGTCGCAGGTAACCTTTTCTCTGATTGACGGACCAAAGATTGTTGTCAGGATTATGGTTCCACTGCCAAACCAGCGGCAGTAACCTGTCTTTTTTCCGGCGTGAGAAATCGTCGTTGGCTACCAATCCGGGAATTAATCCCATGCCTGCAGGCAGATCGAGGATCTCAGAAGTTTTGCCATTTTCACCTATTACCGGCCAACCGTCTTCCCATTTCACGGGAACAAGGTAAGGGATACGACCAACTGAACCGGAATCACGAAATAAATAGGCAAACCATCGGCCGTCGGGCGCATCAATAATTCCTCCCTGGGCCACTCCTAAATCGCGGAAAGCAAGTTTGCCTTCGTACGGCCCGGTAATCTTATCGGCCCTATGCACAATCACCGTTCGCATTCCTCCTTTGGGCCAGACAATGTTGAAAAGATAATATTTACCATTTACTTTAAACAGTTGTGAGCCTTCGGCTGCAAGCATTATTTGATTTCCTGCCGGGGCACTTGCATTTTCAATAAGTACCTGTTCCGTCCCTTCCTTTATGCCTGAAAGGTTTTCCTTCAATTCAAGGATCCTGAGTTTGCCCGCACCATAAACGATATAAATGTGCTCATCCTCATCAAAGAAGATGGAATGGTCATGCAAAGCCGGTTTAAATGAATGCTCTACCCAAGGTCCTTTTTCAAGGTCCTTTGTTGTGTAGATATATGTTTTTCCGGTAGTCTGGGCAAAGGTGGAAACATAGAATATACCCTTGTGATAGCGTAAGCAACTGGCCCATGATCCTTTCCCATAGGTATTTTTGCCGTTGACAAGATTCATAGCATCAACATTAGCAAGGGTATCATAGGCATAGCTGATGATTTTCCAATTGACTAAATCTTTCGATTTCATGATTGGTAAACCTGGACTCATGTGCATAGTGGTACTCGACATGTAATAGTTGTTGCCCACACGAATCATCGACATATCCGGAACGTCGGCCCAAATAACCGGATTCCGGGCAGACCTTATTTGAGCCGATGCCGTGCTGAGGCATAAAATGACCATTACTATTAAACCCACGCTACGCACATCCATGTATTTTCAGTATTGAACCAGGTTAATGATTTCCGGGAGTTATGATCCTGTATTGTCCGCTCAGATGCAGCAAGCTGAACAAATACAGTAATCCGTCGTAATAAGGATCAAAATAGCCGTCTTCATAGGGCGCCAGCTGCGATTCCCAGAGCCCACGCATGAAATCCAGGCTCTTTTCATTCCTGCCAATCAGCGATGTGGTGGCCGCTGTAGAAACCAGTCCCAAAGAGTGCCTGAGTTTCCTGAATCCGCCAGCCTGAAGAATGAACGCTGGCTTTGACCCGTCCAGATTGAATTGATCATCGAATGTATTGATTCCTTTCGATCTCAGGAAATTTTGCAACCGGGTTGCATACTCTTCCTGCCAGTTTTTGTCTTTACCATACCAAACATAATCGATGGCAATGTTCATGGGCACCCGCCACGAGTCGTAGCGAAAACCTTCGGGCATCCAGGGTGTCGGATGAGGTTTCCCGCTAAACTCTGAATAATCCGAATTCAATCCTGTAACCGGATGGCATGCCCGATGAAGAAAAAGCCGCGAAGTATCCGCGCAATCGCGGTAAAACTGTTCGTGACCATCTTTGGCATACTCTGCCCATATTTCGTAAAATGCAGGTAAATGGTAGGAGGGATCAGTCCAGTTGTAATTATTGCCTTCAGGCACAAAAGTGATCTGTTTGTGCTCCACATTGATCAGGTTGAATAATTTATTGGTCCCATCTTTTTTCCACATGGCATCCAGGATCCTGCGGGCTTCAGCATAATAGTCGATTCCGGTTTTATTTCCCCATCTGTTGGAGGCAAAAAGCAGATCGGTGATGAAATAGAGCTCTCCATCTGAAGCAGAACCTTCCGAATTGCGTTTCATGGATTCGGGATTGATGCTCCAGGCAAAAAATCCTTCCCTTGAACCATCCTGATGCTGCAGGTACTTTTTAGTCCATCGCCAGATACGGTCAAAAACCTCCTTTTTATTCAGCTGGACGGCTATCATCATGCCGTAGGAGAGACCTTCCGTTCGCGCATCCTTGTTTTTGATATCCGAAACATAAGCCATCGAATCGCCTACCGCAAAATAAATAGGATTTGGACCTTCAAAAAGATCGTAGTAAGTCTTTTCAATTTTTTTGTCGATGTCTGTCTGACTGTATCCGGCTTCGAGAAACAGATTCCGGTAGGAGCCTGTGTGATAGGCAGATTTCTTTGAGTTATTGCCTGTAGATTTTAATCTGACGGACAGATTCTGCCCTTTTGCTTCCGGGCTCATTTCGCCGGTATCAAACGGGGTTGCCGGCAAACCTTCTTTGTTAAACAGATTTGCCCCAGCCGGATTGTCAGCCCAGGCGTAACGTACAGAAACAGGACCGGGAATAGCATCGTTCCAGACAACCACTTTTTTCCCTTCGATTTTGGCTTGTGCCCAGACAAACTTTCCGTCTGTCCCGGCAATGGCAAACTGATTCAGGGATTTGCCATCTTTGGTTACCAGTCCGCTGCCACAATAGTTAAAACTGAGTACAATTTTATGGCCTATTATTTTGAACGATTGAAAGACCGGACCCGAGGTAACTGCTTTTTTCTCATGGTAGGCTATCCTTTCAGCTGCCAATGCCAGTCGCCCGCCGACGGCTTCCTTGTTCTGTGGGTGGATATCGTTCCAGTCACCTAAATCGATATTGACAGTGATTGCAGTGTTTTCGACGAAAAGTGAGGTCTTCAGTTGCACACTGCGGAACATGGCCCAATTGCTTTCCGAAGGCTGCTCTTTTGACTCCATAAAATTGGGAAGCTGCGCGATGATGAAAGGGAAATTTCCCTGATTGTGTTTCAACCGCCAGTCGGCTATCAAGGCAGTCAATAGTTTTTGGTATTCCTGGTATCGTTCGGCATTCGATTCACCCTGATACCAAACTGCGCCCTTGATGGCATACTTGTTCGCAGGAGCCAGCATGCCATTGTACAGTCCGGTAGGTTTCCAGTTTACGAAGGTTTGTCCGGGAGTTGGACTCATGGTACAACCCAACTGATACTGCCAGTTCCCGCTCAATTGAATGGTATCCGTTTCGTTAAAAAGCTGGTAAGGTTTGTCTTTGATGAAGCCGCCTCGACCGGAGTTGTTGATGACGCGAACTACGATCGTATTTTTACCGGATTGAAGTAACCCGGCAGGTACAGCATATTTACGCTGCGGATACTGATAACTAGTCGTTCCTACGAATTTTCCGTTGATGAAAACCGAATCTGCATCTACGATACGCCCCATCCTGATCCAGACCTTTTTCCCTGCCAGGGAATTGGGAACATCCATCTCTTTTCTGAACCAAACCACGCCATTCACTTCCCCCAAACCATGATCGGCCCAAAAGGATGGGACAGGCATTGTTGGCCATGAAGATGCGTCGAAAGCCGGCTCTTTCCAGGTTGGATGTGTTGCCAGACCTTTATCTGTCTGGTTTAGCCTTGCGTACCAGGCGTTTGTTGCTTTCCGCTCACCCGACTGGATTTGATTTACGAAAGACTGGTTTTTGAACTTTTCGGCTTCGGCCAGATAGGCCGGAAAATCTTTCAATGCATCAACACTCATCCACGCTTCTGCGGGCGAACCGCCCACGCTGGCATTGATAATCCCGATAGGTACATGATATTTTTGGTACAAATTCCGCGCGAAAAAATAGGCTACCGCCGAATAATCGAGTATCGTTTTCGGATTGACGGCCATCCAGTTTCCGGATGGATAATCATCCTTTGGTGAGTTGAAGTCAAATACCTGAGTCACTTTGAACTGACGAATGAACTTGTTTTCGCACTGTTCGATTTCTTTGGCATACCGATCCGTCAGCCGGTTCATGGGGTATTCCATGTTCGACTGTCCCGAGCAAACCCATACATCGCCGAACAGAATGTCTTTCAGTTCGATGCGATTGCTTCCAGCGATTTCCATGGTGAAAGGACCGCCGGCTTTTTGCCCCGGAAGGGAGATTTGCCACTTCCCGTTTTCTCCCGTTGTAGTTTTGAAAGAATGGCCGTTGAAATGAAGTGTCACTGTTTCTCCAAATGATGCCCAGCCCCAGATTTTCACAGGGGTTTCCCGCTGCAGGATCATCCCATCCTGAATAAGTCGCGGTAGTTTTATTTGCCCAAAAGAGGGCATCGAAAGGAGCAAAAGAAACGTGAAAAGAATCGAGATTTGTTGATTCAGATTTCTTAAACGCAATTTCTTTTCAGGTTTTGACTTGGATTGCATGCGTATATTATTTGTTTTTAAAAGTCGTATGGAATACCTATCCGACGGTCGGCGTACTTGGGCATTTTATTATTCTGCGCCTTCCATTGTTTGTATGGTTCCATCTGCATTGTAATGCAGTTCAACCACTTTGACGCTTCGCAACCATGTTTTGCCCCCGGATGGTTTGCTGTCATGAAAAAACAGGTACCACTTTCCCTTGAATTCAACAATGGAATGATGTGAAGTCCAACCAACGACAGGCGTCAGAATCACTCCCCGGTAGGTAAAGGGACCATAAGGACTTTCTCCTGTGGCATAACACAACCTGTGGGTATCGCCAGTTGAATAGGAAAAATAATATTTGCCTCTGAATTTGTGCATCCAGGAGGCTTCAAAAAAGCGTCTGTCATGATCCTGTGATTTGAATGCTTTCCCATCCGGCCCAAGGATCTCAATATTTTTCGCACTTTCAGCAAACTGCAGCATATCTTTGCTCATCATGGCTACCTGGGGGCTTAGGGCCTGCTGATCGGCAGCGGGCTGTGCTCCGCATTCGATGGCTTTTCCATTGCGGTAACGCTGCAATTGTCCGCCCCAGATTCCACCAAAATACATGTAGCTTTTCCCGTCTGTATCTGTAAAAACAGCCGGATCGATGCTGAAGCTTCCGATGATCGGATTATTCTCGGGTTTAAACGGACCTTCGGGTGCATTACCGACAGCGACGCCAATCCTGAAAACATCCGTTTTATCCTTTGCCGGAAAATAAAGGTAATATTTTCCGTTTTTATAGGCAACATCGGGCGCCCACATTTGCCTTCCTGCCCATGGTACCTGTTTTACATCAAGAGCCACGCCGTGATCAGTAACCTTGCCATCCATACTTTCCATCGAAAATACATGATAATCGCGCATATCGAAATGGTCGCCATTGTCATTTTCGGCAATTCCAGCCTCAACATCGTGCGAAGGATAAACGTAGATTTTTCCGTTAAAGACATGGGCGGAAGGATCTGCAATATAAATGTCTTTCACCAGATACCTCGATTTCTCTTTTAACTGGGCATTTGCGGTTGAATATGCAATTGCCATCATGACAAGGACCATGAGATTCATTCGGTTTAATAGATATCTTTTCATTGTATTTAGGTTTATTGATTAATGATGACCGTTGTAACGCTATTTGCCTGCAAATTGACCGGCACTTTGCCACTTGCAGGAGTCAGAACAGCAGTTTCCCTTGTTTTGGATGATGAGGTGGTATAAGCAATCGCGGATGATATGGCTCCTGAAGTAATGATATTTAATTTAGGCGTTACCACATCAGATGGGTTTATTATGATGACAACCATTTTATTGTCACCCTTATAGGCTGTCATCTTCAATCCGGTTGAAGATGTTTCCTCCTGAATTTTTACCCGGAGATAACCTGGTCTGACAAATTTTGAGAAATGGGAAATTGCATATCCTCTTTTCAGGATTTGCCCACGGGACGTGCCTTTTTCCCCATCACCCAGGAAGGAATAGTACCTTCTGATATACCACCAAACGTAAGCATTCCAGTTGTTGCTCATGGCGGAATGAATTTCCTGCAGCAAATCCATCGTCTCAAGCCAGATCGTTTTTGGATCGGTGGTCGCAGTCCAGTTTTCCGGTTTGTTTCCACTATCCAGATTAAGCAGATGTTCTGTCATCCAGATCTCTTTTCCTTTTTGTTCAGCCAATGGATAAGCAGCCATCCCCGAGCCATACAAGTGACCTGCAATCATGCCGATATTGCTGGCTGCATTGGCATCATTCAAAATGTTGTCGGTATAGGCATGATTGAAATTCATCGATTCAGCGGCAAGGACTTTGGATCCCCGAATGGAACCGGCATAGTTCTTTACAAAGTTAAAAATTTGATCCGCAGAGTACTCACAGCCCTCGTAGGAAGCTTTCCAATCCGGTTCATTTTGGATGGAAACCACATCGACAGTGGCCGCTTGAGATTTCATGTACGCAATAAACTCATTGATATAGCCGGCAAAATCAGCATAATGGCTTTCCAGTAAATAGCCTCCCCCAACCACATCGTTGTTGCTTTTATATTGTGAAGGAGGAGACCAAGGGGTAGCCAACACCTTCACTTTATAACTATTGGCACCCTGAATTGTGCCTGCCAAACCGGCCCAGTCACTTTTAAGAGAAGGCAAACGAACCCTTAATATGGAGAGTCCAAGGCCTTCGTCTCCTGTGCCAAAAGCCAGGGACATTTCTGCCGGACTAAGATTGTCTGTTCCCCAAATGGTATTTGCTCCGCCAAAACCTGAAATGGTCTGATAAGTTGTGTTGGTATCGATGGTTACATTATAAGTCACAACCTGAGCTGGGACCTCGATAACATCTTTTGAATCCTTGCTACATGACTGCAATAGCAATAGAAGCAATGAAAAGGTCAACAACAAATATAGACGACAAATTTTCATGATAAGTTGGCTTATTATTCTCCCTTAGGCCATTAAGATTATTTTATGGAAGTTGATACCCTTTCCACTTTGAGACCTTTGTGAGTACTTTTGTGTCTTTACCCAAAAAATCGGGACAAGTCGTATTGGAATTGAATTTTTAACCACAAAGGACACGAAGTAAACTCCCAAGGAACACAAAGTAATCAGGTAACTTTAAGGCATGGTCTTTTACGGCAGAATTTTGCCCTTCAATGATGATGTCGGAAAAAACACCAACTTCCCTGCATGATGATCCACCGCTGAGAAGTTGGTATAATTTAGAATTAGAAAACTGATATTAAAGTCTTAATAACCAGGATTTTGATAGGTTGCCTTGTCGGCAGTGCTGCCATCCATTCCATCAAGCTGGCCTTGCGGAATAGGGCGCAAATAGTAATTGTTCGGAATTGAACGGGTTACTGTTACCGCATTATGGTCTCCATTGGCTGTTCCGCAAATTTGATAGGTTCCGGCAATTGCTGCCCAGGTTTGTGTGCGTACCAAATCGAACCAGCGATAACCTTCGCCATAAAATTCACGCGAACGTTCTGCTAAAATGTAGTTAATGTCTATAGTTGCCGGTGTGGCAGCAATCATGGCAGCGCTGTTGTCTGCAACTTTAGCAACGTTTCCGTTGTTGTTAAAGCGCCATTTCCCTGCACGTGCACGAATCACATTAATCAATCCTCTGGCAGTTCCATCATTTGCATATGTTCCTGTTACAGCTGTTGTAGTTGCCCCCTTCACAGCTGCTTCGGCAGCAACAAAGAATAGCTCGGAGAATTTTGCAATAGGGAATGGTCGGGTACTACCGGCGTTCGGTTGTCCCAATCCGCTACCATTGTCGGTTCGGTATGGTCCAAGCTTCCAAAGCCCCGGATACACCAATCGGCTTATGCCGCTTGGCCCTACTACATAATCGGCTCTTCCTGGTAAAATGCCAGCGCCGATATTACTTATACCGGCAGAACCTAAAGCAGGATAAGTAATAGATGGATTATCAGTGTCCAGGAAAGACAGTACTGCATCACCTGGGACAATCGGCATACTATTTGCATTAACCAATGAAGTTTGAGTAAGTCCACCTAAATTCCAGTTGGCACGGTAAACAGTTGTAAAAGTACCATCATAACGCGAATCATTGGTCTTGTCGGCGAATGTATTTGTAAATACACCGATAGGAGAAGCCATCCGGGTCCAAGGGCGTCCCAGGGCTTGTACAGCCGCACGCTGAACCGAACTTACACCTGAACTTCTGATGTTTGTATAGTTCCAGGTAAACATCCAACCGGCAAAGTTATCCGGGGCACCACCACCACCATAAGTAAGGCTACTTACATTATAATATTCGCTTGCCTGTGTATGGTCGGCGTACAGCAGCATTTCACTGTTGTAGTCGTTCGATCCCAGATTCACATCATAATACGTTGCCTGTAACTTAAAAGGTCCCGGATTGGCGATAGCAGTTGCAGCCATATCGTATGCCATCTGAAAATACTGCGCGGCAGTTTTCCCATTAGGGTCGATCCGGTCAGAGGTTGGAAATGTAGGAATGTTGTTTGGGTTTTGAAGCCACCATCCGTAGGTCAAGTAAGCTTTGGCTAAATGTAAGCGGGCAACCGTTTTGGTCAAACAACCGGTCAGACGTCCGGTCGTCGGCAACTTGGCAATGGCGGTCAACAAATCCGGAAATATCGCTTTCGTATAAACCTGAGGGACTGTAACGCGTGTGGAGGTTCTGATGGGAGCAGTGTTAAACTTCAATTCCCCTGCGCCTAAATCCAAAGGCACGCCACCGAAAGTTTGAACCAGCAAAAAGTAATCAAATGCACGAAAAAATTGAGCCTCAGCAATCAACGAACCCGCAATGGTATCCTTTGTTCCTACCTTTGCAACATTTACTGCGATAGCATTTTCGATGATACCGCTGGCGGTGTTGATGTTAGGGAATACTGTAGTCCACAATACGTCGCTACGCATACTCGTGGAAGAAACTGTCCCCACACCTGAAAGGTCCGCGTCCTTAAAGTTTGCATCGGCACTTTGAGCATAGGTAGCTTCATCGGTACCTGTTTCCAGCGAGTTATAGTAGTAGGCCTGTCCGTACATGTTACGAAGGTTGGCATACAGCGATGTTAGCCCTCCCATAACACCAGCTTGAGTTTTGAAATATTCAGGTGTAAAAATGCTGCGTGGCTGTTCATCCAGAATACTTTTGGAGCACGCCATCAGGAACAACGTCATCAACATTGACCCTATAATAGTTTTTATATTTATTTGTCTCATGATTATGTTTTTTAATTGTGTTTTTAAAATGACATATTAAGACCAATCAAGTAGTTATGAGTTGAAGGCGTGTTATAGCCTACAGTCAGTATACGATGGTTGAAACTAGCTACAGCCGAATTTCCATCACCATATGAGTTGGTTTCCGGATCCAGACCTGATTGACTGTGGTAAGCTGAAAATAATGTCAATGGGTTCGTTACGGTGCCATAAATCCGCAATTTAGAAAGACCTGCTTTTTTAATCCAATTTTGTTTGATCTCATATCCAAGTGTAATGGTGCGTATTTTCGCAAAAGTTCCATTGAAATAACTCAGATCCTGAGCATACTTTGGATTGTCACCGCTTAAAGGACCGGCTGGATTTGGATAACTGGCACCAGTATTTGTTGCTGTCCAGTAGTCAACCTGTATATTTCCCCTGCGGCCGGTCAGCAAGTTGAGGTAGCCAGCTGAACCGTAAAGGGTACTGATGAGGGTGCCACCGTATTGAAAGCCACCGACTATGCTCAGATCAAATTCTTTATAAGCTACGCGAGTGTTGAATCCACCCTGGAAATCAGGATCCAGATCCATCACTTGCCGGTCGGCTGCAGAAATGGCCCTGGTTGGTGAACCATCAGCGTTGTAAGTGCCTGTGTACTCTACTTTAATCATTCCTGCCTTTCCTCCCGGTTCCAATGTTTGCAGATATTTATAGTCTGCATCCGTTGTATTCCAGAGTCCAATTTTCTTGTAATCGTAAACATTATTCAGCGAATGGCCTACGAACCATGAGTTGCCCACATCTTGCGTTTGTCCGGAAGTAAGGGCTACTACCTTGTTTTTATTCGTGTACACATTGATACCAGCTTCCCAAGTCCAACCATTATAGTTTTTCAAAATCGTGCCGTTCAATGAAAATTCAAAACCTTTGTTTTGGGTGGAACCTACGTTGGCCGTGTAGCTACTGACCCCCGAAGTAGAGGGAAGATTAACACTCATCAGAAGATCTTTGGTATCTGTGATATAGTACTCTGCAGTACCGCTTAGACGATTTTTCAAAATAGAAAAGTCTATTCCAAGATTCTTTGTGATGGAGTATTCCCATCCTAAACCGGGATTTGGAAGTGTGGATACATAGTAACCTGTGGCATAGGTAGTGCCATAATTGTAGGGTGATGTCTTTAAAGATCCAAGTGTCGAGTATGGCGAAACAGCCTGGTTCGATGTTTGTCCGTATCCAGCACGTAATTTCAAATCATTGATCACTGTGATACTTTTCATAAACGATTCTTTCATGATATTCCATCCGACAGAAACTGCAGGATAGCTATGCCACTGATGTCCTGGTGCAAGCCTGGAGGAGGCATCCGCGCGGAAGGTGGCACTAATCATATAGCGGTCATCGTAAGAATACATTACACGTCCCATCCATGACATCAAACCACTTTCTGAAAATCCCTGGTAATTTGGATTAACCGTAATATCAGCTGCGGCAGATTGGCCCAGATTATAGAATTGGAAAGCGTCGGCAGGGATATTTTTGGCCGAAACATATGAATTATTAGACTTGGATTGCTCAGCAGAATACATTGCTACTGCGTTCACTTTATGTTTCTGGGCAAATGTACGATCATAGCTCAGTAAGTGTTCAACAGTCCAGTGGGTTGCAATTGAATTGCTGATACTGGCAGTTGAAGGGTTATCAGGGGTTGAACTGAAGACTCCTACGCCTGTGTAATTGCCACCATTACTCATACGGAAGTCCAAACCAACATTGATGCGATATTTTAAGCCCTCAACGCCTGGAATTTTTAATTCACCGTAAAAAGAGTTATAGGAAGCAAATGCTTTGGATTGGTCTTTCCATTTATCTCCCAAACCATCTATAACACTTTTTGCATAAACCCATTGTTTATCTAACGGCATCTGAACAGTTGTTTTCAAGGAGCCATCCGTATTATACGGATTGGCAATTGGCGACATACTTAAAACGCCATACATCCCTAACCCGGCACCATCCGTAATGCTATAGATGTTGTTTGTAGTGGCGCCAACGTGTAAATATTTCCCTATTTCCTGGTCAACAGAACCGCGGATAGAATATCGGATGTAGTCAGAACCGGGTATTACTGCCTGATCTGAAAAGTAACCCACACCGAACTTGTAGCTGCCTTTTTGGGTACCTCCAGTAACGTTAATATCGTGGTTTGTCTGAATCCCGGTTCTGTAAAACATTGACTGCCAATCGGTATTCATCGAATTGTCTTCATCCGTTCCATTGGTCGTATAAATATTGGCTGCTTTGCGAAGCGCAATAAAATCGGTTCCGTTCATCATTGGGTAATCAATCGCATTTTTTACACCATAGTACGAATTGTAACTAATATGTGCATTATCGCCTTTAGTCCCTTTATTGGATGTTATCAGAATAACTCCATTGGCACCACGAGAGCCGTAAATGGCGGTCGCTGAAGCATCCTTCAGGATGTCAATACTCTTGATATCATCTGAGCTGAGGTCGCTGATAGAGCCGGCAAAGGGGATACCATCGAGCACCACCAACGGATCATTGCTGGCAGTCAATGAACGTGTACCGCGAATACGGATTTGTAATGTGGAACCCGGCTTGGAATCGGTTTGCTGCATATCTACACCGGCAACACGGCCTTGCATCGATTGCGTGATATTAGCCGATGGCATTTCGCGTAACACATCTCCTTTCATTGAAGCAACCGAACCTGTTACAGATTCTTTCCGTTGCGTACCATATCCAACCACCACAACCTCATCCACCTGTAAATTGTCGGGTAGAAGTTGAATGCTGATATCCTTTTGGTTGGCCACAAGAATTTCCCTGGTTTTATACCCAATGGACGAGAAAGACAGGGTTGATTTAGCATCGGCATCAATCTGAAACTTCCCATAGGCATCTGTTACAACGCCTGTTGTCGTTCCCTTGATTACCACATTTGCTCCCGGCATCGGGTTTTTGCCCTCGTCGGTTATTGTACCTTTTACCCGTACGGATTGGGCATAGGTCAAAAGCGACAACAGCAAGATGGGCAGCATCATAATTGCAACCCGTACTAATCTGTTTTTTTTCATTGATTTAGTTTTAATAATTAAGAAAATTAAGTAAAGTTCTCATCGGTCATTTCTTCCGATAATGATCTGCTTTTGGTTAATCAGACCTACTGGTGATTTTGAATTTTTATTTTTTCATATATAGTTTTAGTTATCATTCAAATCTTACTTTGACATTTGAGTACAAGCATACTCTCTTGTATCCATACAGATTTATCATTTCTTTTCACGGGTAAAAGTAGGAAGGGTCGGAGCGACGCACTTCCAATAATAGATATTTGATTGTTGATTTTGGATAAATTAATCGGACCTTTAAGCCAACTGGTGACCCGGAGTCACCCATTAACTGGCGGCCGGCTAACTGCATGCGGCCGAAAAAGAGTTGCAGTTAATTTATGGTCAATTTGTTTCACAATTAAGGAAAGATTATTTTTAGAAAACTAAATCTGGTCTCTGTCAGCCTCAGCCACAAAATTTTCAATATTTTGGACTGAAGTCGTCATGTGTATTTAGATAGCGAAGTGTTCCGAAACCCGCCGCATGCTCACAACGTAAACCTTTACAGTTTATGCTACGACGTCAACAGTTTCTACTAATTTTAATTTGGTTCATAAAACCATATTATTAACTCTTAAAATAGACTTGGAATGAAATACAAAATCGGAACAAAGGAAAGCCCAATGGCATTAAAGACACCACCATTAACGAGCGAATACACTATGCATGTTGACGAAAAAGATGGAAAAGAAGTTTTAGTATGCACCGTTGGCAAAACGGTATTGCATTACGACATCCGCTGTCTGGATGACCTTCATTCTATGCTCAAAAAGCACGGCGAGTGGATGGAACTTGGTAGTGCTGATGAGCAGAAACCAGCAAAGGAAGGAACCGTAGAAGCCTGGGGTCGTTCCGGGGAAAATCCGGTTAAAGGATGGTATGGTTTAAAGAAAGGACTTCGCGGACGATTTGGAATGTATATTCCGCCCTTAATGGAAGAACTTGGACTTGCAGAAGTAACACACGAGGCAAAGGGAAACAAAATGAAAGCGAAGGACGAAGGACAAGGAAAGTCACCGATAGCAAAAGAATCTCGTTAAGTCATCGGGTGTCTTGGAGTCACCCGATGACTCACGATCATCTGCTTATTCCAATATCTCCGACGGTGATTTCCCAAAGTGTTTCCTGAAGACCGTACTGAAATAGCCCACGCTCGCAAAACCGCATAGTTCGCTCACTTCTGTAACCGAGTAGTTTCGGGTTTGCAACAGTTCCACGGCATGATTGAGCCGGATGGTCTTGATAAAATCTGTCGGCGACTGATCCGTGAGTGACTTAATCTTTTTGTACAGGAGCGATGCACTGACATTCATGGCCGAGGCGAATTCTTCCTTGTCGAATTCTGTTTCGCTGATATTGGCCCTGGCAACCTCTATCATTCTCTTTACAAACTTATCGTTGAGTTCGTTGGTCAGAATATGTTCGTTTGATTCACCTTTGATCAGTTTCAATGCTTTTTCCCTGACGACCTCCCGGTTACGGATGATCGACTTGATACGCTGGACCAAAAGGGTCATGTCGAAAGGTTTGGTCAGGTAATCGTCGGCGCCCAGTCCCAATCCATGCAGCTGATCCGTTGTGTCGGAAAGCGCCGTTAATAAAACAATCGGGATATGGGAGGTTTCATAGGTCGATTTCATCATCTTGCACAATTCGAAACCGTCCATTTTTGGCATCATGATGTCGGAGACGACCAAATCAGGTATTTGTTTGGAAATGAACTCCCAGGCTTTTCTCCCGTCTCCGGCAGTATATACTTTGAAATCAACGCTGAGGGTAGTCTTCATGAAATTCAGGAGATCGTCGTTGTCTTCCACAATCAACACTTTCATCTCCCTGCCAGTTTGGAATTCGCCTTCAGGCTCGGGTTGAGGGATAAAATCCATCAATGGAACGGAAGGCGCTGATAAATTCGAAAGTGAATAATTCTCCGTAGACTTCTCCTGTATGAATTTAGATGGAATTGCAACCTGGAATGTTGATCCAATGTTTTCCTGACTCACGCAACTGATGTTACCGCCATGCATGTCTACATAGTTTTTAACCAGCAAAAGCCCAATTCCAGAACCTACAATCTTCGCATTGATGGCATTGTCGCCCCTGTAAAACTCTTTGAACAATTGCCGCTGCGCTTTCCGGGTAATGCCGATCCCGTTATCTTTCACCTGAAGCATCCATTTCCTATCCTCACATTTCAGGTCAATACTAATCTGACTGTTGTTGTGTGAATATTTTATCGCATTGGATATCAGGTTGTCGATGATTTTTTCCATTTTCGACTCATCCACAGCCGTCAGGTAACTTTCACGATCCGAATTGAATACGAGCTCGATGTTCTTGTTTTTGGCATAGGAAGCCAACATGACCTGACGGATAGAGACAAATTTTACGATATCAGTCATCGACAGCAGCAGGTGTTCCTTTCCGATGTCAACCTTTTGAAAATCCATTAATTGGGTGACTGCCGATGAAAGGTGCCTTGCCTGTTCGATGGCCAGATTCAAATAGTACTTACCCGATTCTGTCAGACCTTTTTCCTTGCTTAATTCTTCGACTGGAGCCTTGATCAAGGTGAGAGAGGTACGGATATCGTGTGCCGTATTGGTGAAAAACCGTATCTTTTCCTCTGTATGTTCTTGTTTCAGGCGGTTGATGAAGTACAACAAATAGAGAAAAAAGACTCCGGAAAAAACCAGAACAACGAGTACCCAGAACAATCCCGTCCGCCAAAACGGTGGAATGGAATTGATTTTAATCGACCTTTCGGCCAAAACATTGCTCCATGAACTGTCAAAGAGCCTCACTTTTAAAATGAAATGTCCGCTTGGAATATTGGTATAGGTAATGACATTGTTTCCGGAAAGTTGACTCCAATTTTGGTCAAATCCTTCCATCTTCCATGAAAATTTTGGTCCGGATGTCTGTCCCAGTGAAAGTAATTCAATGCTGATCGTATTCTGGAAATATCTGAGATTAATTTCCTTCAGGCTATCAATGGGAGTATTCAGGTTGAAGGAAGGAATCTCCCTGATTGAACGACCGGCAACAGTCAAATCCTGGAAAAAGATTTTCCCTTTTGCTGCAGACTCATTTACCAGATTCGGGGCAAAAATTGCCACGCCATTGTTGGTACCCCAGGCCAATTGACCGTTCTTAAGTTGTGACGTTGCGCAATTGTTGAAGGAAGTCCTTGACAGCGAATAGATCGACGAATAGGTGAGTGCATTTTTATTCCTGGGATTGAACCTGCATAATCCATTCTCTGTCCCAAGCCACAGATAGTCATTTGCGAAGGTAATACTGTTCACAAAATTGGAGGGAAGTCCCATTTTTGTCGTAAATTTTTCCATTTCACTTGTTTTGTAATTGAATCTGACCAATCCGTCTCCGGAGGTGCAAATCCATACATCATCCCCCATGACCAAAACCGAACGAACAAGCAAACCAGTCAATATTCTCCGGATATCACCCGTTTTTTTGTTTAGTTTAGATAATCCATAACTACAACCTAACAGGAGCAGGCTGTCTGATAATTCAGCAATGCATCCGACGGGCTCGTTTGAATAGGTCCTGAATCTATTTTCCCGGGATAAATAGCAAACTATGGCGCCACTGCCTCCTCCCAGCCAAATATCACCGCTACCGTCTTTGTAGATATTGAATATGAAATCGTTTAATATTGGAGATCCAATGCCGTTTTTGTAATAATGTGCCAGTTCCTTTCCTGTTTTTCCATCGAGGAGATACACTCCTGAAGCGTAGGTGCCGGCCCATATTCTACCCTGATTATCTTCACAGAGTGAGAGAAATACCTGTGCCTGTGTCTCCTTGTCATTGTAAAAACTGCTCCATCTGTTGGTTGCCACGTCCCAGCAACTGATTCCGTTATTTGTTGCAAACCAGAGTTTTCCCGAATGATCTTCAATGATGTTGTTGACATCATTATTTATCAATGAATTGGTATTGTTGGAGAGATGAACAACCTGATTAACGAGCGGTGAAGCCTGGTCCAGAAAAGAGAGTCCTCCACTGTAGGTACATACCCAGATTCTTCTGTCGTTGTCGCAAAACAGGTCATACACGCCATTTCCTTTCAGTGAGGAGGGGACATCCAGACTTTCCTTGTAAATATTCAGCACCTTTTGATTTCTCCTGTCCAGTTCCCAGATTCCCTGGCCGTCAAATCCGATCAAACAGGTAGAGTCGCTGTTTTCTTCAATATCGAGAATAGGCTGTTTGGGTAAAACTGAATTTAGTTGATTGGAACAGGTTCCATTTTTGTAATTGTAGACAAATAATCCTTCAGACACTGTTCCAAGCCAAAGTTTATCCTGATTCTTGTCGGAATAAACTGTGATAAACCCGAAAGGACTAGAATATCTGTTCTCATAAATATGCTGCTTTTCCTGCGAATCGATATTAAATAACCAAATTCCATCCTCCTTGGCCACAATGATATTTTTCGAATCACTCCAGTTAATTGCATACCTGTTCGATGAAAATTCAAAGGCCGGAGTGAGATTTCCCGACTGAAATTTATACAAACCCAAAGATGTTGCGATCCAGCAACTACCCTTGTCATCGATCAGCATGTCAAAAATGATCACATCGTTGTCATGAAGTTGACGTCTAAGGCTCAAAATCAGTTCAAATTTGTCGAGTACAGGGTTGTAGCAAAAGACTTGACCGTTATTTGTGTAGGCGTAGAGTTTGGAGTTCCTGTAATTCATCCTTACCCTGATTACGTCGGTCATTTCGTAGGGAAGCCTGTAAACATGGTAATTATCTTTGGTCAGCCTTAAAATGCCGGTTTTTGATGAGGCCCATACAAATCCGTTGTCATCGTTGCAGACATAATTCGTCTCCCGCATCGAAATTCCATACAAGGAATTGACGCTATAAAATTTTGCTGCATAGGTCTTTACAGAAATAGTTATACAAAATATGATGCAAATGGAAAGTCTAAAACATTGAGCCATATGAAACCTTTGAACTCAAAAGTAATAAAAGTTATGAATCAATTTTGCTTATACAAGACCAATTGGAGCAGCTTCAGCAAACTGACGGATTTGGTAATAGTAAACCTTTACAACATCGCGATATCAGGGATGGCTTATTTAAATAACAACGGTGCCAATTCCAGCAGACTGCGACGCCAGGTCTGAAATTCATGACGGGTATTCTCGGAAACAAAGTAGACTGCATGGATACCGGCATTTTGTAATGCAACTGCAGCATTCTTTACACCATCGGGGTTTTCAAACTTGCCACAGCTCAAAAAAATCAATTTCACTTTCGACTTGTCTTTAATTTCCTCAGGCAGGTATAAACCACCGCTTAACAAAGCATAGTAGGAGAATACATCAGGTCTGTTCAATGTAATTTTATGGGTTTCCATACCACCCATCGAGAGCCCGGCCATGGCGCGACTTTGTTTATCGCAAAGAGTATTGAAAGAAGCATCAATATAGGGAATCAATTCATCGACAAGCACTGTTTGAAAGGGAATGATATCGAAATTTTTCAGCCCGCCAAATTTTGTTTCATTGGTCATTCCGTAAGTCATTACCACGATAAAGGGCTTGATCTTACCTTCGGAAATCAGGTTGTCCATGATTAGGTTGGCATGTCCCTGATTTGTCCAGGCCGTTTCGTCTTCACCCCATCCATGTTGCAAATACAACACCGGGTAACGTTTCTTTTTTTCCTTCCCATATCCGGGAGGAGTATATACAAATGCCCTGCGGGAAGTGTTTGTACTCTTTGATGGGAATAGTATCTGCTGTACATTACCATGAGGAACATCTTTCAATGCATAAAAATCCTGATCATGTGCAGGCACTTCGATGCCGCTTTCCCACCTGGTTGAGCCGAAAAAATTTAGAGTTCCGGGATCATTGAATACGCCGCCGTCAATGGTGAGGTGGTAGTAATGGAAGCCTTCTTCCATTGGTCCTGCCGTAGTTCCCGTCCAGGAACCATCCGCAGTTTTGGTGAGTGGTGTACCGCCTTTTGTACCACCTAATCCAAGGCTCACTACGACACTTTGGGCCTGGGGAGCCTCAATGCGGAAACGAACATATCCCTGTGAGTTTAGTTGCGGATATAATTTTCCCGGTTGATTCAAAGTCGAAGGTTTGAAATCATCGGCTATACTTGATATGGACTGTGCAAAACAAAATCCCCCGGACAATGACACCATGAACAAAATAAATACAACATTTATTTTCAAAAAATGTGTTTTCATAATTTGAGATTTATTCTTGTTAATGTTTATGTATCACTCCTTCATCAATTAGCCGGTAACAGGTTGCAAGTTACAGGTTTCAAGTTACAGGAAAATTTTGATAGAAACGTTCTTCACTTTTTCCTTTATCCTTTATCCTTTTTCCTTCACTTGTATTCATCCCACGATTTGATGCTGATATCATCCATCTCCAGTTTGCAGATGGCATAGATAAACGCACTGGCAACGCGTGCATTGGTAATCAGCGGAATGTTGAAGTCAATGGCATTCCGGCGGATGCGGTAACCATTCGACAACTCCCTGTTGGTATGGTCCTTCGGAATGTTGATGACCATTTCGATCTTGCGTTCCTTGATGAGTTCCAGGGTATTTGGCGACATGTCCTCCTCGTCGGGCCAATATACCTTTTCGGTTTCTATGCCATTGTCCTGGAAGAAATGGTGTGTACCGCCAGTGGCGTAGATCGTGAAGCCTCTCTCTTTGAGCATTTTGGCGCTTGCAAGCAACTCTATTTTTCCCCTTGCAGGTCCTGATGAGATCAGGATGGTTTTCTTCGGAATGCGGTAACCCACAGAAAGCATTGATTTCAGCAATGCCTCGTAGAAGTTTTCGCCGATACAACCAACTTCTCCCGTTGAGGCCATGTCGACACCTGAAACCGGGTCGGCATTCAGCAACCTGTGGAAGGAGAACTGAGCGGCTTTTACTCCGACGTAATCGAGTTCAAAAAGGGACTTGTCCGGTTTCTCGAAAGGTACGTCAAGCATAGCCTTGGTGGCAATCTCGATCAGGTTGGTCTTCAATACCTTGGAGACGAACGGAAATGACCTGGAAGCACGCAGGTTGCATTCTATAACCTTGATGTCATTGTCCTTGGCCAGGTACTGAATGTTGAATGGTCCGGTGATTTCAAGCGCCTTGGCAATTTTACGCGAAATTTTCTTGATCCTGCGAATCGTTTCCACATACAGTTTCTGAGGTGGAAAGACGATGGTTGCATCACCTGAGTGTACTCCTGCAAACTCAACGTGCTCGGAGAGGGCATAAGCTACGATTTCGCCGTTTTTGGCGACGGCGTCGACCTCTATTTCCTTGGCATTCTCTATGAATTCTGATACAACTACCGGATGTTCCTTGGAAACGTGTGTTGCAAGTGCAAGGAAATGTTCCAGCTGATCGCGGTTAGAAACCACGTTCATGGCGGCACCCGACAAAACATAGGAGGGTCGGATAAGTACCGGAAATCCTACTTCATCTACAAATTTAAAGATTTCTTCGATGGTGGTAAGTTGGCTCCAGCGAGGCTGGTCGACTTCCAGTTTGTCGAGCATGGCCGAGAACTTGTTGCGGTCTTCGGCATTGTCGATTTTTTCGGCCGTCGTACCCAGGATCGGCACATTCTGGGCATGCAACTTCATGGCCAGGTTATTAGGGATCTGACCTCCCATCGACAGCACGGTACCTTTGGGTTCTTCCAGATCACAGATATCCAACACCCTTTCCAGGGAAAGTTCATCAAAATAGAGCCTGTCGCAGTTGTCGTAGTCTGTAGAAACTGTTTCAGGGTTGTAGTTGATCATGATGGCACGGAATCCCTCCTTGCGGATGGTGTTCACGGCATTTACCGAACACCAGTCAAACTCGACGGAGGAGCCGATGCGGTAGGCACCGGATCCCAGAACGATGATCGATTTGTTGTCGTGCTCAAAGGTGACATCATGTTCCGATCCGTTGTAGGTCACGTAGAGATAATTGGTCTGGGCGGGATACTCTCCGGCAAGGGTATCTATCTGCTTGATAAAAGGCAAAATACCCAGTTTCTTCCTGTATTCTCTCACCTTCAGGCTCTCCACATTCATGTCCTTCACTCCGGATTTCAATACCAGCCTGGCTATCTGGAAGTCTGAAAATCCCAGCTTTTTAGCATCACGCAGAAGTTCAGCAGGCAACTTCTCGAGGGAGCCAAATTCAATCAGGCGGTTTCTTAGCAGGTAAATATTCTGCAGGCGCATCAGGAACCACTTGTCAATCCTTGTGATCTCCCAGATATTGTCGACTGAATATCCTTTGTGGAAAGCCTCTGCGATGGCAAAAATCCTTCTGTCGGTTGGGTTGACCAGTTCCTCATCGATGTCAATGATCTCCATGTCGCCACGGTTGCCGACAAAGCCGTGCATGCCGATTCCGATCATGCGGAGTCCTTTCTGGATCGCTTCCTCGAAGTTGCGACCAATTGCCATGATTTCGCCCACAGACTTCATGCTTGAGCCGAGATTCTTGGATACTCCTACAAACTTGCCAAGATCCCAGCGCGGGATCTTCACGACGCAATAGTCGAGTGCAGGTTCGAAGCAGGCAGTGGTCACCTTGGTCACTGAATTCTTCAGTTCATGAAGCCCGTAACCCAATCCGAGTTTGGCCGCCACGAATGCCAGCGGATAACCCGTTGCCTTGGATGCCAGTGCGGAAGACCTGGAAAGACGGGCATTGACTTCGATAACCCGGTAGTCTTCGGAGTTTGGATCGAGTGCAAACTGGACATTACATTCTCCGATCACACCGATCTTGCGTATGATTTTGATTGAAAGTGCACGGAGCATATGGTATTCTGAATTGGAAAGGGTCTGGGAAGGAGCGACAACGATCGACTCTCCGGTATGGATGCCAAGCGGGTCGAAATTCTCCATGTTACAAACCGTGATGCAATTGTCATACTGGTCGCGGACAACTTCATACTCCACCTCTTTCCAGCCCTTAATGGACTCTTCCACGAGTATCTGTCCGGAATAGGAGAAGGCATTGTCGGCCAGTTTGTTAAGTTCCGTTTCGTTGGAACAGAAACCTGAACCGAGGCCACCCAAGGTATAAGCAGCCCGGATAATCAGCGGATAGCCCAGGGTATTTGCGGCTTGTCTGGCTTGTTCGATAGAGGTGCAGGCTATGCTTCTTGGTGTCAGTACATCAATTTCATGGAGAATGCCGGAGAATATTTCGCGGTCCTCGGTGTTGATGATCGACTGAACGGGTGTTCCGACCACTTTCAGATTATATTTTTCAAGGATTCCCTGACGGAAGAGATCCACACCGCAATTGAGTGCAGTTTGTCCGCCGAAAGCCAGCAGGATGCCGTCGGGCTTTTCTTTCTGGATGACTTTTTCCACAAAATAGGCCGTAACCGGAAGAAAATATATTTTATCGGCAATCTCTTCGGAAGTCTGGATGGTCGCGATGTTGGGATTGATCAGGATGGTATACACGCCCTCTTCCTTCAGGGCCTTCAGCGCCTGTGAACCCGAATAGTCAAACTCACCCGCTTCACCAATTTTCAGTGCGCCGGAACCCAGGACGATGACTTTTTTGATATTTGTGTTGAGCATATGTTTTTATTTTTGAGTGCCTAAAGTATTTTAAAGTGCCTAGAGTGCCTAAAGTACTTGCGCCAAATGAAATATTTGTTTGGAGTCCAAAACTTTAGGCATTTTAGTCACTTTAGTGCACTTTAGGCACTTTTTTAATGTTTGCAATAAAATCATCAAATAAGAACTCAGTATCCACCGGACCGGAAGAAGCTTCCGGGTGAAACTGTGTGGAGAAGAATGGCTTGGTTTTGTGCCTGATTCCTTCGTTGGTCTCATCGTTGACATTGTAGAACAGGGTCTCCCAGTCGGCAGGTAAAGATTTCTGGTCGATGGCATAACCGTGGTTCTGGGAAGTAATGTAGCATTTGTTGGTACCGGTCAGCAGAACCGGCTGGTTGTGGCTTCGATGGCCATACTTCAGCTTGTAGGTTTTGCAACCGGCTGCCAGTCCCAGCAGCTGGTTTCCCAGACAGATGCCCATGATGGGTTTCTCCTGCAGGATGGCGGTTTTGATATGTTTTACCGTGATGTCGCACATGGTTGGATCGCCGGGTCCGTTGGTCAGAAAGAGACCATCATAATCGAGGGTGGTAAAATCATAATCCCATGGAACCCTGATCACCCTGACTCCGCGTTTGATGAGGCATCTGATGATGTTGTTCTTCACACCGCAATCGACCAAAACGACTGTTTTATCTCCCTCCCCGTAGGTTTCTACTTTGTCGGTACTGGCTTTAGCCACCAGGTTCATCAGGTTGGGGTCGACCATTTCAATCGGTTCGCCTTCAAATTCTATTTTCCCGATCATCGAACCCTTTTCCCTAAGAATCTTGGTCAGCGCGCGGGTGTCTATGCCGTAAATTCCGGGAATCTGTTGCGAAATCATCCAGTCGGCAAGGCTGGACTGTGCATTCCAGTGGCTGTAACCGAATGAATAATCTTCAACAACCAATCCGGTAATATGGATTTTATCCGATTCGAAATAACTGTGCAGTCCGTCTACCTTTTTATCTATGGGCACTCCATAATTCCCGATCATCGGATAGGTGGATACAAGGATCTGACCGGTATAGGAAGGATCCGTCAGACTCTCGGGATAGCCTGTCATGGCGGTGTAGAACACCACCTCTCCGGTCACCGATTTTTCATAACCGATAGATTTCCCCTCAAATGAGGTTCCGTCTTCAAGTACCAACTTTACTTTTCGCATATATTTATTTGTTTGTCTATCCTTTTTAAAAAGCTATTAGCAGTTAGCTATTGGCTTTTAGCCTTGTGTTGGTGCGTTCCGCAATCAACCCTTTGGTTTCCAAATTTCGGCAGGAGACTAAATCCTAAATCCAAAATCGAAAATTGCTTTTTCAGAATTACCATTCCTCAATAAAGAAAAAATGCGTTTCCACTACTTTTGTTCAGCAGTAAAAACGCATTTTTTGCGTTAACAAGATCGATATATCCGGATGTTGTCGCACGGAGGCAAAAGTAGGTTAAAACTTCCAATATCACAAAAGGAACCATGTATTTTTATAAATATTCATAAATATTTAACATTTAACGCAAATATCATATAAATATACAAAATATGCTCTATAATATGCATTTTGTAATTATCTTTGCATTTTAATACAAATAATTATACAATAATTGAATTGTTTTGAAAAATAAAGTTGAACGTTTCGAACTGATCAAGAAGATTATCTCCAGCGAAGTAATCAGCAACCAGGATGACCTGCAACTGCGGCTGCTTTCGATGGGGATGGAAGTGACGCAGGCAACGTTGTCGCGCGACCTCAAGTCTTTGCAGGTCATTAAGGTAAGTGACGCCAAAGTTGGATACATCTACAGGTTGCCTTCCTACGAAATGCTTCATCCTCACGAGCATGAAGCCAATGCCTCCAGGATGGGCTTTCTGGCTGACGGAGTGCTTGGCATGGAATTTTCGGGCAACCTTGGCGTGATAAAAACCTTGCCGGGATTCGCACCCAGCACGGCTCTGGCCATTGACGAATCGGGATGCAAGGAGATTTTAGGTACGATTGCGGGGGACGATACCATTCTCGTTGTCATGCGGGATGGTGTTGGAAGGAACGATGTGATCAGGGCGCTGGTGGGAATCATGCCAAACCTGGAAAGCAAGCTTTAACAGAAGGCTAAAGGATAAAGGCTAAAGGAAAAAGGAAAGAAAGCTACATCAATATTTTTTCAGGTAACCTGCAACTTGTAACCTGTAACCCGTAATAATTTGAAAGGCTAATAATTACAAGCCAGAACAAAATTTGAAAAATGAATCAACAATGATTTTCAGAAAAAAAGATAAGGAAGAGCAAAAACCGGAGATCAGGGTACTGCAAGCCGGTGAGGAGCATCTTAAATATGTAGACGAAATCAACGATACCATTGAGAAGGCCTCCAAGGAGCGAGGGACCGGTATCGCAAGGCGAACCTACGAATATATTGCGGGAAAGATCACGGAAGGGAAAGCGATTATAGCCCTCGATGGGGACAAATTCGCCGGGTTTTGCTACATTGAGTCGTGGAGTGACGAAAAATATGTGGCCAACTCCGGTCTGATCGTCCACTGGGATTACCGCGGACATGGTCTGGCCCGTAAAATCAAGCACAAGGCCTTTGAAATTTCCAGAAAACGGTTCCCTGAAGCCAAACTGTTTGGATTAACAACGGGTCTCGCAGTGATGAAAATCAACTCTGAACTGGGCTACCGCCCCGTTACTTTTTCCGAACTGACGGATGACGAACAGTTTTGGAAAGGATGCCAGAGTTGTGTCAACTACGACATCCTGCTGAGGATGAAACATTCCAAATGCCTGTGCACCGGAATGTTGTATGATCCGGCCTGGCAAAAGGAGAAGCGCAAGATGAACATGCCTTTCGAGATGTTCCAGGAATGGCTGGAAAAGAAGAAAAAGGAAAAAGGATAAAGGCGAAAGGAAAAAGTAGGCATTGGTGTGGGTCGAAGATATGAGACATGAGATATAAGACATGAGATATAAGACATGAGATATAAGACATGAGATATAAGACATGAGATATAAGACATGAGATATAAGACATGAGATATAAGACATGAGATATAAGACATGAGAT
>CAIUUO010000100.1 GCA_903902325.1 uncultured Bacteroidia bacterium
ATGAGAAAATTCTTTGTAGAAATTCAAAAAGACTCAAATTGTATTAATTAACTAATTTACAGTATTATACGAATATTTATTCCTTAAAAACAAACCGAAAAGAGTCATAAATTATAAAATTAGTTTTGTCATTACAAATAGTTTTTATATCTTTGCAGCCCTAAAAAAATAGGGGTTCTAAAAAATAATTTATAGTTTTGTCGCAAACAACAAGGAAATGATAATTCGTTTGACAAATACATATTGGTGGTGGCTCTCTTACAAACTTCAAAAATCGTAAGGAAGCAGTACCTGTATTTGCCCTCAACAACCAAAATATACAAGAGACCTGTCGCACCTGCGGCAGGTCTCTTTTCTTTGTTGCAGGTTGCAAGTTACAGGTTCCAAGTTATGGGTTACGTGTTATGGGTATTGGTGTGAGCCCTCCCTGAGCCTGTCGAAGGGTCTAAATAAAATGCGAAAATTCCGGTCCTTGAGCTTGTCGAAGGGCAAGTTACGAGAAATGAGATCTGAGACAATTAAGTAGTAAGAAACCGATATATGCATGAACAGTTTACTTTGTGTCACCTTTGTGCCGGACTTGGTGTCCTTTGTGGTAAAAAAAACCTTAACCACAATGGACACTAAGGAATGCACGAAGGACCCAAAGTAAAAATTCACTTGTCACAAAAATAACTTGATATCAACCGGCTAAAAGCCAATAGCTAACAGCCAGGAGCTAATAGCTTTTAAATAAAGAACTTAAATACTGTATAATATGAACACTTACCAGGCAGATCAAAACGGATATTACGGAGAATTCGGCGGGGCCTACATTCCCGAGATACTGCACAAATGCGTCAGCGAACTGCAGTCGACCTATCTGACCGTGATCGAAAGCGAAGAATTCAGGAAGGAGTACGACCAGTTGCTGCAGGATTATGTCGGCAGACCCTCCCCCCTTTACCTGGCCAAACGGCTCAGCGCGAAATACGGTTGCAAAATCTACCTGAAGCGGGAGGACCTCAACCACACCGGCGCCCACAAGATCAACAACACCATCGGGCAGATCCTGCTGGCGCGGAAGATGGGCAAGACCAGGATCATCGCCGAAACTGGCGCCGGTCAGCACGGCGTGGCCACCGCCACCGTCTGCGCCCTGATGGACATGGAATGCGTGGTCTACATGGGCAAGACGGATGTCGAACGCCAGCACATCAACGTCCAGAAGATGAAGATGCTCGGCGCGGAAGTCGTGCCCGTCACCTCCGGCAACATGACCCTGAAGGATGCCACCAACGAAGCGATCCGCGACTGGTGCTGCAATCCGGCCAACACCTATTACATCATCGGCTCCACCGTCGGACCGCATCCCTACCCCGACATGGTGGCACGGCTGCAGTCCGTCATCAGCAAGGAGATCAAGGCACAGCTGCTGGTCAAGGAAGGCCGCGACTATCCCGATTACCTGATCGCCTGCGTGGGTGGAGGCAGCAATGCCGCCGGCACCATCTACCACTACCTCGACGACCTGCGGGTAAAAATAGTACTGGCCGAAGCCGGTGGCAAGGGAATCGATTCCGGCGAGAGCGCCGCCACGATCCAACTAGGCAGGATGGGCATCCTCCACGGCTCCAAATCCCTCGTGATGCAGAGCGCCGACGGCCAGATCGAAGAGCCCTACTCCATCTCCGCCGGACTGGATTACCCAGGTATCGGACCGATGCACGCCCACCTCGCCGCCACCAAGCGCGCCACCGTACTGGCCATCAACGACGACGAAGCCCTGCGCGCCGCCTTCGAGTTGACGCGGATGGAAGGCATCATTCCCGCCCTCGAATCGGCCCATGCCCTCGGAGCCCTCGAAAAAGTGGCCTTCCTGCCGACGGATGTGGTAGTGCTCAACCTATCGGGAAGAGGGGATAAGGATATGGACACTTACATTAAAGAGATGGAACGAGGGGACGACTAGGATGACGGAGAGACGGAGAGACGGAGAGACGGAGAGACGGAAAAGACTGAGGGACTTGGGGACTGGGAGACTGGGGACAGCTACTCCCGAAACTTGGGCAAAGTAGTCCCTGAACCAAAACTCCACTGAGCTAGTCGAAGGGTCAATAAAAAAAATAAAAACCTGTCCCTGAGCAAAGTATAAGTGGCGAAGGGTTGACAGAGAGACAGAGAAGATAAAATTAGGAGAATAGGAAAATGGCAATGGATGTTGCCGGTTTCCAACCCCGGCGGGGTTGAATATCAATAGCCCCCGGTTTCAACCGGGGGGAAACGGATCGCAAAAAAAACACCGTCTGCGGTAGAATATTGGAAAATGAATTTATGATAATTTCAGAAGGAATGAATATTGAAAAGGGAGGACAAATAATTTAGGCAAAACATAAAATTGATTGGATATGACCACAAACAAAAAATACTTTTACAAAGCTTGCAGCAAACAGGTCCTTGGCGATCTGCACACCCCGGTGAGCATCTACCTGAAGGTCAGGGATGTCTACCCCGAGTCGGTGTTACTCGAGAGCTCAGACTTCCACGCGAGTGAAAACAGCCTCTCCTTCATCGCCCTGAGGCCCATCGCGCGGGTCGGGATCAACGGCGGAATCTGCACCTCACAGTTTCCCGACGGCACCAGTTCGGATGTTGCATTGAGCGACCAATTCGGTGTTCCGGAGGCGCTCAACGATTTCATGGGCCGGTTCGTGGTAACGGGCGAGCATGCTTCTGTTTGTGGCGTCTTTGGCTACACCGCCTTCGACTCGGTGCGCTACCTCGAAAAAATCAACGTCATCGAGACCCATCAGGCCGAGAACGACGCCCCCGACCTGCTCTACATCCTCTACAAATACATCCTGGTATTCAACCATTACAAGGACGAAATGACCCTGATCGAACTTACAGAAGAGGGCGAATCCCCCAACCTCGAAGAGATTGAGATCCTGATTGCCAACCGCAATTACGCCTCCTACGATTTCAGGGTAAACGGCAAGGAAAGCTCCCCCATCACCGACGAAAAATACAGGGAGATGGTCCGCAGCGGAATCAAGCACTGCCTGCGGGGTGACGTCTTCCAGGTCGTACTTTCCAGGAGGTTCGAACAGCCGTTTCTGGGCGATGACTTCAAGGTATACAGAGCGCTGCGCAGCGTAAATCCTTCGCCATACCTCTTCTATTTCGATTTCGGCGGATTCCGGATCTTCGGCTCCTCCCCCGAAACCCACTGCAAAATTAGCAACGGCAGGGCCACCATCGATCCGATCGCCGGCACGATGCGCCGTACAGGTGACGTGGTCCAGGACAAGGCCCTGAGCGAAGCGCTGCTGAAAGATCCCAAGGAGAATGCCGAGCATGTGATGCTGGTCGACCTGGCGCGCAACGACCTGAGCCGCAACTGCCACGACGTGGGCATCGACTTCTACAAGGAGGTGCACTACTATTCCCACGTGATCCACCTCGTTTCGAGGGTGAGCGGCACCATCAATGCCGGAAGCAATCCCATCAAAACCTTCACCGACACCTTCCCGGCAGGCACGCTGAGCGGCGCCCCGAAAGTACGGGCCATGCAGCTGATCTCCGAACTGGAGCCCCACGACAGGGGCGCCTATGGCGGGTGCATCGGCTTCATCGGCTTCAACGGCGACCTCAACCAGGCGATCACCATCCGGACCTTCGTGAGCCGCGGGAATACCCTGATCTACCAGGCCGGTGCGGGCATCGTCGCCAAAAGCAACGACGAGAGCGAACTGCAGGAGGTCAACAACAAGCTGGGCGCATTGAAACGGGCGATCGACATCGCAGTAAATCTCAAAAACTAAGTACGATGAAGAATATATTATTGATAGATAACTACGACTCCTTCACCTACAACCTGGTCCACCTGATCCGGTCGCTGGGCTACGAGGTGGATGTCCGCAGGAACGACGCCCTTACCATCGCCGAAGCAGGCGCCTACGACAAGATCCTGCTGAGTCCCGGACCGGGCATCCCCTCCGAAGCGGGATTGCTGACCGAGATCGTCCGGACCTACGCCCCCACCAAAAGCATCCTCGGCGTCTGCCTTGGTCACCAGGCCATCGGCGAGGTTTTTGGCGCCACCCTGGTCAACATCAGGGAGGTGCACCACGGTGTCGCATCGCAGATCGATGTGGTCAGTGATGATCCGTTGTTCGCCGGACTGGACCATTCCTTCGAAGCCGGAAGGTACCACTCCTGGGCCGTAAGCTCCGATGCCTTCCCCGCCGATCTGGAAGTCACTGCCGTGGATGGCTCGGGCGAAATCATGGCCCTGCGCCACAGGAAATATGACGTGAGGGGCGTCCAGTTCCATCCCGAATCGATACTGACACCGAAAGGGGCGAGGATTATGCAGAACTGGCTGGAACACCAGATATAAGATATAAGATATGAGATATGAGATATGAGATACGGGAAACTGAAGATTCAAGCGTTCTTTCATTGTCGAATTGTCGAATCGCCGAATTGTCGAATTGGCTGGAGAACAAATGAAAAATAAAAAGACAATTTGGGAGTCCCTTTCATTAGCACATTAGCAAATTAGCATATTAGCACATTAGCACATTATGAAGCAGATATTATACAGGCTCTTTGAGCATCAGTTCCTCGGTCGCGACGAGGCGAAGGAGATTTTGCAGAACATGGTGGCCGGTCTTTACACCGAGGCACAGATTGCGTCGCTGATCACCGTCTTCCTGATGCGGAGCATCTCCGTCGAAGAGCTGGCCGGCTTCCGTGACGCGCTGCTCGACATGCGCGTTGTGACCGACCTCAGCGAGTTCGATCCGATCGACATCGTTGGTACCGGCGGTGACGGCAAGAATACCTTCAACGTCTCGACGGCGGCCTGCTTCGTGGTGGCCGGTGCGGGGTACAAGGTGGCCAAGCACGGCAATTATGGCGCCACCAGCGTCAGCGGCGCCTCCAACGTGATGGAGTTCCATGGGGTGAAGTTCACCACCGACATCGACAAGTTGAAACGCTCCATCGACCAGTCCAACATGGCGTACCTCCATGCCCCGATCTTCAATCCGGCGCTGAAAGCAGTGGCAGGGGTGAGGAAAAGCCTGGGCGTGCGCAATTTCTTCAACATGCTCGGACCGTTGGTTAATCCGGCGATGCCGCGCAACCAGTTGCTGGGGGTGTACAACCTGCCGCTTTTGAGAATGTATAGCTACTCCTTCCAGCACAGTGGCAACCGTTTCGCGGTGGTGCACAGCCTGGATGGCTACGATGAAATATCGCTGACGGATTCGTTCAAGGTAATCACGGGCAAGAGCGAGCACATCTATTCGCCCGAAGAGATCGGGTTCGAACGCAACATCGAAGCCGATTTGTACGGTGGCGACACCATCGACAAGGCCGCGGCGATCTTCGACCTGGTACTAGAGGGGAAAGCCACTACCGCCCAGAACAACTGCGTGATCGCCAATGCGGCCTTCGCGATCAGGGTACTGTGTCCGGAGAAAAGCATCGCTGTTTGCATCGACGAGGCAAGGGAATCGTTGCAAAGCGGCAAAGCGGCCGAAAAATTCAGGAAATTTGTGGAGCTGAATTCATGAAAAGTTTAACCACAAAGGTCACAAAGGAAAACACAAAGGACTCAAAGGGCTCGTATTTTGCCATTCCCATCATTGTCAATTGTCAACTGTCAATTGTCAATTTTCACTTTGTGTCCTTCGTGCGTACTTTGTGACCTTTGTGGTAAAAAAAATAATTATGAAAGACATTCTTCAAGAGATCATCGCCCATAAGCGCACCGAAGTGGAAGCCCAAAAGAAGCTTATCCCGCTTCATGAACTCGAAAAGCATTTTTCGGAAGCCATGCGGCGCCCCACCCTATCCATGCGCGCCGCGCTGGCCGCCTCCCCCACCGGCATCAT